>CAZISX010000014.1:1072-4809 GCA_964542005.1 uncultured Spirochaetales bacterium
CTGTTTCTCTATAAATATCAGCTAGTTTAGTCATGTATATGATGTTTGATTTGTCTGCTTCAACAGCTTTTTTGAAATTTTCTGTTGATTCTTTTAGATTGCCAAGTTTAAAGTGAACTTCACCAGCCATTGCATATATTGCAGCCTTTTCACCGTTTTCAGCAGAGGCAAGATATGCTCCGTTAATTTCGCTAAGAATTTCAAGAGCTTTTGGATAATCGTTTTTTTGGAGATAAAGTTCTGCCTTTGCAATATATGATTTTAAATGCTGCGGATTTGCTTCAATTGATTTGTTAAGATATGCAATCGCAGACTCTAAATCATTAGCCTCTTTTTTTAGCTTGCCAATAGCAAAAGGAATTTTGCATTTCTTCCCTGCAGAATGAATAAATCCATTATTTAACAGAGCATAGCCGTTAATGTAGTCTTTTTTGTTAAGTGCTGCCATGCCTAAAATATAATAAATTTCAGGGTCGTTTTTTGCGACATGAGGCTCTGCTGCTGCAACAGCTTTTTCGTATTGCCCGTTTACAATATAGAGAAGTGCCTTGGCTTTCAACAAATCAAGGTTTTCGGGGTTTTTCCCCGCTGCCGCCTCTATTCTTGTGCCAAGAGTTTCCATTGACTCTGTTTTTACGCCGTATGAAATCATCATATTTAATTTAATCTGCCCATCAAGACCAACAACGGTAGCTGGTATGTCGTCTGACTTCATGTATTGCTTTAAAATTCCGGCACCTTTTTTGTAATCTTTAAGTAAATCTTTATCCAAAGCAACCCTTACATCATCAAGTGTCCCTGCGTTTTCAGAGATTGATTCTGTGATTTTATTGAGCATTTCGGTTGACGACTGCTCTTTTTTAAAATATTTGGTGTATCCATAATAGCCGCCACCTGCAACCACTCCCAAAATTAAAAACGGAAAAACAACTCTAAATAAAGAGTTGCTGCCTGAATATTTTTTCCTTTTAAATGTTGTAACCGTTTTTGACATAACCCCTGTGTTTTCATCTTCTCCAGGAATAAAAGTATGGTTAATAGATTTGCTTGGCAAATCAAAAAGATTGGCACTGTCAGCATCTTTTATTTGAGAAATTTTCTTCTTTTTGGTTGAAACACCATCTGTTTCAGAAAGTGATAATCTTGATTGCTGAGGCACTTCATAAGAAGAAGACTCATAACTTCTATCTACAATATTAAGATCTGAAGGTTTAAAACTGCTTTTATCAGAACTGCCCGCCATTTCAGGGTTTAAAAACGCAACAAGAGATTTCCATGTTATCCCGTCTGAGCTTATATCGTCATCAAGAGAAATAGACCCTTTTTCTGCAAAAGTTTCAATATCATCCACGGTGTAAGGCCCACTTATTTCTCCTGTTGAAGTGCTTCTTACAAATATTGAAGCATCGCTGCCTGAAGGATTTGAAATAATTTTTGTAGATTCATCAAGGCCTTGAGCAAAAGATTTTTCAATTATACTTTTTTCGAGATTTTCCAAACTGTGGGTTTCATAATCAGACTTTTTGGTGTGATCAGAAAAAAGTGAGCTCAGAAAATCATTTTCTATATTTATATTTTCTATATCAAAGTCATCAATATCTATTTTTTGTGAAGAAGAAGGAATGTCGCTGAAAAGAGAGTCCTCTACGGAAGTTTTTTCAAAAATATCAGTCTCGCCATCGGTCTTTTCAAACATTTTAACATTTCTTGTTTTCTCATCATCAGAATCTTCAGCAGAGCCTTTAAAATCATTGAACAAATCATCAAGAGCAGTTGAGGCGATTGGCTTTGGAGCTTCCTGAGAGACATCGCTTTTTTTTCTAACCTTATATTCAGTCTGACAGACAGAGCACTTTACAACAAGTCCTTTTTCGGGAATTTTGGACTCCTCAATTGTATAAGCAGTTTTGCATGATGGACAAATGATTTTCATTGTTTTACCTATTTGATGTTATTATTTAATAAATATAAAAGGTTGAAATGGCCGACCCCTTTTTCACCTTCAAGTTTGTCAAGTCCGAAATATTGCTCCAGTGACATTTTCTGGATTCTATTTCTAAGATAAGAGGCGTTTTTTGCATGAATAATTGATTCTTTATCAAGAAAAAGATCGCCCATTGGCTGAGCCATTGTAAAAAGTGCCCTGACGGATGGAATAGGAAGCCCAATTTTTTCAGCAACAGTGATAAGGGAAATCTGTGTTTTCATAAAATCGGGGGTAATGCTTTCTTGTGGCAGTGCAGAAATTAATATTTCGAGAAGTCTTTGATAATAATAATTTTTTTCATTAAATTGCTTATGACTGTTGCATGCTCTTGCAATATTTTTTCTAATAATTGTCATTGCAATGTCTGGATATTCTTTAATAAATGAAAGGACTTCTGCTTCAGGCAGAATCATAACTTCTGTTTCGTCGCTTGCAATAACGGTGCAGGAAGATGGCTTTTTGAGAAAAACGCCTTCTTCGCCAAAAAAATCATTTTTTGAGAGATAGTAAATCCCGTGACTATCCTCGATTCTGACCTTTCCAATTAATATAATATAAAGATAGGGGGAAATCTCTTCCCTTTTGATGATAATCTCACCGCTGGAAACTGTTTTTTTCATATCAACTCTTTGTTTTTATTATCATTTACACACGATTGACAGTTGTTTGCGTTTTTGCAGTTTTTTATGTTTGAGATAAGTTCTTTAAATCTTGTGAAAGCATCTTCTGTGATTGAATGCTCTATTCTGCAGGCAATTTCTACCGCATCTTTTTCGCTCATCCCAAGGATAATATTGAAAAAATATTTAAAAAGGTAGTGCTTGTCAATTAGCAGTTTTGATATTTCAGTTCCAACATCTGTTAAAGTTACATATCCGTGAGCTTCGTAATTTATAAGCTTTTTTTCAGCAAGCGTTTTGAGTGCGCCTGTAACAGTCGCTCTTGTTACTCCAAGCTTTTCCGCTATTTCTTTGTTCCTTGCAACCTTATGTTCTTCTGTAATTTCATAAATAACTTCAAGATAATCTTCCTGGGCAGGAGTAAGTTTTTTTTCATTACTGTTCATTATTATTCCGTTTTTTGTTTGCCAGTTGATACGCTTTTTCTGCAATAAGAGTTCCAATTTCCGATTTATCCATCTCAGGCAGTTCTTCAACGCTATCTTTAAAAACAAAGACAACCCTGTTTTTGCTGCTGCCAAACGGATTAAAATCAGGCTCAACCAGATTTGCTACAACCATGTCGAGCTCTTTCTTTTCAAGTTTTTTTCGAGCGTTTTCAATAAGATTTTCGGTCTCTGCAGCAAAACCAACTCTGACTTTATCTTTAGACATCATGGTTTTTGTTAGAAAGAGAATGTCTTTTGTTCTACTTAGATTTAAAGAAAGTTCGCCATCGCCTTTTTTTAGTTTATTTAAATGTTTAGGAAGAGTGTAGTCAGCAACAGCTGCTGACATAATTAAAATATCTGCGGTTTTAATATGAGATTCTACCGCGCAGTACATCTCTTCTGCGGAAACTGTCTGCTCAAATTTATAGAAAACATTCTTTGGTTCTTGCGTGTTTCCTCCAATAAAAGTAACATCCTGCCCCATGAGCGAGGCTGCGGAAGCAATTGCCATTCCCATTTTTCCGGTTGAACCATTTGTAAGATACCGAACAGGATCGACAAATTCTCTCGATGCGCCGCCAGTCACAAGCCATGAAAACCGCGTCTCTTTTTTTGGCATAACAACCTGTTTTATATGAG
>CAZISX010000014.1:4819-23400 GCA_964542005.1 uncultured Spirochaetales bacterium
GCGACCATTCCCTTCATCGCTGCAAGCAAGCTCGCCACTCGTTGTCGCGACAAAGTGAACACCCTTTTTTTCCTGAAGAAACTTGATGTTCCTTTCTGTTGCAGGATTTAAAAACATTTCTGAATTCATTGCAGGTGCAAAAATAACCGGAACAGAAGCAGCACAAAGAACTGTTGAAAGTAAATCATCAGCAATCCCGTTTGCGGCTTTTGCAATTATATTTGCTGTTGCAGGCGCAATAACAATACAGTCAACTTTTTGAGCAAGCATTATATGTGTAATTTTTGAAGAATCGGGCGTTTCCCATGAACTGAAAAGAGGCATTTTGCCGGAAAGTGACTCCCAAGTTGCTTTCCCAACAAAATTAAGAGAATTTTCTGTTCCTATAAACTGAACTTCTGCTCCTGCTTTTTTTAAAAGCCTCAAAAGATACACAGACTTATACGCAGCTATTCCGCCGGAAACGCCAAGCACAATTGATTTTCCTAATAAATTTTTCATCTTACACCCAGGAAGTAAGTTTCGCATTAAAAATAGATTCTTTCTCAGCAGAAATCGGCTTCGGAAGAAATGTGTAATTAGCTTTTTTTTCCTCTTTTTCAAAATCGCCGGAGATAATCCAGATCTCAGCGTGACAATTAAGTGGCATAAAGAGAAGCTGTTTTGCCAGATCTTCTCCCTCTCCAGGATAAGACAAAATATTATCAATAATTATTAAATCAAATTTTTCCGATGAGGTAATGATTAGGACTTCTCCAAAATCATTTGCAGTAATGCACTCACAATCCTGCAGAAGAGCCTCTATTTTTCTCTTTAAAAAAGAAATTACAGCATTATCATCATCAACAATAAGTATGCGAACCAAGGTAATCCTCCCAAAATTTGCACCAGTATACTATCTTTTACACAAAAATGACAAAATTTGAAAAAAAATTATTTTTTTATTATAAGAAAAGGAAAATTTGGCTAAATATTTGACATTTTGGTGATTTTTGTGATAACTAAATGTGTTTTTAACTGTTATGATTAATCGTTATCGGGAGAATATCAATGACTGACAACAATCAGACCTCAAAACAACCAATTGACAAAGAGCGTTTGAAGATGCTTGCCGAAAAAATTAAGGCAGAAAAAATGAAAAAAGATGGCTCTGAAGATTCTTTAGAAGGAAAACCGGCAGAATCATCAAGGCCTCCTCTTCCGCCAAAACCACCTGTTCCACCAAAACCATCTATCCCTCAACTTTCAGATGATGATGACGATGAGACCGAAGGAATGGCTGCAGAAAAAACAGCAATTATAGATTTGGCCTCTCTTTCGGGCAGTAAGGCTGATGCAAAACTTATTATTGTTGATGGAAAAGATGAGGGCAAAGGCTTTGATATTACCAGAGAAGAGGTAATTGTTGGAAGAAGTCTTGACAACGATTTTGTTGTTAGCGATATTTCTGTTTCAAGAAAACACTTCAAAGTTGTAAAACAGGGTGACGGATATAAAGTTGAGGATTTAGGCAGCGGAAACGGCATCAGAGTTAATGGTAAAAAAAGTCCTTCTGAAGTTCTTTTTCATGGCGATGTTATTACTGCCGGAGCAAGAAATATTAAATTTGAATATATAAATGAAAAACTCAGAGAGAAATATTCTAGAAAAAGTGACTCTAAAAAGGATCAGATTGTTGTAAAACAGAAGTCATCTCCAATCGCCTGGGTTACAATTCTTCTTGTTTTAGGTCTTGCTGGCGGCGGATATTTCCTTTTCACATCACAGCAGCAGCAGATGCAGAAGCAGTTTCAGGAAACGATAAAAGGTCTTTCCTCTGAAGAAGAAATGGAACTTAAAAGACTAAGGATTGACAGATTTATTGAAGATAAAAAAATTGTTGAAGCTGAAAATGTCCTTCTTGAGCTTCTTGCAAAGAAACAGAATTCTCCTGAACTTAATGAGAAAAAAGCAATTATAGACAAAGAAAAAAATAATGCCCAGAAATTTGAAATGGGTAAAAAGTTTATGACAGAAAAAAACAATGCTGAAGGCGAAAAATTATTCCGTCAGATTACCGAAGACAGTGTTTTTTATGAAGATATGAAATCACTTGTTGGAAAAGATAAGATTTATGCATGGGCAGTTGAAGATGCAGAGCAGCTTGTAAAAGAAAAGAAAGAAGAGCAGGCTATTTCAAAACTAACCAATATCCTGAAAGAAAATCCATCTCACCAGAAAGCTCAGCAGCTTATTTCAAAACTTACGGCTACAATAGGACAGGAAAAAGTTCAGTTTATACAGAAAAAAGTTGTAGAGCAGAAGGTTGCAAAAGAGAGAGAAATTGTTAAGAAAAAAGAGAGACTTGAAATTCTTGATGCTAAAAAAGTTGGAAAACCTGTCGTGAAAAAAATTGCTCCTCCGGTAAAAAAAGAGCCAGAGCCTGTAGTTGAAGCTCCTAAAGAAGAGGTTCCTGCTGAACTTACAAAAAAAGATATTGAAGATGCACTTACTCTTTACACAGAAAAGAATTTTGACGGTGCTCTTGAAAAACTCAAAAAAATCAGCGAAGAAGCAAAAAATAAGGCTGTAAAAAATGGTGCGGAAGCTCTTTTAAAAGAGATGGAAATATTCAAAAAAACCTATGATAATGCAGCAAAAGAACCTGATAAAGAAAAAAGAAAAAGATTCCTCAACAAAGCAATTAAGTATGACAGCAAAATTTCCAAAGGCAAGCTTCGCAAAGAACTTGAATACATGATGGACTCAGAAATTGCGGCTCCTGTTGAAGAGCCAGCAAAAAAAGAAGAATCAGATGAAGGTGCTTCTGAAGGTGGTAAAACAGAAGAAGCTAAAAAACTTTACATGGAAGGAAGAGCTCTGAAAGATTCAAATCCTGAAAAAGCTAAGGAAAAATTCGAAGAAGTTTTAAAAACTGTTCCAAAAGACAATAAATACTACAAAAAAGCTAAAAAATCACTTAGAGATATGTAAATCTAGTTATTTTCTGAAGAATTATTTTTTTCTCATAAGACGATTGTTCAAAGCTCTTCTTGAAAGTCCTAAAAGTTCTGCTGCCAAAGATTGATTACCACCGCTTCTTTTAAACGCTTCATCAATAAGCATTTCTTCCATTTCTTTGAGTGTTGGCAGTTTTTCCGGAAAAAAAATGTTTTCCAGGGTTGCTGTAAAGTTTTCTGATTTCATTTCAGATTCTCTGAATATTTTTTCTCTGAATGATTGAAGTGAGAGTATTCCAGACTGGTGGCGGCTTACTGCATCAAAAACCATTGACTCAAGTTCCCGGACATTTCCAGGGAAATTATATGTGTTTAGAAGGCTGTAGAGTTCTCTTGGTGCTGTCGGCTTTTTTTTCCCCATAACGCCAGATGCTTTTCCTAAAAAAAAGTCAACAAGCAACGGAACATCGTCCATTCTTTCTCGCAGTGGCAGAATTGTGATTTTGTGCGTAAGAAGGCGGTAGTATAAATCTTTTCGGAAATTACCTTCTTTTTGCATTGATTCGAGATCTCTGTTTGTTGCTGCAATAATGCGGGCTTTTACAGCTCTAGGTTTGTCTGAGCCAAGAGGGTAGTATTGTCTTTCCTGAAGCATTCTAAGGAGTTTTACCTGAAGTTCCGGTGACATGTCGCCTATTTCATCTAAAAACAGTGTTCCATTAGAGGCAGTTTCTATCAGACCTTTTCTTGGTTTGTCGGCACCAGTAAATGCTCCTTTATCATGTCCGAAAAGTGTGTCTGAAAAATAATGTTCATCAAGGCCGGCCATATTTATTGCAATAAACTCACCTTGCAGATTCGATGCGTTGTGAACGGCTTGTGCTATAAGTTCTTTTCCTGTTCCAGTTTCTCCAGTTATTAAAACAGGTTGCTGTGAGTTTGCGATTGCTTCAATATATCTGAAAATAGAGAGCATTTGCTCGGATTCACCCGTGATGTGATCAAAATTTTGAGGATTTTTCAGATTACTTGAGAAAAAATAATGGGAAAGCTGGCTGTTTTCGTTTTTTATCTGAAAAAAATCAAGTGCTTTTGAGATAATTGTTATAAGTCTGGTTTCTTCAACCGGTTTCATTACATAATCAAACGCACCTCTTCTCATACATTCGACAGCTATTGTCACATCATCAATAGCTGTAAGGTTTATGACAGGAAGCTCTGGGTAAGTCTCGTGAATTGTTGATAAAAGTTCGATTCCGTTAATGTGAGGCATGTTTATGTCAAGAAGAACCATTGCTGCATGATAGTTTTTTAATAGAGGCAAGAGTTCGCGACTGTCGCTGCATTCGATTACATTTGTAAATCCGTTTGATTTAAGGGTTATTGCAAGCGAAAAAAGAAAATTTGGCTCATCATCAACAAGGACGATTGGCATTGGTGGAAATTTTACATTCATTTGTAGTCCATATAAAATGTTGAATTAATTACTTGAATGGAAGCTTTTTGTCTCGCAGGATTGTGTTTATAACATCCCATCTTTCTTCGATTGTAAAATTAATGTTGAAGTGAGAGCCATCGCGATAGAGTTTGTCTGGCAAAAAAGTAATTGTTTTGAAAAAGTTGTCAAACATATCTTCCAGTCCTTCTTTTTTCATTTGGGCGCGGGCTTCTTTTTCATAAAATGATTTTAAAGGTTTGAAAATTTCAGGAACAGGCATTGCTATAGGATAGAATTTTAGATTGTTTTTTTCGCATAACTCTCTTATTTTTCTAGCATATTCTATTGTGGTAAAAGAAAAAAGCGGGGTTTCCGGGGTTGTGTTGTTTAGCGAAAGATAATCAACAGGCGGGAAAACCGGATTTATTCTAATCATCGGGATAAATACCATCCACCAGAATGGCGATTTCTTGATTTTTGCTTTGGTGTCTTCTGTAAAAATCTTCATGTTTTCAAGAGTTACAAGTGGTCTTACAAAATAATTCCAGGTGAAGGGCTGTTCTAAGTTGTTAGAAAGTGTTGTATGGCGACAAAGTAGGTAAACTTCTTTAAATTGTTTTGGATTAGCTTCAAGAGCATTCTTCAGGAAAAGATACTGGCCTGCCATCGCAACAGCCTGATTTGATGTGAGATTGTGAATTTTAAGCTCTTTTTCATTTGCTCCATATAAAAACTCATAACCAACACTGTCGCCTAGAATAACCTTGTCAGCAGTTGTTTTTTGTTTACTTTTCTCAAGAACGCCAAAAATCAAGCCTCCTGGCAATGTGGATGGGAGGATAAGGTTGGCAATCAGAATATAGATAATAATATTTGAAATTACAAAGGAAAATGAGGTGAAGAGCAATAGTTTTGTAAAGAATTTAGTCATTTTCACCCCTAAAATTGAAAATAAATGAATCTGGCATTAATGGTAAATGTAATTGAATAAAGAATTAGGCAAACAAGAACAGAATAAAATGACCAGCGAAGAATTGTGAATCTTGTTAAAAAAAGTTCTCTGATTTTAGGAAAATGTTCGGTAAAATGGACTGTTTCGAGAATAAAAACAGCAATAAGTCCAAAAATCAGTTCCTGCTGAAAGAAGATATTCCCGAAAGTTTTCCAAATAAGGTGAGGATTAAAAATTATACCAAAATCATTAAAGAGACCTCCAATAATATGAAAAGCATCTTTTATGTTGTTTGATCTAAAAAATATCCAGGCAAAGCAAACAAGAACAAAGGTTGTCGCAGTTTGCAAAAGTGCGTGAAATTTAGGAAGTTTTGTTAGTCCGGTTTTTTCAGCAATTAGAGTTCTTATCCGTTTTGTGTAAAGCCCAAAAACAAGATAAAAACCATGAAGTGCACCCCAGGCAACAAATGTCCAGCTTGCTCCGTGCCACAATCCGCTTATCAAAAAAGTAAGAAAAAGATTGAGGTAGTGGCGGTTTTTGCCAACTCGATTGCCTCCGAGCGGTATGTATAAGTAGTCTTTAAACCAGGTTGATAGCGATATGTGCCATCTTTTCCAAAATTCATGGATACTTCTTGAGTGATATGGTTTGTCAAAGTTTTTCATAAGATTGAATCCCATGATTTTGGCTGAGCCAAGCGCAATGTCGGAATAACCTGAAAAGTCGCAGAATATCTGGAATGCAAAAAATATTGTTGCGATAATATAGAAAATGCCTGTGTAGTATGATGGGTAGTTATAAACAAAATCGACAAAAACGCCGAGTCTATCTGCTATAACAATTTTTTTGAAAAATCCCCAGAGCATAAGGCGCATGCCATCTGCAATTCTTTCTGCATCAAAATCATATTTTTTATAAAATTGGGGGAGAAGATTTTCTGATCGTTCGATCGGGCCGGCAACAAGTTGGGGGAAAAATGTGACATAAAGAGCAAAAATGCCTAAATGTTTCTCAGGCTTGATTCTGTTCCAGTAAACATCAATAGTGTAGCTCATGGCCTGAAAGGTGTAGAATGAAATTCCTACAGGGAGAAGAAGGTTGGAATAGGTTAAATTATAAGGTATGTGGAGCAGTTGCATAACTGATTCAACAGAGCCCATAAAAAAATTAAAATATTTAAAGGTAAATAGTATCCCTAAATTGATGAAAATACTGGCCAAAAGAAATTTTTTTCTCTTTTTTTGCTCTTGGGTTCGCCCCATCATTATTCCGGCAATATAGTCAACAGTTGTTGAAAACATAATGAGCAGAATGAATTGTGGAATCCAGCACATATAGAAATAATAGCTTGAGACAAGCATCAGTACCCATCTGAAACGATGTGGCAATATAAAATAGAGAATTACAACTGTTGGAAAAAACAACAGAAAGTGAAGTGAATTAAAAAGAATGGCTGCCTCCCTAAAAAGTCCAGAATGTTAGACAATGATTCTAGGAAAAATGTTTCACTTATCAAGAAAATAGTTTGCGTGGAGTCTAATTTTAGTCGTCAGGCGTTGAACTTTTGATAAAAATCATCCGTAAAAATAAAAAAGGCGGCATATAGCCGCCCTTCCTGCAAACTCAACCAATATATGTATTAGTAATTTTTCGGTCTTGCAAGATTTACTTTAAGGTTTCTGCCGGAAACTTCTTTGTCGTTAAGTGCAGCGATTGCTCTGTCTGCATCATCGGCATTTGCCATTTCAATGAATCCAAAACCTTTTGATCTGCCTGTTTCACGATCTTGAACGATTTTTGCAGATGTTACTTCACCATAAGGCTCAAACGCCGCTCTTAATGATTCATCTGTCATTCTGTAATTCAAGTTTCCTACATAAATCTGTACTGACATGCTTCTACCTCTAAAAAAAGACACAATAATACCGGAACACAATTTTTTTAAACAAATATAAAAAAACCTGTTCATTAACGGGATAATAATATTATCTTTTTTCTCAAAATCAAGGTATTTTTGAAAAAAAATGAGGAGCATGGTTTGAAAACTGTTTTTTGCGCAATTTATTGCAACATCAAAAAACTATTCCAAAAAAATTACTCTCTCAAATTTTGACAACCTAGAAACAAGATGGTAGTGTTTTCTATTCTTTATTTTGGGAGGGGAAAATGGCTAGAAAAATTGATTCAGAAAAATGTATCAGCTGTGGTGCCTGTGCTGCAGAGTGTCCGTGCGATGCGATTACTCAGGGCGAAGGAACTTATCTTATTAACGAAAAACTTTGTACAGACTGTGGTTTGTGTCAGCCGATTTGTCCTGTTAGTGCTATTAATTCAAATAGTTAGTTCTGGAGGCTTTTATGAATGTAAATCTTGAAAATTACAAAAAATTTGCCGGAGCTTTTGCTGATTCTGGCGTAATTCACTCTTTTTATCGAAAAAAAGTGAAATCAGCAATCAGGAGAAAAAACAAAACTTCTAATATTGATGAAGTTATGGAACTTATTAATGACGGAGACACGATAAGCTATCCTCATTATTATCGAACTGGAGATCAAGGTCTTGAATTTGTTATAAAAAAATTACGGGAAAAAGGGAAAAAACAGATAACTCTTTATGGTAACGCATTTTTTGAAAATACTGAGCCTTGGCTTTTTGAAGCATTTCAGGATGGAACTTTATGCGCTCTTTATGGCAATCCTTACAAGGAGTTAGGGGCTCACATAACTGCTGGAAATTTGCTGCCTGCTCTTTCCCACGGATTAAGCCACGGAAACCGGGTTCGCAAGCTTCAAACAGGCGAGGTTAAGGTAAAAGTTGCGTTTGGCCCTGTTCCTATGGCCGATATTTACGGCAATGCAAATGGTGTTATGGGAAATCCTGAGCACTGGTGCGGGCCGCTCGGACTTTTTCATGCTGATGCAGAATATGCTGATTATACTTGTCTTTTAGCCGGAACTGTGAGTAAAAATCTTATTTTTCCAGCATCTATCTCGATGGAACTTGTTGATTTTGTTATTCCTTTTGAAACGCCTGGACTTGCTTCCGAGATTGCGGAGGGGACGCTTGATATGGAAAAAATAAGAGGCAACAAATTTAATGCGCAGATTGCTGAAAATGTGACAAAAGTTATGCACGCGGCAGGCTGTGTCAAAGATGGTTTTAATTTTCAGGTTGGTTCCGGGGCGGGGCTGATTGTCCTTGAAAACATTAGGAATATGCTGAAAAAAGAGAATATTATCGCAAACTTCGCAATTGGCGGCGTGACAGGAATGCATGTTGATATGCTTGAAGAGGGAACTCTCAGATATCTTATGCACGGACAGCTTTTCGAGCCAAGTGAAAAAGTTGTTAAATCTCTTCTTATGAATCCTCATCATATTGATATTACTGCAAGTTTTTATGCTTCAATGGCTACAAAATCGTGTGCTGTCAATATGCTAGATGTTGCGGTTTTGTCTGCTCTTGAGATTGACCTTGATTTTAATGTCAATACAGTTTGCGCTGGCGGCAGAATTGTTGGTGGAATTGGTGGTGGACAGGATGTTGCAGCTGGTGCTGATCTTACAATTATGTTTCTTCCTCTTGCAACCGGCAAAAATGGCAAAGGCTACCCTAAAATTGTAGATCGCGTTTTTACGATTACAACCCCAGGCGAGGTTGTCGATGTTGTTGTGACAGAAGATTTTATTGCAATTAATCCGAAAAGCTTAAGTTCTCACAAAGAAAAACTGATTGAAGATGCTGCAAGATTCGGTCTTAATATTGTTTCAATTGAAGAATTGCACGCAAAATCTATGGAAAAAGCTCTTAGTTATGGTGAGATTCCTCAGAATAAACCTAAATCAGATATTCCCGTTCATCTGATTGAATGGCGCGACGGAACTCTCCTTGATGTGATTTACAAGTCATAATGAATACTTAGTCATCTCGTGTTCTCAAAAATATTCAATAAAACCTGATGGCAATTTTTCAAGATTTCTGATTGCAGCAAATTTGGCAGTTTTATCATTACTTAGATTTAGCATTTCACCTGTATCTTTTTCGCTGTCCCATAAAAAATTGCCTAAAAACGGATTTTTATAGATAGAAATTTCATCTTTTTTGAGTAAAAAAGAGGGCATCGCCAGCCGTTTATGGATAAAAAATTTCGTGGAAGGTGTTACTGAAATTTCTTTTGCGCCATTTCCCCCTTTTTCGGTAATTCTGGAATCAAAATAGTCAATATTTACAGAGTCATAGCTGTTAGTTTTAAATTCTTCCTCCGTTAAGCTGAGCCCTTTTGAAGTTATTGAGCGGATATATCCCGATTCGGTGACTGATTCCTCATGCAAAACAATGTGATTTACACCTCTTTTTCTTGAGGCTGCATTCTGACAGCTGTGTTTATAAAGAAATGAGCAGAAATTAACAGGAAGATTTATCCTGTTTTCAAGAGTGTACGCCATAAGTTCAAGTGCCGTAACCTCAGAATAGGCGGCAAGAACAAACGGTGCATGAATAAATGAAATTCCCCGTTCAATCAGTTTTGGAACACTATATGGAGTGCATCTTAGCTGATGAAGATTCAGATGATTAATTCCAGCAATGGAAAGCTCTGATACCATTTTTTTCAAATTATCTATTTCATCAGGAATTGCAGGGATTTCGACAGTTACAGTTTCAACAATTCCGCAGGCTAAAGCTGCTTTTTCTATGTTGTAGTCAACGGCGGTAAGGTCAAATCTGATTTCATTCAGACCTGCATTTGCGAGTGACTGAATTTTTGTGCGATCCGCAAGAATCCCGTTTGTATACATCCAGATGTGGAAGTCAACGCCCATAACTTCCCGAATTGTTTTGATATATTCGAGCGTTAGGTCAAAAGTTATAAACGGCTCTCCTCCGCTGATGCTTGCGCCGCTGAATCCAAATTTTTTGAGATAAAGCGCGTAAACTTCAGCACTTTTAAATGTTAGATGGTTGGTTGCAGGAATCGAGAGCTCCTTCTGTTCTGAAGGACAGTAAAAACATTTAGCATTGCAGATATTGTTGATGAAAAGACAGCTCCACTTTCCTTCGGAACATATTTTACAGCCAGGACTCAGATGCCGCATATCAAGTTTTGTATTGTTTACTCCATAAATCACACCACATTTTTCGAGCCTCTTTATAAGCTCTGCCCGCAAGTTGGTAAGATTTGCGGCCTCGGTCTTGTCAATAAAATCCATAAAGCGATATACTGAACCGTATTCATTAAAGTTTTTTTCAATTAGAAACTCTTTTTCACTGGCAGTATAACGCATTAAAATCTCCCGAAATTAATTGTTCTGAAAAATAAAACAGATCTGTTTTTGGCACAACGGTGACCTTGTATTATCATTGGTATAAGTGAGGAAAAGTCAAAATTGCTGATTAGAGAGATGCTTTTTTATGGAAAACTGGCTGAAATTATGGAGAAAAATTGGTGTGGCAGTTACATTTCCTGATCAGGATTATTTATGTCCCATGCTGCGCCCTCTTTGTAGCCGACAACAGTGTTTGCGTGGTCTGTGTAGGTTGGTTCGGCAACATCGTTTTCCGCCACATCATTGTTGTCAAGAAGCTCATACATGCTTCCGGTCGGAGTTGCTTTTACTCCAACAGAAACAATATATCCTTCTGCTAGAAGCTGCTTTAACATGTTGATATCACTGTCTGTTTCGATTGTAAAGTATCCGGTCTGATCGAACGGGTCTGATTTGATTTCCCGCCCCCGATAGTGTGCCGCCTCTCTCCAAGCTTCTTCAGTTGGCCATCTTGTGTGATCGGACATGTCATAAGGCATTTTTTCCCAGCTTGAAGCACCCATCTTTGTAAGTAGCGTGCCAACCGCAACATAGTAAGTTCCGTAATCATTTCCCTGATTTACCTGATGATAAATAAAATCTGGGCTTATGATTTTGTCCTGCTCAGAGTCAGGCTCTCCAGCATTTGTGACCCAGGCATCTTCTCCATAAATCCAGCTTGCGTTTGACAAATCCCAATCGTGTTCTTTTGCTTCAAGATATGTATGAATATAATAGCCGATGGAATAAGCAACGCATGAGCCTTCACTTCCCTGGTTTCCAATTGGAGGAAAATATTTTTCCTGCGAGTGGTCTATCCATAGCGGCAAATCTCCTTTTAGAGAAGAGCTAACTCTTCGTAATTTTTTGAGTTTTTCCCAGTCTTCAATTGTTGGCGGCTTTAATCCGGTTCCATAAATTCCTTTTACAATTTTGTTGTAATTTACCCCTTCTTCATAAACACCGAAGCGGCTCATATCTTTTTTCAGCTCATTAGTGTCCGGCTTTGATTCTACGAACAGGCTCTTTTTTGCTTTTTTGCGGCTAACAGGCTGAATTGACTGGAATTCATCGTCAGTAATTTCCGGCGTTATCATAATGTTTGCTATGCCTACCGGTGTTATCTCAGCACCGCCGCCTTCAAATTTTTTGAATAGCGTTTCATCTGTTTTGTTGTACATTTCAACCGAAAAAGAATCAACGCTTCCCGCTTTTTCCCCTCTGTTTATGATTTGCATAAATAGCTGATTTTCTTTTAGATATGGTGCAAATTCAGAAATGTCGAGAGCCATTTTATCAGAGGTGAAAGGAAGATTTCCAGATCCCCAAAAGTCAAAGTTCAACCCTGTTTGAAAATATTTTATTGCAACCGGATTTTTAGGATCGCCAACACCAAGTACGATAATAGCTTCGCTTCTGTCAGGATGGGTTACACCAAAAACAGCCATAACGGTTGGGCGGTATATGTGGCTGAAATCATTGTTGTAATAGTAAACAAACATTTTCTGATGCTTCATTGTGTTGTAGGTAATCCAGTAGTGTCCGTCAGCAATTTTTTCCCAGCCGCCTTCGCCCCATGAATTTACAACTTTAAACGCACCTAACGAGTTTTCAGTGCAGGTAATTCCATTGAAATGATATTTTTCAGGGCATTCACATTTGTAGCTTAAATCATCATTCATCAGGCAGGTTCCGTTTTTACATGGATTAGGGTCACAAGTATTTGTATCTGTTGATAAATTAAGCGAAACTTCAGGCGCGGATTCTCCATCGTAACCATCAATAAAAAGGTAGTATTTGCCAGGATTGAGCAGTGTCGAAATTTTTTGTGTTTCCCCATAATAATATGAATTTGCACAAGCCATTTCTACGCCAAAGCAGCTGTTTTTAATATAAAGCGAGCTGCCAAACGATGCCACAAGCTCAGCTGTCAGCATAGTTTTTTCTGTAACAGCGAGAGTCACGACTCCGTCAATTCCTTTTCCGCCGCATGAAGCACTGTAGTTGTCGCTCATTCCGGCAAGTGACAGGTTGAGAGTCATGTTTGTGTCAGCCGGCAAATCAACAGTAAAAGGATTGCCGCACATATCTCCATTAGCAGGAATAAATGATGCGTCAGAAATAATATTTAATGAATAATTTCCGCTATTTTCGCCATTTGCATCAACAACCAGAAAATAGGTTCCAGCCTCAAAATAGCCTCCAATAAAGCTTCTGTAATTTTCGTCATAAGGTTTGTCATCATCATTGCAGGCGATTTCGTTTTGTGAGCAGTCAGGTTTTAGATAAATAACTGCATCAAAATTAGATAAAAGCTCAATGCTGAGATACGAACTTTCAGTCAATGTAAGTTGATAAACAACATCTTTTCCCCCTTTTCCTCCACCGCAAGAGCCTTCGTAATTGTTGAAAAACTCAGCAGTGCTGCCTGAAACACTTTTGGAATCTGTGCCATTAACCTCAATCAAATAGGGCTTTTCGCACGAATCTCCTTCAATATCAACCATTGCGCAGGGAAATTCGCCAGAGGGATTAAAGCATGTGCAAAGAGAAGTCTCAACAATTCCGTCGCCCCATTCTTCGTGCATCTTATTATAAACAAAGAGGATTTCCTCCTCATCTTTTGCCATTTTAAAGTTGCCGGCAACCCGGAAGTTTTCACCAAACTCAAAGTTTTGATTCTCCTCAAAGCACACCTTGATTTTTCCGGCAGGGCTGTAAAGCTCAGCATCGTTTTCCGAAACAGATTCAAAATGATTAACGCCAAGGTGGCACATTTTAATTAAATCATTATTCTGATTAAATCTGAATCTATATGCTTCCGCCAAAACTGCTTTGTCAAAAATATTTCCTTTTTCTTCTTTTAATTTTGCAAGCTCTTCTATCGAAAGTCTGAAATTAATTCCTGTTGTTTCAACAGAATTTCCTGAATAAATTTGAGGGTTAAGCTCAAAAAAGCCAGATATAAAAATATCTTTTTCTTTTAACCAGTAGGCACGACCGTCAAAAGAAATAGTTTCGCCAAGAGTTGATAAAATCGCAGAATACAAGCCGTCTTGCGGCTTTTCGTCAGGATTGTTTATTATCCCTTCCATCCTGAAAACAAAATAATTTGATTCCTCAATCGGTGTTATAAACGCATCTTCGAGAACGCAGGGGGGCACCACATCTAAATCGGGCTGAATATCTTCATCATCTTTATTGTCTGTGTCGGCTAAAAAGTCGGAATCATTAGTAATATCAATGTCATAAACAACAACATCAGTGTCATTAATGATATCTCTGTCCTGATTAATTACATCTTTGTCTTCCTGAATAATCTCGCTATCTTTATCTGGGAATGTCTGGGTATCGTTGTCAATCAAAACTTCTTCATCGCTTTTGATATCAAGATCAGGGTGTAAGTCGTTGTCAGGTTTCTGATCAGAGTCAACAATATCAAAATCAGAGATGGTTGTATCTGCATCTGATTTTGGCATATCAATGTCTTGCAAGTTGTTGGAACTGCTGGATTTATCCTTGCAGCAGGGAAAGATGATTGTCGTTAGTAAGATTACCAGCAACACCGATTTTTTCATAAATACCTCTTATTGTTTTTGTGAATTATTTTGAAATCTATTTGATATGAAAATTGAGAAAGTCAACTATGCATAGCCTAAAAACTTTTCTGAGTGAGTTCTCATTTTTTTGAGAGCTCTCTCTTCAATCTGGCGAACCCGCTCTTTTGAAATTCCGTAGATTGTTCCAATTTCTTCAAGTTTTAGGGTTTCTTCAGCCATGTATCTGTTTTTTATAATGAATTGTTCTCTTTCATCAAGCTGCGCCATCGCATCTTCGATAAGTTCGCTCCGCTCAGAAGCCATTACAGACTCTTCAATATCCATTTTTTTGTCTTCAATCTGCATTCCGGAATCGTTGTCTCCATAACCTGCATCAATCGAAACATCACTTCCCATTTTAAGAAGTGAAAGATTTTCACGCACTTTTTCAGGCTCAACACCTAATCTCGAAGCAACCTCGATTATAAGCTCTTCATCTGTAAGGTCTTGATTTTTATCAAGACTTTCTATTTCTCTGATAGTAGAAGCAAGATTGTAGAAAAGCATTCTTTCATCGCGGGAACGGCCAAAACGGACAATACTCATGTGCGAAATTATAAATTCCTGAATTTTTGCCTTAACCCAAAGAGCAGCATAAGTCACAAACCGGACACCTTTTTCAATATCAAATTTTTTTAAAGCAGTAAGAAGCCCAATGTTTCCTTCTTGAATTAAGTCTACAACATCGCGGAACTTCCTGAATTTATAAGCCATTTTTACAACAAGCTTGAGGTTGGCAATAATGATTTTCTGAGCAGCCTCGATGCTCTCGTCTTCTCTGTATTTATTAAAAAGAGCAATTTCCTCTTCCTGAGAAAGATCAGGAATCGCAATAACACTGGAAACATAACTTGAGATATTATTTAATGATAACGCTGGTACATTGTAGTTCATGATTTACCTCCCGGCACATTAACTTGAATAAATTATATAATCTTTTTTTTTAAAGAGTCAACCTTCTTGAAAATTTTTTCTTAAAACTCCTTGACAAATTAGGTAGACCTAACTATATTTCATTATGCGGAACGATATTTGTTCTGCTTGAAGGAAATTTCCGGGAGGCTAAAATGGTTTTGTCTTCACTCAAAAAAGGTGAAAAAGCTCAAATTGTCCGCATCAATTCATGCCCGATATTTTACAACAGACTTGCTTCGATGGGGATTTTTGAAGGCTCTTCAATTTCGATTGTTTCGGGAAGCAGAGTCGGCCCATTTTTATTTGAATCAGACGGAAAAAGTTTTGCTCTTGGCCGTGAAATAGCAGAACAGATTGAAATCATTAAACAATAGATGTCAAATATAAGATTAGCAATCGCAGGCAATCCCAATGTGGGGAAAAGCTCGTTGTTCAATCTTCTCACAGGTTTAAATCAGCATGTTGGCAATTATCCAGGAGTAACGGTTGAGTGCAAAACCGGTTTTTTAGAGCACTTTTATAATTCTTCGCAAAATTCTTATAGAATAGAGGTTGCTGATCTTCCGGGAATTTATTCGATGAATGCTTTTTCGCCGGAAGAGTTTGTGACTCGTGATTTTATTATTTCAGAGCAGCCTGAAGTTGTTGTGAATATTGCAGATGCTTCAAATCTTGATAAAAATCTATATCTTACACTTCAACTTATTGAAATGTCCGCTCCTTTGATACTTTTTCTCAATATGATTGATACGGCAGAAAAAAACGGTTTTCAGATAGATTTAAATAAACTTTCAGAGCTGCTTAATATTCCCGTTGTCAGCGGTTCTGCCAAAAAAAAAGAGGGAATAGAAAAGCTTTTAGATTGTGCTGTCTCTTATAAAAAATCAGATAATAAAAAAATCCTCTACTCTGAAAATTTCACTAAATTTGTTCATGAAATTGTTGATATATTGAAAAATTTGGGCGAGATTTATCCCGAATTCTGGTTTGCAATCAAACTTCTTGAAGGCGACAAATGGTGCGAAGAGAAAATAAAACATAAGACACAGATTGAAGTTGATTGCGTCAAAAAAGAGATTGAAAAATTATTTGGTGCGACAGCTTCAGCTGTTGTCGTGAAGGAAAGATACCAGTATATCCGAGAAGTTATCGCTGCTTCAGTTGTTAAATCAGAGCTTGCGAAAGAATCTTTTACCCGAAAAATTGATGCAGTTGCGCTTGATTCTTTTTTCGGGATTCCAATATTTTTTATCCTTATGTACCTTCTTTTTCAGATTGTTTTTACCATCGGCGCGCCAATGACAACAGTGCTTGAGCATTTTTTTGAATTGTTGGGTCAATTTTTTGGAAGTTTTTTTCCTGAAAAATCAATACTTAAAAGCTTGCTAGTTGATGGAATAATTGGCGGAGTAGGCGGTGTTTTAGTTTTTACACCCAATATTTTTCTGATGTTTTTTGGAATTGCTTTTCTTGAAGATAGCGGCTACATGGCAAGAGTTGCAGTAATTATGGATAGATACATGTCGAGAATTGGCCTTTCAGGCAAAAGTTTTGTTCCAATGATTCTTGGTTTTGGCTGTAGCGTTCCAGCAATTATGGGTGCACGAATAATCGAAAACAGAGTTGAGCGGCTCACAACAATATTTATTACCCCGTTTATGAGTTGTGGCGCAAGGCTTCCGGTTTATCTTCTTCTTATTTCAGCATTTATTCCAGCCTCTTTTCAGGCCGCAGCCTTATGGCTTATATATCTTGTTGGTGTTTTAGCAGCACTTGTTGTGGCTAAAATTGCAAGAAAAACAATACTTTCCGGTGAAAAAAGCTCTCTTTTTATTGAGCTTCCGAGATATTCAATGCCGACAATCAGGTCGCTTTTAATGCTTTCGTGGGAGCGGGGAAAACACTTCCTCGAAAAGGCAGGAACAATAATTGCCGCAGTCAGCATCCTTCTCTGGTTTTTGGTGACATTTCCGCAACCATTTGTAAATAATGGAGAAAACAGCCATAAAGCCGCAATAGAAAGTTCCTACATGGGTATGATTGGCCACACGCTTGAACCAGCAGTCAAATTAATGGGCGGAGACTGGAAAGTTGCCAGCTCATTTGTAGCTGCACTTGCCGCAAAAGAGGTTTTTGTTTCAGAAATGGCAATTTTGAACTCAATTGACGAAGGAGAAACCTCAGAAAAAGAGCTCTCCAAAAAAATGAAGGAGCAATATTCCTTTCCTGCCGCACTTGCATTTATAATTTTTACACTACTTTCCGCGCCCTGCGTTGCGACATTTGCGATGGTCAAAGCAGAAACAAAAAGCTGGCGCTGGCCGATTTTTCAGTATCTTTTTATGACTGTTTTTGCCTATTTTATTGCGGTTTTAATTTATCAGGCTGGCACTTATTTTGGAGGCTGAAATGAATGAGATTTATATTGTGGCATCAATTGTTGTCATAACAGCTCTTTTTCTCATTGTTCGATATCTTTACCCCTCTTTAAAAACTATTTTTTCAAAAACCAGTGAAATAAAAACATTCTGCGGTTCGTGCAAAGGGTGTTCAGGCAATTCTTGTAAAAAATAAAAAAGGTTTTTTAGGAATTAATTGAAGAATCAGACGGGTTAGGTTATAGTGTTGTCATGAATAGCGGTGTCGATTCCTCACTTTTTTATGCTTCGCTTGAAGAAATTAACAATCTTTATCTAAAAGCAATAGAGCACATTTCTCTTGGAGAGAGTTCACATTTTTCTGTCAGGGAGCTTTATATCAAGCTCCACTCACTCAAAGGAAGTAGCGGATTACTTGGATTTGACAATCACAGCCGCGTGGCTCACGGGCTTGAATCTGCCTTGAAAGGGGCAATAAGCGGAACACTAAAAACAGATGAAGAGCTGATAAAATGTGTAAACCAGGGGATGGAGCTTTTAAATAGCATAGAGCTTTCAAAAGATAATGCTGAAAAGTTTTTTTCCGGTATTTCTTCATATAAGATAGAATTTGTTGTAAAAACTGATGCGGCTCAGGAAAAATCGTACTTTCTGAATATGCCTGAAGAGCTGTATAATGCTCTTGCTCCGGATGATAGAACAAAAATTCTTAATTTGTATCGAGAAGGAAAAAATCTTTATATTTTTTACGCATTTCTGCCGCCAGAGAATGTTGCAAAAGTATTTGAAATTCTCAAAAAATTAAACGAAAAAGGATTTGCTCCAGTTTCGTCTTTTCCTGTAATGCCAGAAAACGGGCTTCTTGGTGTAGGCAGAATTTTTGTGAATGAGAAAAGCGGCAAGGTTGAGGAGGAAAAAACTCTTTCAGCACTTTGGTCAAGAGGTTACTGCTTTTCAATTAACGCGCCTTTGATTGTAAATAAAAAAGATGCTCCAATAACGCTGAGGCTTCCTCTTTCCAGATATGAGGCTCTTGTCTCAAAAATCTCTGATA
>CAZISX010000014.1:23410-41459 GCA_964542005.1 uncultured Spirochaetales bacterium
ATTTTGACACAATTGAGGAAAACAATGAACTCCGCAAAATTGTTCAGGATATTTATATTGCGGCAAAAGAAATAGGAGAAATCCCGATAAAATCTGTTTTTTCACAGCTCCTGATTTATGCTAAAAACAGCGCAATGACTCTGGGTAAAAATGTTGATTTTGTTTTCAAGGGAGAGACGACCGAAATCAGTTACACTTTTCACAATATTATAAAGGAAATGCTTGTAATTCTTATAAATAATGCTGTTTCTCACGCAATACAGCTTCCAGATGAGCGCGTAAAAAACGGAAAAAGTGAAACAGGCAGAATTGAAGTTTCTATTGAGCGGCATGATACAGATATGGTTATCACTGTTGCTGATGATGGCGAAGGAATTAATGAAGAGGAGATTTCAAAGAATTTTGCACTTGCTGGTTCAAATGATTTGTGGGAAATTATTTCAGCACCAAGTTTTTCGACCAGTGCGGGTGTTGACGGTTTTTCAGGAAGAGGAAACGGACTTGCTTTTGTAAGAGAAACTGTCGAACATTTTAACGGAGTTGTCAGACTTTTAAACAAAAGAGGAAAGGGTTTGACTTTTCATATAACAATTCCTCTGTCAACATCGCTTATTAAGATTTTTACAGCATTTACAGGGCAATGCAGCGCAGCTTTTATCACCAGTGAAATAACAGAAAAGCTGCCTTTTGGTGATAAATATCTTAATTTTAATAATTTGATGCCAAAATTCAATGCTGGTCATCTCAAAATAACATTACAAGGGAAACGAAATATTAAGGCTCTCTTTAATGCTGATGCTGTTGCTCCGGAATCCCGCGAAAATGTACATATTCTTCCTTCCAGACTCAAAGAAATTATTCCTGTTTATGGTGCTTACATAAGAGAAGGCGGTTATGAGCACACGCCTGTTCTCTCCGCATCGGTTGCCTCAAAAATGTTTATTTTAAAAAGAGCAAAGATTTTCAAATTTGAACATCGCTCTTATGAAGATCTTGTTTATTTACGAAGAGATAATTTGTTATTTTCTGTTCCGCTTCAGAGTCTTTCCACAATATGTTCTTCAAGAAGTATTGTTGAGATGAGCCTTAAGTTTCCGCAGCAACTATCAGGAATGATTATGTATAATGGAATTGTTGTTCCTGTTCTCTCTTTCGGAGATGAAAGTGTTGAAAAAGAAAAAATGATTGCAATAATCTTATTTTCAAACGATGCAGCTGTTGGACTTTATATTAACGAAATAATGTCTTCAGCTGATTATCTTGAGAACAAATCCTTCCTCACACTTGTTTCTGAAAAAGATTTTCTTGGGGAGCTTGAGCAACAAATGACTTCTGTTCGCGAATTTTACCTGAAACTTTTAGCTGATGGAGAAATATTTGGGAAATGATGTGAAAAATCTGCACGATAATGCAGCGGTTCTCGGATTTTGGGCAATGACTTTTATCCACCTTATTCTTTCTCTCCGATATGTCTCAATGATTGCTTCACAGTTTTATTATATTGGCGGTGTCTTTTTTGGATTAACCCTTATTTTAATGTTTGGCGGATTTAAAATTGCTGCCTTAAAAAAATATCTTAAAATCCCTTTTTATATGTTTTTTTCTTTTCTTTTCTGGCTTATACTTTTTTCTATTTATTTTATAAGTATTAAAGAATTCTCTATTTATGACGCATTTATTTTTCTTATTCCCCTTTTTGCCGGACTAAGTATAAACAGAATTTTTCTTGTCCCTCATGAACCGCTTACTGTCTCAAAAAACAACAACATCATACTCCTTTCGCTTTTTATGCTGTCTCTTATGATTTATGGCTACTGCGTCATGCTCAAACATCAGTGGGTGGAAACAAATAAGCTGAAATCAGACTTTATTTTTGCCGAAACATTCCCTAAAAGTGATTATGCAGAGATAAAAATGCCAAAAAACAGGTTAAGCCCAGAAATTCGTTCTCAACTCCTTTCGGAAAAAATACCTGAAATCATTGTAAATAAAATTATTGCAAAAGAATGGAATGGTTTAAACAGTTATCTTCCTTTTGCCTATTACACCGACTCCGAAGATATTGTTGTCAGGATTGGAACCTCTGTTTTTGTTCCTTTTGGTTTTTCTTTTGCAGCAATTCCTCTTTACCTCCTTTTTGCTATAATTATTTTCTGGTACGGCAATATCTTAAATTATCACATTAAGGCTGTTTTAGATATTTTTGATAAAAATATAAAAGAAATAGATAAAAACGAATATGCAGGAATTAAGCTCAATCCTTTGGCAAAAAGAAATGCTCTCAATATCAGGGTCTTCAATCTTGTAAATGAAATGTTAAGCACTTTTCATAAAATGAAAGTTGAAAACCATAGCGAAATCAAAAGACAGAAAATGGAATTTCAGAAGCATAACCACTCTTTTGAGATTGATAAGGCAAAATTTTTAAAGACAGATCAGGAATTTCGCAATAAAATCAACATGCTTGAAACCAATATTAAGAGAATGGCAAAAGAACGAAGTGAAATGGCTACAAAATACAGCAAACAATCGGGTGAAAACCGCGATATGATAAAGAAAATCGAGTCCGAAATGCAACAGTTTGTGGCAACCTATGTAACCTCTACTCAAAAAACAGTATCGCAGGTAATAAAAACTCTTGATGAAATCAACAAAAGAGTCAACACGGTTGATCACAATCTTTCAGACAGCCGAGAGCGTAGCAGAATCTACATCCAAGATCTTTCAAAAACAAACAAACAAATAAGAGAAGTGTTTGATATTGTTAATGCAACAGAGCAGTTTCAGATGATGAGCACTGTTGATAAAATTATAAATATTATCCCATCAATAGAAACTAATGAAAACAACAGGCTAAATGTAACAAATGAGATAAGGCAGTCGCTCAACACTACTCTTTTTGCCCTTATTTCTCTTTCCAAACATGTGCAAACATCTAAAATACTTGATCACGAATACATTGTTTCAATGCTTAGCAACATTGAAACAGACATAAATAAAACAACGCTAATGCTTATAAATTACAGCGAAAATTCGATTGAGCAGTATGTTTTAGACGCAAAAACAGAAAGCGATCTTCTTAAAAGAGAACAGACAGTAATTGTAAGATACCTCCAGGAAGAAATTTCCAAAAAAGAAAATATTATTCCAACTATTTCAAACAGTGTTTCAAATGCAGAAAAAATTGTTGAAAACAACACCGTTATCCAGCTTGAATGCACAAAAATATCACAAGCAGCAACAGAACTTCTATCAACAATAAATGCTGTTAGAATAAACTTGTCGTCATCAACCTCGGTTGAATCAGCAATAAAACAGCTTTCAATTCTTCAAAACAATACGCCGGTAAATTAATGAAACACCTTTTTTTTCTTCTTTATTTTATTTCAATGCCTCTTTTTGCATCATCTTTCCCTGATGATTTTGATTTCAAACCATTATCAAAAGAAAGCGTCGCGTTTTCTGCGTGGTCAATAGATTCTGACAAAGAAGTTTTCTCTCTCAACAGTGAAAAAGAGTTTTTTGTAGCATCGAATGTTAAGCTGATAACAACTGCTGCTGCCATGGAAATTCTTGGAAATGGATTACGGTTCAAAACAAATTTTCTCTTTGAGCCAGAAAGTGGCACTTTATACATAAAAGGAGGAGCTGATCCATCAATTGTTGTTGAAAAACTGTGGATTATTGCCTGCGAATTGAAAAGCAGAAACATGCGCACCATCAAAAAGGTTGTTTATGATGATTTTCTTTTCGGTGAAAAAGGAATCTATTCCGCTGCAGGAACAGAAGGCGGCGACAACGGCTATCTTTCATTTATAAGTCCGCTTAATCTCAATTATAATGCAGTTGAAGTGAGTGTTGCACCTTCAAAAACAGGGTCGCCCGCATTTGTCAACACCCTGATTCCAGGAAATTATTTTATTATCAAAAACAAAACAATAACTGTTGCAGGAAATGCTTTGGACATTGACATTCTTTCCCGAAAAAATGGAGCCAGAACAGAACTAACAGTTGTTGGTAAAATTGGTGCGAATATTGATAAACCAAAAAAAATATACAGACGAGTCCAAACCCCGGCGGAACATTTTATTATGCCGCTTCTCTCTTTTTTAGGAGAAAACGAGAGCATTCCTTTTGTAAGGAAAAAGATTCCTGATACTTTTTTCAGCGAAAAAAATGGAGTGCTCTACACATACAAAAGCGAACCTCTTAGAGAAATTATCAACACCATGAATAAATATTCGTGCAACTTTATCGCTGATGTTTTGCAGTTTTACATTGGATTCCAGGAAAAAAATTCTCCAGAACAGGGAGTTGCTCTTTTAAAAAAATATGCAACAGAAAAAACAGGCTTAGTTCCTGATATTATTAATGGTTCAGGTCTAGGCAATGGATACAACAAGCTGCCTCCGATTCTTTTAATCAGATTAATGCGTTATTTCTATAAAAATGATATGATGCGCCTTGATTATTTTTCTTCACTTCCTGTTATGGGTGAAGAGGGAACGCTAAAAAGAAATAACGGCAAACTAAATGGAAAAATAAGGGCAAAAACCGGATCTATTACAGCTGTAACCTCTCTTTCCGGAATTATGAAAGGCAAGAGTGGCAAAATATATCTCTTTGTTTTTGTCTTAAATAACTTTAAAGAACCTGGCTACAAAAATATGTGGGAATACCGAGATAGGCTGCTGGATTTTGTCTGGGAGAAACTGTAATTGCTTAATTTTCTTAAACATTTTTCAACCACCCTTTTTGTTTTATCTGCTGCTGTTTTCCTTTTTGTTGTAGCAAAAAATTATCAGAAAACGCCGGAGCAGATTTTTACAGACCAAATAATTGGCAGATGGCATAATATTTCAATTAATTCAAAAACCTATATTGATTTTTACCCTGATAACAAATGTCTCTATCATGACCAGAACAAAGACAATCAATGCTCTTTTATTGTGAAAAACAGGGTTGTAACCGTTATTTTTAAATATAATGACAGCAAGCCATCAAAACTAAGAATTGTGGACAAAGAAAAAGATTCATTGAGAAATTCAATTACACTTGGGATGGAACTCTCTTCAATAAGTATTACAAACAATATTCTTACAGGAAAAATGAAAGCAATTTCAGGGGTTAGAGAAACAATACCTAGAGAAATAAAACTCAAAAAAGAAAATCTTCCGGAGAAAACAAAGTAATGATAACAGCCAAAACTGTCTGGCATCTTGAAAAAGAGGGACGACATCTTTTTATAGACAAGGGTTCCAGCAAAAAAGAGTGCTCTCTTATAATTTCCTCTTCACAAAATGTAAATACTTATTTAAGCTGTGCAATAAGAGCAATGACTCAGGAAACTGCAAAAAAACTCCATCTTAAAAAATATATCTGTTTAAGAGAAGAAACCTTTGTTTTATTAGGACCTTTTTTCATAAGAATAGACAAAACAGAGGATGAATCCGGTGGTGTAAACATATTGATAGAAGAAGCAAGTGGTTCTTTTTATTATCTAAATTCAACGCCGCTAAACAGAAGGCTCTTTTCTCCTCTCGACACAATTCTTTTGCCGGCAGAAAAACCACTAAGTGAAATATCTGAAAGGATTTTTGAATATATTGTTTTTTCTGGTATTAAAAATATTATTTTTTCGGGTGAATTTGCAAAAGAATGGTCAGAAAAATTGACTGGAAATATCTCTAAAACAATTCTGCAAAACTATACCCAGCTTGAGCTTTTTTAAGAGGTCAGCTTGTCATAAATTTTCTGATATTCTGCTGCTGGCTTGCTCCAGCTAAAATCATAACTCATGCAATTTAAGATTGTTTGCTTCATCTGTTTTTTATTTTTATTCCACATTTTAATTCCAGCCTCAATAGCATTTGCCAAATCAAGCGCGCTGTATTCATCAAAAAGGATTCCTCTGCCTGTTTCTGGATTTGTTGAAACATCAGAAATAGTGGTGGAAAGTCCACCGACATTTCTGGCGACAGGAATCGCCCCATAACGCATTGCAATCATTTGGTTTATACCGCATGGCTCATATTTGGAAGGCATTAAATAAAAATCAGACCCAGCATAAACAAGATGAGCAAAATCTTCATTAAGCCCCGATTTTATTACAACTTTCCCCGGAAATTTTTCCTGAAGATTTTTCATTGCTGCTTCATAAAATTTGTCGCCAGATCCCATAAAAATAAAAATAGCCTCATTTTTCTGCAAAATTTGTTCTATTGCTGAAGGAATAATGTCAAACCCTTTGTTTTGCAAAAACCTTGAAATTATTGAAAAAACAGGAACTTTTAATTCCGTGTCAATACCAAATGTTGCGAGAAGCTGTGTTTTATTTTTAGACTTGTTTGAAGGTTTATCTGCACAATATTTAAAGGATAGAAGAGAATCTTTTTCCGGATTCCAGAAATCAGGTTCAATTCCATTAATAATTCCAGATAGTTTTGATGAATATTTTTTAAAAATACCTTCAAGCTGTTGTCCAAATTCAGAAGTTTTTATTTCATCAGCAAATCGAGGACTTACAGTCGTCACCTTATCCGCATAAACAACACCGCCTTTTAAGTAATTAATATGATTGTAAAATTCCAATTTATCCGGAGTGAACATTTCCCAGCCCAGATTTAATATGTGGAGATCGTACATCCAGAACTTTCCTTGTTGTGCGGGATTGTGAATTGTTAAAACTGTTTTTGTTTTGGTAAGCAGATTTTTAGGCTGATAAATTTCCTTGAGATAAACAGGCAAAAGAGCCGTGTGCCACTCGTGACAATGAATAATATCGGGGTCTCCAATATGGACAGAAAGCTCTAAAACCGCCCGACTGAAAAAAACAAATCTCTCGGAATTGTCAGGATAATCACCAAAATCATTTCCATACAAAGCATCTCTTTCAAAGTATCGGCTCTGAATAAAATAGACAGGAATTTCTGAATTCTCAAAAGAAGAAACCCACACCTCTGCCAGCTCCTCTTTATCCGAAACAGGTATCATAAAAGAAATGTCAGTTTTTTTTAAAGAATGCTTAGAGATGTTTACCAAGCTGTAAAGAGGCATTACCGCTGAAACGCAATTCTCTTTTGAAGCAGCCAGAGCCATTGACTTAACAACATCTCCGACATTGCCCGTTTTTGCAAAAGGTGCAATTTCGGGAGAGACAAAAAGTATTTTTGTTTTTTTCATTTAATTCCTGAGTTTATGAATTCGTACTCTGGATAATACAAAATGAGCACTGCTCCGTCAATATTAATTGCTCTATTTAAAAAAATGCTGATAAAAAGAAAATATAATTTCCACAACAATAAGAGCAACAATATACCACTCAACACGCATCGAGCTTTGGTGGTTGAGAAGATTTAAAAGAGTTTCAGCTGTGTGTGAAATAATCTTGAACTTCCTTTCAAGAGCACCATGTCTTTCTTTAAGATCGTAGTCGTAGGAAAGCTGAAGGTAGAATTTTTCGAGTTCCGGTCTGTACCATAAAAGTTCAGGTTTTTCAGCCACTTCCACCTGCCCAGCCATTTTGTGCTGCATGTTGAGAATTTCACCTATCTGCTTTATGATTGCTTTTTCATTTTTTACACTTTTTCCTTCTTCGAGTTTTCCTGCATAAGGCTCAATTTTATCAAAAACAACAGAAACAGTCTGTTCATTTCTTGCCAAAACAACGCTCTTGGAAAGAACCAGGCTTACAATTTGAAGCGTCTCAATCTCAAGATTGTTGATTATAAGATGATTTTCCTTAAAGCCTTCTCTTTCGTTTGTGTCTAGACAAATTTCGAGTTCTTCCATTTCAGGCGTATCATAAGGCTTGACCAGGAAGTCTTTAAGATAACTCATAAAAGAGGCTTCTTCGACCGGATTAAGATTAAAAAACACAACAACACCATACCTGAAAAGAGCTGCATATCCGTTTGTTCCCGCAGGAAAAAAGTATGGATGTTCTCCAATTTTATTGCTAAGCTCAAGCGTTTTTGTTTGAATGTTTTCAGCAACATAAACTGCTTTTGCAATAAGTTTTTTTGTAGAATTTTTTGTTAAATTATTCATCTTTACCCCTGATTTCTCAGAATTTTACAAAGCCCGAAAAAATGAAAGAATGAAAGAATGCAGAATCCTGCTCATCAGAAAGAGCAGAGAGAGCTCTTTCATATCTAAACTCCAGACCTGGCTCAACAGCGGCAAGATTAAGCTCAACTCCAACACCGCCTGTAACGCCATATTGTAATTTGTTTGCCTCCTCTCTTTCTTTTTCTGAAATTTGGTATCCTGCAAATCCGCCTGCAAAAACAGGAATATCAATAATTCCAAGAGGAATTGATATTTCAACAGGCAGAGTCATCTCGACATAAGATGAGGACATTTCTAAACCTTCTTTTTTTATTCCTTTTTTAATAAATCCTATTTCAGGCCTTAGAGAAACAAGCGGAATTAAGGAATAATTATAAAAAACACCGGCAGACAAAGCTGTTAGCGTTTTCGTATCTTTCTCATTTTCGACATCTCCGGTAAGGTTTGTTACAGCCGCTCCAGCTCTTACGCCCAAGCCTGTTAGACCGGCAGCAAGAAATAAAGGACATAAAAGCATAGAAACTAAGAACATTTTTTTCATAACGATTCTCCGCTAGTGTATCTTGTTGTTTTTATTGATTTTATCAATCATTTCTCTGCAAAGACCGGCATAATAAATTGATAAAGTGTCTTTCAAATTTAAAGTTATTATTTCTTCAAAAATTGTTAGTGCAGCCTGAAAATGAGAGTTGTAGTAGAGCGCAATCGCTTTTTCCATTTTTGGTCTTGTCTTTATTTTGCTCTCGAGAATAGACTGGTGATCTCCATTTGCAACCTCATATATCGATGCAAGAGATTTTTCCCCAGCTACCTTTTGTTTGCCAAGAAGCCTTGCCGTTATTTTTGTTTCGTCTTTTATCATGTTGAGCGCCTGTTCTGTAATTATCATAGGGATTTTATGATTTCTGCTGATTTTTTCAAGTTTCCTTGCGTTTGTAAGCGATTCTGTGAGAATTTTGCACTCAAGAAAATTAGGGTGTCCAATAATTCCAACAACCGCCCGTCCTGTATGAATAACAATGCTGATTCCCTGACCATTTTCGCTTGATGAATTTTTTCTGAAAACATTAAAATATCGTTTTATCTTAATCCCCATCATAACAGCTTTTTCTGTGTTTTGAAAAATTGCGCTAAAACCTCTTGAGTCATAACTTTCAATCGCCCCGCCATTGTGCCATATATTTTCTGCTGATTTCTGTAGAAAAATATTTAGAGAATTGATATTTGCCTTTATGTTTCCGTTTGCTTCAGCATCCATTGGAAAAATTTGAACAAAAACAAGGGTAAAAACGCCTGTTATATGATCTCCTGCCTGATTTTCAATAACATCGCCTTTTTTAAAAAACTCAAGCATTCTCGTTGGAGTAAATTTCTGATAATATTCAGATTTTTCTACAGCAAGAAGATGGTGTTCAACTTTTTTAAGAAAAGCCTGCTTGGAGAGCGGTTTTAGAAAATAATCATTCACTCCATAATCAAATGCTTCAATAAAATTAGAGACTTTTGCTGAAGACGAGAGATAAAGGACTGGGAGCTGATTTGTCGAATAACGGGATCTGAGAGTTTTCATTAGATCTTTGTCTGAAATATCAGAAGAAGCCTCATCAAGAATAATTAAAGAATAATTGTTTTTCGCAATCAATTCAAGCATTTTGCTGCCTGATTGAGCTTGAGCAATTGTATAGTTGCGAAGACTCAGGTAATTTGCGGTAATCTGAATTATTATAGGGTCTTTGCTGACCGCAAGTATTTTATATTTTCGGTTTCCAAGAAAATTAGCAGGAACAACAATTTCTTTTTTTTCTGATTCAATATCAAAACTCATCTCTTTTATTGTGTCAATGAGATGACCGTTTATCTCATCTTCTGTGTTTTCTACAGGCTCTTCAGAAAGAGGCAAGTTAAAGGTAAGTATATAATTATTTTCGTTATTTTTAACTTCCAGCAAGCCCCCGTGAAATTCTATTATTTTTTTAGCAACAGAAAGCATTATATCGGATTCTATATATTTGTTTATGTATTTGTTCTTGTGTTTGGTTTCAAGAATTTCAGGAGGAACCTCTTCCATTGAAAAAGCAACATTTGCAAACACAAAACTTCCCTTAACTTCTGCAGATAAATCAATTTTTGTTTTTGCCTCAGCCTCATTTATTGCATGATCCAAAAGTATGGAGAAAACATGCTGAAGTCGCGATTCATCAGCTTTGACCGCAGTTAAAGGATTAATGTTGTTAATAATGTCCAAGCTTTTAGAGGAAGCTGCGGGCAGAAAAATTGCGCAAACAATGTCGGCACAAAAATTAATATTCACCGACCTCTTGTTCAACTTCATTGTTCTGTTTTTAATCGAGGCAAAGTCATCAAAATCATTGATAATAAAGCTCATTCGCTTTGCAATTGATCTTATATTTAGAAGCTGTTTTGACTGAGAGTTTGTCAAAAACTGGGAAATTTCATCAATAAAGGAATCAATCAGCGCATAAATTCCATTTGCAGGATTTTTTAATTCTTTGACAATATTGGTGAAAAACTTCTCTTTTTCTTTGAGCTCATTTTTAAGACTTTCTACAACATCTTTTTTGTCGTCGTGGCGATATTTCAATGATTCAATTTTGCGTTCAACAAGTGCTGTCAACATAAAAACGAAAAGAATAACAACTGTAACTGTTGGAATATAACTTGCCAAAACACCCAAAGAAATCCATCCGATGTTGTTGAGAGACAAAAGAACAATGTAAAGAAATGATAAAGAAAATCCTGTTGAAAGAATAGAGGCTGGCTTATCTCCTGAAAATCTTTTATGAAAAGCAGACAAAGATGATAAAGCCAGAGCCGTAACAGAAGTTATATGAAAAAGTATAATCATAAACATATTAAAAAAAAGAAATGACGAGAATCCAAGAATTAGAGAAATTATCTGTAAAAAAGTCATAGGATAATAAAAATCTCTGATTCGATTTTCAACATCAAAAAATCCTTTGGTAAAAGAAAGAAAGAAAAATGTTGCAACAAACCCTGAAAAAAGCAAAAAACCGCCAGAAAGACCCGCGTTTTCGGGGAAAAGATAAACAGAAGAAAAGCCTCTGAAAGAAAGATGCCAGAGCACAATCGCAATTACAAAACCCGCAAAAGCGACAAATGCTCTTCTTTTTTTCAACATACCAAAAAGAGAGAGCATTAAGGCCATAATAGATGCGGTTAGAATAATTGTGTCTTCTATTTCTTCCCGCCGTTTAATCTTGTGCAAATCACTTTTTTTTACCAAATCAAAGGGAACGCTAAGCGATGTTTTAGAATCAACTCTCACAAAAATCGGCTTGTCAAATGATGCTGGCGGAATTGAGAAAAGAAAAGTTCTTTCCTTGAATTCTCTCGAAGAAAGCGGCTTTAAAAATCCGGTTTTTTTATCCGAATATCCTTCCTTTGATGGCAAATAAAAATCAACTTCAGAAAGAAGCGGGTTTTTTACCTGAAGAATCCAATCCTCGGAGGAGTTGTTTGAAATCCGCAGCCTAAACCATGCAGAAGATTTGCTAAATCCCAAATTCGGAGAAAGCGAAGTGAGCGGAATAAATTTTTTTGAAAGAGATTCATGTTGAACGCTGGCAAGATTTAAATCTGGTGCACAATTCTCAAGAACATCAATAAATCTGTGAAGTTTTTTTGTATCAGCTTTGTCATCTATCTTAAAAAAAGAAGAGCTTGCTTCTTCTCCAAAGGCAGCTTTAGCTGAAAAAAACATAACAATTAAAATTGCAAACAAAACTTGCTTCATAAAAACCATATTATATGTATTTAATTTCCACGGGAATAGTACAATATTGAGCTGCCATTGTCAAAATAAATGAGCTTGCTATGTCGGTAAAGTGGAAAATGCAATAAGCAAAAAAGCTTTTACGCCAGCGCGGCTTTTGCGTCACTAACTTAAAAAATTCGAAAACAAAAAAACAGAGATTTACAATTGTAACTACCAAAAATTATTGACGATTATTTTCGCAAATGCTTTGCAGTGCCAGCAAATTAACTTGAGCAATTTATTTTCAATTTTAAAACAATTTTAAAATGTTGACTATCACAGGCAATCCTTATATATTATTGCGAATTTTGTTTTATGGGAGAAATTTATGAAAAACAAAAAAGTTATTGTAATTATTGCTGTTCTGGCTGTTATTGGTATTGTTGGTATTGCTTTTGCTCTTGCTGGCTCTGTCGAAAAAAAAGAGACCAAAAAGATAAATATTAATCTTAAAAAAGCAGGATTTATACCGAGAGATGGAGAGCAAAAAAAACTGTTGTTCAGGCCTGAATTAATGAAACCTATTATAAAGCTTGATCCAAAAATGCTACAACAACTTCAAAACAACGCCGCAAACAAAAAAGATAAATCGCCAGACAATTCAAACACTTGCAATCCTGAGCCTTCTGCTCCTAAAAATGGCAGTTGTGCTGGGGCAAAATAATTCGGGAGAATATTATGAGTGAAGAAAAAACACAGGCTCCCATTGTTGTAATTGATGAAAACGAAGTTATTGCGAGAAAAAAAGAGAAAATAGAATCATTGCGTGGCCAAGGGATTAACCCTTATTCAAACACAAAAAAACCAGAAATTAAGATTTCTGCTCTTAAAGAAAAAATTGCTCTCATGGAAAAAGAAGATCTTGAAAAAACAGGAAAATCAGAGCGATTTGCAATTGCCGGCAGACTTATGTCTTTAAGAACTATGGGTAAACTTGCTTTTGCTCATCTCAAGGATGAATCTGACAGAATTCAGGTTGTTTTTACTAAGGATTTTATTGGGGAAAGATTCGACGAATTCAAAAAAGTTATTGACATTGCTGATATTATTTGGCTTTCAGGGGAGGCTTTTGTTACAAAAACAGGAGAATCTTCACTTCTTGTTCATGATTTTCATCTTTTGACAAAAAACATTCGTCCATTACCTGAAAAATTTCACGGACTTACCGACAAAGAAACAAGATACAGACAACGATATCTTGATCTTATTATGAATGACGAGGTCAAAGAAACTTTCATAAAAAGGACAAATATTGTTAATTTTATTAGAAATTTTATGAACAAAAACGATTTTCTTGAGGTTGAAACCCCAATGATGCACCCTCTTGTAAGCGGTGCGGCGGCAAGACCTTTTATAACACACCACAACACGCTTGACATGCAGCTTTACATGCGTATAGCACCCGAATGTTACCTTAAAAGACTTCTTGTTGGTGGGATGGGAAAAGTTTTTGAAATTAACCGCAGCTTCAGAAACGAAGGAATTTCTATAAGACACAATCCTGAATTTACAATGATGGAATTCTACTGGCCTTATGCTGATTACAACGATTTGATGAGTTTTACCGAGGCTATGATTTCTGAGCTTGCGATTCATCTTTCCGGTTCTACAAAAATTAATTATCAAGAAAAAGAGATTGATTTTACTGCACCTTGGGATCGTATGACTATTGAAGAATCTTTGATTAAATATAACATTGCCACAGAGGAAGAGCTTAAGGATTTTGACAAACTCAAAGAAGTGGCGAAAAGGCACAAAATTGAAATAAAGAAAGATACAACTTACTTCAAGCTTCTGGTTGAACTTTTTGAGGAATGTGTTGAGGAAAAGCTCTGGAATCCTACTTTTATCACAAAATATCCTGCGGAAATCAGTCCGCTTGCCAGAAAAAATGATGAAAACCCTCTTTTTACAGACCGTTTTGAGCTTTTTATCGCGGGCAGAGAACACGCAAACGCTTTCTCTGAACAAAATGACGCTGACAGCCAGCATCAGGCGTTTTTAAAACAGGTTGAGGAGAAACGATCAGGCAACGATGAAGCTGCTGATATGGATATTGATTATATCAGAGCTCTTGAATATGGTATGCCTCCGGCTGGCGGCGAAGGAATCGGAATAGACAGACTTGTTATGCTTTTCACCGATTCTCCAAGCATCCGCGATGTTATACTGTTCCCTCTTCTGAGGCCTGAAAAGTGAAGTTTGAATTTTTTATCGGACTCAGATATCTTTGGAATTCAAGAAGAAACAGATTCCTTAGTCTTATCAGTATAATATCTGTCTTAGGAATTGCTCTTGGCGTTGCTGCGCTTATCTCTGTTATTTCTGTTATGGACGGTTTTCAAAACCAGATGAAAGACAAAATTCTTGGCTCAAATGCACACGCTCATATCAGAAAAATGACAGGCAAATTTGATGATTACCAGGCTGTTGCAGAAAAAGTGAGAAAAATCAAAGGAGTAACAGGGGTAACACCTTCCGTCACAAATGAGATTATGGTTTCTGCAAATCAGGATATTTTAGGCGGTGTTGCAAATGGTATTGATATTAAAACAATAGGAAGTGTTACTGATTTGCCGCGTCAGATGGAAAAGGGAAAACTTGAATGTCTTGAAGATATGTCAAAATGCGACCTTAAAAACGATGCAGCCAGAGGGAAAAATCCTGAAAAAGATCTTTTTGCTGATTTTGTGGGCGAGGATAAAAAAGATCTGAGACCTGTCGCTATTGGCAAGGAAATGGCTGAGTTTTTAAGTGTTCATGTCGGAGATATTCTAACTGTTATAAGTCCGATTGGTGGCGGAATGGGGCCGACAGGGCCAGTTCCTCTTTCAAAAAACTTTAAAATTGTCGGCATTTTTTATACAGGAATGTATCAGTATGATTTTCAGTTTATTTACATGTCTTTGAAAGATGCACAGGATTTTTTCTCTATGAAAGAGAGTGTGAATCTTCTCAATGTCAAGGTTGATGACATATACAATGTAAGAGAAATAACTAACAGAATCACCAGTAATTTAGGCGGGTTCCCCTACTCTACTCAGGACTGGATGGATATGCACCAGAATCTTTTCAAAGCACTTAAGCTTGAAAAGACTGTTATGTTTATAATTCTCACCTTTATTATTCTTGTTGCAAGTTTCAACATTGTTTCGACTTTGATTATGCTTGTAATGGGAAAAACAAGAGAGATTTCTATTTTAAAGGCAATGGGCGCAAGCAACCGCTCAATTATGAAAATTTTTATGTTTGACGGCTTTGTCCTTGGTTCATTGGGAACAATTCTTGGAATGATTTTAGCTGTAATTATCTGTTATGTTTTAAGAGGAATTGAATTTCCTCTCGCAAAAGATGTCTACTACATGACAACACTTCCTGTTGAACTTTCCTGGAAGACTTTTGCTGTTGTCTCTGTTAGTTCAATGATTATCAGCTTTTTCGCAACAATTTATCCAAGCTGGCAGGCCGCAAAAATCAAACCTGCGGAAGGACTTAGATATGACTGAGGTGTTTAGTGCTTCGACTTAACAATATTAAAAAAGATTATTTTATTGAAGGGCATAAGATTGAGGTTCTTAAAGGGATAAATCTTGAAATAAGTGAAGGAGATATGATTTCGCTTGTTGGCAAAAGCGGCGCGGGAAAGTCAACTCTTTTAAATATTATTGCAACACTCGAAAAGCCTGACAGCGGTGAAATTTCTATTAATGGCGAAAATCCAAGTCTGCTGAAAGACAAAAAACTTTCAAAATTCAGAAATCGCGAAGTAGGCATTGTTTTCCAATTTCATTATTTATTACAGGAATTTACAGCTCTTGAAAATGTTGCTATGGCAAATATGATAGGCGGAAATGGCAATTCTTACAAAAAAGCAGAAGAGATGCTCATAAAAGTCGGCCTTCAGGAAAGACTTCATCACAAACCTGCTGAGCTTTCGGGCGGAGAGCAGCAGCGGGTTGCAATTGCCAGAGCACTTGTTACTGAGCCGAATATTCTTCTTTTAGACGAACCAACAGGCAATCTTGATGATGAAACAGGCTCAATGGTTTGGGATTTAATTATGAAGCTTGTCAAAGAGCACAAAACTACAACAATCTTTGTTACCCACAATCGCCGGTTTGCCGAACTTACCGGCTGCACATATCATCTGGAACAGGGAGTATTATGCAGAATTTAAAAATAGCTTTTATTTTGTTCTTTGTTTTTTCTTTTTCTATATCGCTTTATTCTGTCGAAATTGAAAAAATATCTGTTTCCGGAAATATCAGAACAGAAAAATCGGTTGTTTTAAAATATTTTGAAAACAAGAAAGAGTTTTCAGAGAAAGAGATAGATCAGATTGTTAAAGAGCTGTATGAGCTGAAAATTTTTGAATCAATTGATGTAAACTACAACAGCGAAACAAAAACCATTTCTATTTCAATACGAGAATATCCAATAATAAAATCAGTTACTTATGAGGGATATGACGAAATAAAGCAGGAAGATATCGAAGCAGTTGTTGATATCAAAAAAAATGAGCTTTTAAATCTTGGCAAACTCAATCAGAACATTACAAAAATCCAGGATTTATATCGCGGCAAAGGCTTTATGATGGCTATTGTTAATTATGAGCTCAAAACAAATAAAGATAAAAAAGAGACAGAAGTTATCTTCAAAATAAATGAAGGAGAAAAAGTTCAGGTCAGAAAAATTACGATAAGCGGTCTTAATTTTTTCTCGGAGCAATCCATAAAAGACAAACTCAGCACCAAAGAACAGACTCTTTTTAGCGTTTTTAGCAGTGATGCAGGGTTCAAGAAAGAGCTTCTTGAGCAGGATGGAAGAATTATTGAACAGCTTCATCTTGAAGAAGGTTTTGTGAATGTAAGAGTTTCTAAGCCGGCAGTAAGAATTACCCCTGACAAAAAATATATGGATATTATTTTTATTGTTACTCAGGGGGAGAGATATACTATAAAAGAAATAACTATCGGCGGCGACAAACTTGATAATGATAAATATCCAGAGCACGACTACATACTAAAAAAAAATAACTATTACAAACTTTCTTCGATTTTTAAAGATATTGATGAGCTGAAAAAGTATTATGGAGATGAAGGCTATCCTTTTATAACTGTTATTCCTCAAACAAAACCTGATGATGCAAATAAAACCGTTGACATCTCTTATGTTATCCAAAAAGGAGAAAAATGCTTTGTTGAACGAATTGATATTGAAGGAAATGAGAAATCAAGAGACAAGGTTATTAGAAGAGAAGTTAAGCTTTTTGAGGGTGAGCTTTTTAATTACTCTGCTCAAAAGCGAAGCGAAGCGAGATTAAAAAGAACAGGTTTTTATGATGAAGTAACAATTCTTCCTCAAAAAGGAAGCGGGCCTAATCTTGTCAAAATTACAATCAGAGTGACTGAAAGGAAAGGTGGAACTTTTCAGGTTGGAGCAGGATTCAGCTCTCTTGAAAGTTTTATGATAAATGCAAAAATTGAAGAGAATAATATTTTTGGTTATGGACAATCTCTTAGTTTTTCTGCACAGCGCAGTAAAATGAGAACAACCGTAAGTCTTGATATTTATGAGCCTTACCTTCTTGATTATGAAATGAGCATGAATGTTGGTTTTTACAACATGAGAACAGATTATTCTGCAAGTTCGTATGAATATTATTCTGACAGAAAAGAAAATAGATACGGATTTAACATTGTTTTTGGGAAACCGATAGATGACTATCTCCGTCTTTCTGCCGGATACAACCTTAGGAAAGTTTATCTTGAGGGAGAAACCCAAAGACAGCTTGCGTGGCTGTACAGAAATTTATTTATCAGCTCTGTTGAAACATCAATTTCTTATGACAGAAGAAATGATAGAATGTTCCCAACTAATGGTTTTTACACATCTTTGGGGGCAGAACTTGCTCACAGCAAAATATTCAGCGATGAAGCTTTGCTGGAAGTTAGATACAACTTAAGACTTTACAAAGAAATTTGGGGCGATTTGGTTTTTAAAACAAATCTTTCCTCCGCATGGAAACGCTCTCTATCCAATGACCGAATTCCTATTTCTGAAAGATACTTTATTGGAGGCATGAGCACTGTGCGAGGCTATCCTTACTCATCAATCGGACCGGAGCCTTTATATGTTGGCAGGTACAGCATAGAACCGTCAAGCGATTTAAGACCGCAGACA
>CAZISX010000014.1:41469-43049 GCA_964542005.1 uncultured Spirochaetales bacterium
GAGGAGATAAAAATATAGTTCTTAATAATGAGCTTGAAATTCCTCTGGTTAAAGAAATGCGCCTTCAGTTTGTTGGATTTCTTGATGCAGGAAACACCTGGAATGAGGATGAAAACTTTTTTTATTATGGCGGAAAAGGTGAAAACAAATATGACACTCCGCTTGGACTTTTCTGGAGCTGGGGATTTGGCCTTAGATGGATTACCCCAATTGCACCGCTTAGTTTTGAGTGGGGATTCCCGCTTACTCCGCGACCTGGAGATCCTACCTATACCTTTGAATTTAATATCAAAAATTCTTTTTAATGGAGGCTATTATGAAAAAACTGTTGCTTTTACTTGTTGTTTTATTGGCGTTCCCTCTTTTTGCAGAAAAAATTGCATGTGTTGACATGAAAAAAGTATGGGAAGGCTCGAAAGAAATTCAGACTGAAAAATCAAAGTTTGAGTCAATGATAAAGAAAAGCCAGGCAGAGTTGAAACAAAAAGAGGATGAACTTCAGAAAATGCAGGATAAAGCCAAAAAAGATGGCGCAAACATGACGGAAGAAGCAAAAAAAGCTCTTTTTGAAGAAATGCAGACAAAATATGCTAAGTATCAGCAGCTTGCAGCAGAACATCAGAAAAAATTACAGGACAGAGATGTTAAAGTTCAGGGCGATTTTGTAGAAAAAGTTAAGAAAATTGCCGGTCAGATTGCAAAAAGTAAAGGCATTGATATTGTTCTGCCAAAAGAAAATGTTCTTTATATTGCTGACGCTCTTGATTTAACTAGCGAAGTTGTTAAAGCTGTGAATAAGTAATTTTTGCTCAAAACAAATATTCTTCAATAAAAAATAACCAAAAAAGTTGTCTTTTAAAAGACTAAAAGTAGTATGAAAAAACAACAAGCGTTTTTCTGTCGGTGTCGGTGAAGTGAAACGATGGAGAAAATGATGAAAAAAGTGATTTTTATTTTACTGATTTCTTTGGTTTTTGTTGCCTGTGGTGAAACTTCTAAATCCTCAAATAATCCAGTAAAATCAGACACTGACCTAATGCAGGATAACGAGATTCTGCCAGACACCTTTTCGGATGATTCTGACAACACTCTGAACATAGATGACTCTTCTGATGAAGCAATCAAAATTGACAATGAGAACTTTTCTGAACCAGACAAAGATATTCCACAAGAAAGAGATAGCGACACCTCAACATTCTCTGATGCTGATGAAATAACTCCTGACTTAGACGCAGCTATGCCTGACAAAGATGTAGCTCTTCCCGCGACTCCTTATGAAGATGCTGACAAATTTGTAAGTACTGCAACTATTAAAAAAAAGGATTACGAAGGTCTTCCTTTTGATATAAAATTCTGGTATCCAGCCTCAACAGGCAAAGCTCCTGTTATTGTTTTTCTTAGCGGAATGAACGGATTTGCTCCTGGCGGCACATACGATTCTCTGTTTGAAAAAATTGCTGCAAAAGGCATTATTGTTGCTATTCCTGACGGATCAATTCTTCTTCCAAATCAGTATAAAAAAAGGGCAGAAGACTTAACAGAGGTTGTTAGGTGGATGAGAAAATCAAATTTTTCAGGAG
>CAZISX010000014.1:43059-46736 GCA_964542005.1 uncultured Spirochaetales bacterium
GCGAAAACGCAGCTCCAACACCTGATCTTTCTAATATTATTCTTTCAGGACACAGCTCTGGAGCTCAGGCAATTATTGAAATCTACCGTTTGCTTGAATATAATGTCGGCGGACTTTTTTTAATGGATCCTGTTGACGGAGATCCTTTTGAATTTTCTGAAAAGGCAATCCAGGATGACTCTTTTTTTACCTTAGGAACACCTGTTTTTGTTTTTGAGACAGGACTTGGGGATGAGCCTGGATTTAACATCAAGGTATGGCCTGCCTGTGCTCCGGCTCAAATTTCGGCACACCATTTTTATGAAGCTTTTGATGGGCCTAAATGGTTAATAAATGCGGTAAATTTTGGGCATATTGACATGCTTGACGACACGGCAAGAGGCGCGGTTTCTGCTATCCGCTTCTGCAAAGGAGCAAGCAAGAGTGATTACGATTTGTACAGAAGAGTTATTGCTGGTTCTGTTGAAGCTTTTGTTAAATATGTGAATGGTGAAAAAGAGTATGCCCCATATCTTTCTGATGAGAATTTAATTCCGTTATTAGCAGAAGTCGAATCTGATTATTAATCTGTTCAAATTTATTGAGCTTTTACTCGGGTCTATTAGAAGACGAAGAAAACAATCTTATAAATTGTAATGTTTTCAGGATTTTCAGAAATTAGTGTCAGAAATTAATTGAAGAATCAAATAAATTAGTATAAAATCCCCTGTTTGAACTGAAGTGTTTTATTAATATTTTTCAGAAGAAGGGGTAAAAGATGATAGAGACAAAACACATTTCTATGGTTGATCCTGAAATTGCGGCTGTTATTAAAGAAGAGGCGGAAAGACAAGAATTCGGTTTAGAGCTTATCGCTTCAGAAAACTTTACTTCAAAAGCTGTTATGGAAGCTCAGGGCAGTATTCTTACAAATAAATATGCTGAAGGATATCCTTCAAAAAGATATTACGGCGGCTGCGAAGTTGTTGATAAAGCTGAAAGAATAGCAAAAGAGAGAGCTTGTGAGCTTTTTGGTGCTGAGTATGCAAATGTTCAGCCTCACAGCGGTTCTCAGGCCAATATGGGCGTTTATTTTGCTGTTTTAGAGCCTGGCGATAAGATTTTAGCTATGAATCTTGACCATGGTGGCCACCTTACTCATGGAAGTCCGGTAAATTTTTCAGGCAAACTCTACACAATTATTCCTTATGGCGTTTCAAAAGAGACCGGAAGGATTGATTATGACGAGCTTGAAAGACTTGCTGTTGAACATAAACCGAAAATGATTCTTGCCGGCGCATCTGCTCATCCGAGAATTATTGATTTTAAGAGAATCAGAGAAATTTGTGATAAAGTTGGTGCTTTTATGATGGTTGACATGGCCCATATAGCAGGTCTTGTTGCTGCTGGTCTTCATCCAAGCCCAGTTCCTTACGCTGATTTTGTTACTTCAACTACTCATAAAACATTAAGAGGCCCAAGAAGTGGTCTTATTCTTGCAAAAAAACAGTACGAAAAACAGATTAATTCAGCAGTTTTCCCCGGAATGCAGGGTGGCCCTTTAATGCATGTAATAGCTGCAAAAGCAATTTGTTTTAAAGAGGCTATGCATCCTGATTTTAAAACTTATCAGGCTCAAGTAATAAAAAATGCTGCAGCAATGGCTGATGAATTCAACAAAATGGGTTATCATCTTGTTTCCGGCGGCACAGATAATCATCTTATGCTGATTGATCTTAGAAACAAACAAAGAACAGGCAAAGTTGTTGAAAAAGCTCTTGACAAGGCTCATATTACGGTTAATAAAAACATGGTTCCTTTTGACACAGAATCTCCTTTTACAACCAGCGGAATTAGAGTTGGAACACCGTTTTTAACAACCCGAGGACTAAAAGAAGAGGATGTGAGAGAAGTTGCCAGACTTATGGACAAGATAATTTCTTCAATAAAAACAAATGAATTGCCTAAAAAAGGCGAGATTGATGAAACTGTTATTGATAGCACTGTAATTGCTGAAGTAAAAGAAAAAGTTAAAACTATCTGCAACAGATTCCCTTTAATAAAATAGCATGGAATTAAAAAAAGACAGAATAAGTTGGGATGAGTATTTTAAGCAGTTTGCATACCTTTCTGCGGAAAGATCAAGTTGTATCCGCAGAAAGGTTGGCGCTGTTCTTGTAAAAGACAACCACATACTTGCAACAGGCTACAATGGAGCCCCTTCAGGCATTGCTCATTGTTTTGAAATAGGCTGTTTGAGGGAACAGATGAATGTTCCTTCGGGAGAAAAACATGAGTTATGCCGAGGACTTCACGCCGAGCAAAATGCTATTATTCAGGCAGCAAAGCATGGTGTTTCTATTAAAGGAGCTACCTTGTATTGCACAACCCATCCGTGTATTATTTGTACAAAAATGCTTATAAATGCTGGAATTCAAAAAATCTATTATTGTGAAGGATATAGTGATTTGCTCTCTTCGAGAATGCTTGAAGAGGCCAAAATTGAACTTGTAAAAATCTAAAGGAAAAACATGAAATGTCCATTTTGTTCTTCTATTGAAGATAAGGTTATTGACAGCCGGTCAAGTAAAGAAGAAACCGTTATAAGACGCAGAAGAGAGTGCCTTAGTTGTCAGAGCAGATTTACAACTTATGAAAGAATCGAAGAGGTAATGCCTCTTATTGTTAAAAAAAATGGCGAGAGAGAGCTTTTTGAAAGAGACAAAATTAAGCGAAGCATCTTGAAAAGTTGTGAAAAAAGAGCGGTTCCTATGGAAAAAATTGAAGAAGCGGTGAAAAACATTGAGCAATCTATCCAGTCTTTGGACAAGAAAGAGGTCTCTTCAAAAATAATAGGGGAAGAAGTGATGCGTCAGCTTAAGTCAATAGACAAGGTTGCCTATATTCGTTTTGCTTCGGTCTATAAAGAGTTTAAAGATCCGGATGATTTTATAGAGCAGGTTGAACAGCTTGACAAAGAAGATTAAGATGAGAGATATTCTGAAAAAAATTATCTTATATATAAAAGGCAATCTGACAGGCGTTGCCTTATCTTTTTTAATGCTTTCTATTTTTTTTCTTTGGGGAACTCGCGGCAAATTTTGGCTTGTTTTTACAGGATTTTGGCCTTCTTTTCATATTATATTTGCAGCCGCTGGACTCCTCTTTTTTGTTTTATACAGATATTTTATAAAGGAAATGTCAGAATGTTTTAATGTTCTGGAAAAACGAAGATACCAAATATTTCCTTTTATTGCTTTTTCAATAGCTTTACTAATAAAGTTTTTTGTATTTGAAAATTATCCCCACATTATTGATGGAGCCCATTACGACTGGACAGCCAGACTGTTTCTGAAAGGAAAACTTTATCTGCAGGCTCATCCTCTTTATGAGTTTTTTGAAGTAATGTTTATGGTTAGATATGAAGATAAATACTGGTCGCTTTTTCTTCCAGGATTTTCATTGTTTTTAGCTCTTTTTAAGTTGTTAAAAATAGACTTTTTATTAAATCCAATATCTTTAGCTGTTTCTATCTTTTATGTCGGCAAAATAGCTGAAAAACTCTTTTCCAGTAGAGTTTCAATGCTTTCGATGTTTTTCTGTACTTTTTCGAGCTTCAATCTTTTTATGGCTGGAAGCGATATGTCTCATTCTTTTAACCTGATGCTAACAACTGTTTCTGTTTATCTCTTTATAAC
>CAZISX010000014.1:46746-53623 GCA_964542005.1 uncultured Spirochaetales bacterium
TTATAACAGCGGATAGAAATTTAAAAAAATACTTCTTTTCGGGATTGATTCTTTCTTTTTTGCTTTTGATAAGACCGCACAATACGATTTATACCTATATTCCGCTGGCAGCCTATCATATCTATAAAAAAGGTAAATTTAAAGAGCTGATTTTGTTCACAATTCCCTTCGGTATGATGGGTGCTGTTTTGATGGGTTACAACTATATTTTTTCTCATTCTCCCACAATTTTCCCGCAGGATATTTATTTCTCAGTTAGAGAGCCTGTAGAGTTTTGCCACAGACCAGGCTTTGGGAAAGGGTGTCCTAACTCTCAGGGAGAATATTTACCAGAAGGAGGACATTCTTTTTTGAATGGTTTCTGGGTTTCTTATTCCAGACTAACGCTGTTGCTTTTTAATATGACATCACACCCCTACCCCTTTATTTTTGCTTCCATCGCTTTTCTTTGGGGCTGGAAAAAAAGTGTTTTTGTTTTTTCACTTTTTTTTGTTACTTTTATCGGATATTTTTTCTTTTTTATTCATGGAAACTTTTATGGACCTAGATACTTATATGAAGTTTCATCTTTTTTAATGATTCCTGCTGCTTATGGACTTGTTAAGGCAACAGAAAGCGCAAACCGCTTTATAAAACCTGTGATAGCCTCTCTTCCTTTTGCTACCATGATTTTTTTCATTTTTGTAATTTTTCCTCCGTTAGCAAACTATTATAGCGATTGCTCTGGCGGCACAGATGATTATATAGCTAATTTTATTAAAGAAAAAGGAATAAAAAACAGTGTCATAATTCTTGCGAACAATCAGTCTTCTGTGTTTCTTAATTTGATGGACAATCCTCCTTATGACAAGTATGGAAATATTATCTTAAAAGATTTGGGCTTAGAGAATTTTTATGCGGCAGCCTATTTTAAAAAGAAAGAAAACAGAGACACCTATGTTGTTTCCTATTATATAAAAAGTTCTATGAATAAAATACCTGTTATAAGAACCGTACCAGAACTTCATAAAATAGAAAAGTTTGAAGAAAATCATATGTTTTTACAGATGGAGCACAAGTACAAACCTATAAGTGGACTCCCTGCATATACGGCTGTTGTTAAATCGGATTCTTATGACAAATACTTTCCTATTCCAGAGCATATTATTGATCTTTATTTGGAAGATTCGGAGGATCTTTATTGGGGCATCTACTTTAAAAAGCTTTCTAAAAAAAGCTACTATGATTTTTCTCATCCGATTTTGAACAGAGGTCTTTATTCTATAAAAATGAATCTGCTGAAAAGTCCTTGCGGCTCTGATTTTATTTTGAGCATAAACAAAAAAGATAATTACCTTCTCAAATCTTTCTCAGAAAAACTGGAAAAAGATGTTGTTACAATGGAGAGTTTTTTAGAGGAAGGATCTAACAGTTTTGTGATTTATCCAAAAAAAGCAAACACTTGCATAGTTATTGATTCACTTGAAATCAAGAAAAAAGAGTAAAAAAAGACTATTGTCAAATGCTTCAGAAAAAAGTATTTATATATAATTTTTCACAACTTCCCAGACATAATCAAGACTTGAAAAAGGCTTTAATAGATAATCTGTTGCACCATTTTGAAGACTTGATATTGTGTTTTCAATAGAGAGCATTCCCGTCATAACAATAACATCAATCTCTGGGTAAAGTTTTTTACTTTCTTTCAACAAATCAATGCCACTGATTCCCGGCATAATAACATCTGTAATAATAAGAGAAAACCCAGAATCCTTTTTAAGAATTTCGAGTGCCTCTTCCCCTGTTAAGGCTATTTCAGAATCAATTCCTTTTAAATAAAAGAAATTTTTTATAGATTTAGCAAGATTTGCTTCATCATCAACAATTAAAACCTTCTTCATTTCAGCACCCTGTATTTAGGAAAAGTTAATTTATATATAACGCCAAGACTAGAGTTCTCTTTGTTGGAAATTGTTATCTTTCCGCCATAGCTTTTAACAATTAAAGCCGCATTTGTAAGCCCAAGACCAAGCCCTTCTGCATTATCCTTTGTTGAAAAGAAGGGATCAAAACAGTGGTCGAGCTCCCTGTCACTCATTTTACGACCATTATTTTCTATTAAAAACACTAGAGATTCTTTTTCTTCGGAAACAATCAAAGAAAGAGCTCCTTTATCAATGCCGCTTGTTCTTCTGATAGCATAAACAGAATTTTCAAAAATAATATAAAAAAGTGTTATAAAATCATCAATATCGAGAATTGTTTGAGTTTCTTTTAAGTTTTCAGGCAGCGTTCGCAAAAAATCAATCTGACTCAGCATAAAACCGAGGTTGTCATGTATTAAGTCCAAAAGATTGCTAATAGAAAGAGATTTATATGATTTTATCTTTCCCCCATAGGGCATACTTCCTATATTCCGCAAATATCTCATGTTTTGCTCGAGCTGTTTCAGACTTTCACCCTGATCATGAATGTTTTCATATAAAAGAGTAATAATTTCAGAAATACTGTGTGTCGAATCCTGCTTTTTATCTATTTTTTCTGCCTGTTCTTCCAGAATAGGTCTGAGGATGTTTAAACCATACCTCACTAGTTCGTATGTGTTTTTTACTACCGTAAGAGGATTGTTGATATGATGAGAAAGATATGCAATATAACGGGTTTCTGAATAAAATTTATTCTTAAACTCAATTTTATCAGAAATGTTTTCTACAATAATAATGTAGTGATTCCCATAATTTTTAAAGAAGTATAGTATATTCCGAGACAGGTCTTCAATGCTTCCTATTTCTTCGGAGTTGCAAGATATTTTTCCCCAAACCTCCTCTGACACAAGTTCCTTAAGGTTGTCCCCATAAGAGATATTGCTTGAAAAGAAAATTGAGGCAGAATCATTAAAAGAAACAATTTTTCCAAAGTTATCGACAATAATTGACGGAATCGTGAAAGAGCTTATATTACTGTCAAATTCCTCTGCTCCGGAATTTTTTGAACCAAACAATTTTCCGGACAACTTTTCCATATAACTCCCCAGATAAATTAACTACATTTTTTTGACTTAAATAATATACATTGTATTAATCCGTGTCAAGTATTTTATCAACAAATATTGCGAAAAAAGGAGAATCTTCTGTTTGACCAAAGGAGAAAAGACCAATTTAATAAATATTCTTTCTGAGAGAACAACACTTGAAAAGGCGAGCAGAAAATTTATCTTTTTTGGATTGGCAATTTGCAAAACGATTCTCTTTAAAACCTCTCTTTTCTAGCTCTGGTAAAACCTCCAAAACCACCAAAAGTATTGTCAACTACATGAGATACAATAAATGCTTTAGGGTCAATTGATCTTACCAGGCGAAGAATTTTCTGAAGCTCAAAACGGGTAATAACACAAAAAAGAATATCCTGATCAACCTTGGACATCCCTCTTTTCCCTTTATAAATAGTCATTCCTACAGCAAAATCTCTCATAACAAGCTCTTGAATTTTTTCACTTTTTGAAGAAATTATGTTAATCGCCACATACTCTTCAATTCCGTGGATAATAAAGTTGATGCTTCTTGAAGCAACAATGTATGTAAGAATTGAATACATTGCCCGCTCAAGCCCCAAAACACCACCAACAACAGAAAAAATTATTGCATTAAAAATAAAAATAATGCTTCCAATCGAAATGCCTGTTTTGCGACTCAAAATTAAAGCCATAAGCTCTGTTCCATCAAGAACCGCTCCGCTACGAACAGCAAACCCTATCCCGCTTCCAAGAAAAAATCCGCCAAAAAAACTAGATAAGACTTTGTCTTTGGTAAATACGGGAAAATCAAAAAGAAAAAGAACTACCGAAAGGAAAATTATTGTGGCAATACTTTTTGCAACTGATTTGCGGTTAAGATTTTTCCATCCAATAAAAACAAAAGGAATATTAACAACAACAATAAAAACAGGAAGAGAAATTTTTGTGATTTCAGAAAGAAACATGGAGACACCTGTCACACCTCCATCAAAAAATCCATTTGGAATAAGAAACCCTTCCAGCCCCAGTGCTGCCAGAATAATTGCAGCACAAATACCTATTGTGTCAAAAAAATAGTATTGATTTTTCCTCATTTTTAAAAGAGTTCTCCGGTACATTTTTATGCTTCCTTGCAGTGTAAAAAACGAAAAGATTATATCGTTTAGGGATAAAAAAACAAATAATTACTCCGCTCCCAAAAAAACAGCGTTTAAAAAAGAGACAAAGAACTTTTTTTGTCCTATCTTTTGGAATAACTCTTGATTTTTTGTTGTTCTAGTCCGGTGTTAAACGATTTTTGGAGGAAATAGATGGATTTCAGTCAGATTAATGAGGCTATAAAAGAGGAAGCTCTTTCAATCAGGGCTCTGAAAACAGAGATTCAAAAAATTATTGTCGGGCAGGAAGATATGATTGACGCACTTATTATGGGAATAATTGCGGAAGGCCATACACTTCTCGAAGGTGTTCCTGGTCTTGCTAAAACAACGGCTGTAAAAGCTTTTGCCGGTGCTACAGATCTTGATTTTAAAAGAATCCAGTTTACTCCCGATCTTTTGCCGGCCGATATTATGGGCAGCAGGATTTTCAATATGGAGACAAGAAACTTTGATGTCAAAAAAGGTGTTGTTTTTACTAATGTTATTCTTGCTGATGAGATTAACCGTGCTCCGGCAAAGGTTCAGTCTGCACTTCTTGAGGCAATGCAGGAACGGCAGGTAACAATCGGAGATCAGAGCTTTAAACTTCCCGAGCCTTTTATTGTTTTAGCAACTCAAAACCCGCTTGAACAGGAAGGAACCTATCCTCTTCCAGAGGCGCAGGTTGACAGGTTTATGTTCAAGGTTCTTATTGACTACCCAACAATGGACGAAGAGCTTCGGATTATTGAAAAAGCGGAAAAAGGAGATTTTGGTCTTGTGCTGAATAAAATTGCAAACAAAGAGGCTATCAGACGATGGAAGGCTATTGTTCAGAACATATATACTGATGATAGAATTAAAAAATATGTTGTTTCGGTCGTTTTTGAAACAAGAAACCCGAAAGAGAAAAAAATCAAACAACTTATTGATGTTGGCGCAAGTCCGCGAGCAAGCCTCTTTTTAATGCTTGCAAGCAGAATAAAAGCGTTTCTTGAGGGAAGAAACTTTGTAACACCTGATGATGTCAAAGAAATTGCTTATCCGGTTTTAAGACACAGAATTATGCCGAGTTTTGAGGCTGAGGCTGAAAAAATATCAACAGACAGAATAATTGCTGAAATTCTTAACCAGGTGGAAGTGCCATAATGATTCAGGAAGAACTTTTACAAAAAATCCGCTACATTGAATTAAAGGTGCGGAAAAAGGTTGAATCGTATCTTCAGGGTGCCTATCACACACTTTTTAAAGGTCACGGGCTTGAATTTCAGGAAGTTCGAGAATATGCTGAAGGCGATGATGCGAGGCTTATTGACTGGAATGTAACAGCTAGAATGAACAAGCCTTTTATAAGACTTTACCGCGAAGAAAGAGAGCTTACTGTTATGCTTCTTGTTGATGTTTCTGCTTCTACTCTTTTTGGTAGAAGCTATTCATGTCAGGAAATTATGGCAACACTTGCTGCTGCGATTTCATTTTCGGCAATAAGAAACAATGACAAGGTCGGCGTAATCCTTTTTTCCGACAGAGTTGAAGAATATATTCCGCCAAGAAGAGGAAGAAACCATCTTCTGACAGTTATCCGTTCGCTTCTTACAACAGAGCCGCACGGCGTAAAGACCGATCCGGAGGCTGCATTCCAATTTTTAAACAAGGTTATGAAGAAAAAATGTCTCATCTTTTTTCTTTCTGATATGCTTTTCCCTGAAATTCCTCCGACTTTGGGTGCTGCTGTGCGAAGACACGAGATTATTCCGCTTGGAGTTTATGATAAAGCGCAGTTTGCCTCTTCTGGAAATGGTTTTATGAGAATAAAGAATCCTGAAACCGGCGCATCAGAGATAATTGATTTAAGCAATTCTTCAGAAAAGCTTTGGAACAATTTTACAGAAGCGAGAAATGAGGCTTTCAAAAGACTTAAAATGAATCCTTTATGGATTGAAAATAAGGAAGATTTTATTAACGACCTTGTTATAGGTTTTAAGAAAATGGAGAAAAATAGAAGAGCATGAGAAAGATTTTTTCAATATTTTTTTTACTACTCTCTCTGCCTATTTTTTGCGCAGAGGTGGTTTCGCCAATTTTACCTGCCAAAAATATTTATATGGGCGAAGCAATAGAAATATATATTTCCAAAAAGGGAGAAACTCCATTAAAAGCCGAATTTGTTGGTGAATCCAAGGAGCTTTTTATAAACTCTGCAGAGAGTGCAGAAGACAAAATAAAGATTACGATGGTAGCTCTTGAAAATGGCAAATTTAAAACACCTCCTATAAAAGTTCAAAGCGGAAAGGCGGAATATGAAATTGCGCCTTTGCAGATTACGATTCTGCCAAACACCAAAGAAACTGACCAAAAAATCAAGGATATCAAGGATGTTTCGCCAGCCTATGAGCCTGATTTTCTCCTGCTTTATATTGCAGCTGGGATAATTTTAGTCATTATTTTGTTTTTGTTTTGGAAAAAATTCTTAAAGAAAAAGAAGAAGGAAATTCTTATGGCTGTGCCGGAAAAAACACCTTACGAACTTGCTCAGCTGGCAATAAAAGAGGCGGAGGAATTTCTTCAGACAAGCAGTTATGACAGCTTTACAGATTGTGTTACAGCAGGAATAAGGGCATATTTAGAAGGAATTACAAAAAAACCATATCTTGAAATGACTACCACTGAGGTAAAAAAGGCACTTAAAAAAAGTGATTTTTCAGCAGATATTCAGCAAAAAATCATAAAACTTCTTGTTGCCGCA
>CAZISX010000015.1:0-2446 GCA_964542005.1 uncultured Spirochaetales bacterium
GTCGAGAATCGGTTTATCGTATTCGTCAATCAGAATGACAACCGGAGCAAATTTTCGGCTTAAATTTATAATTAATTCACGAAATTTTTGTGAGGCAGTTCTGCCCGAAAGATCAATACCGTAATCTTTTGATAAAAAATCTATTTCCATTGCAAGATTTTCTTCAAGTTCCTCTGCTGTTGTGCTGCTAAGTTTGTTCAACGCAAGACGAATTACCGGATGTTTTTTCCACTCAAATTTCTGGTCATAAATATAAAGCCCTTTAAAAAGCTCTTTTTCGCCAAGAAAAATTGATTCAAGAGCTGATAGTGTCAGCGATTTTCCAAATCTTCTCGGGCGGGAAAGAAAAAACTGACCATTGAATTTACCGACAAGCTGATAAAGCTCTTTTGTCTTATCAACAAACATCCCATTTTCATTGATTATTGTTTTGAATGTATAAACACTTGTCGAAAGCTGTTTTCTCATTTTGACTCCTCAAAAAAATCAGGTGATTATATGCTGAGGAATTAAAATTGTCAAATCCTAAGCACTCTCTTCTTTTTTAAGACAAACCTGTTGTAAATCTTTTTATTTCTAAAAATGGAACGCTTTATGTTTCTCTGAAAAAAGCATTTTATGCCTATAAAGATAATAAATTCAGTCAGATATTGGATGATACAGTCTTGACAGTAGCCGAATCTCCAAAAGGTGAACTGATTGCCGAAACAAAAGAAAATGCTCTGAAAATAATAAGCAACAACATTACCCGTGATTACCGAAGCGACTTAATTCATAACAAAAGCAGAATAAATACAGTTTTTTACGGAAGTGATGGCTCTCTTTGGGTTTTGATTTACGGTGAAGGAGTGTGCAGAATTAAAGACAATTTTAGCAGTTGTTTTAGAAAGGATGACGGACTTTTCTCTACCGAGCTGCTTACAATATTTGAAGACAATAGCCAGACAATCTGGCTTGGTTCGGAAAATAACGGAGCGGTTTCCTATTTTCCAGCGTTAGTCAGGAATATAGGAAAAGAGGGCTTTGTTTTAGACGATGTAAGAGTTCTTTATGAAGACAAAGAGCTTAATCTCTGGGCAGGTCTTGCTAAAAATGGAGTTGTCAGATACAAGCCTAGCGGAGCTGTTGAGCACTTTCTTGGCAACAATTCTGTAAAATCTCTTTATCAGGATTTTTCCGGAATCTGGGCTGGAAATGATAAAAACAACAGAATTCAGCTTTTTGATGGTTTTTCGTTTAAAACACCGCCTCAATTCCAAAACATTGATCCAGTTGCTATAGAGCTATTACCAGCTCAGGTAAAGGAAATGTTGCACTTGGAACTTTTGGCAGCGGGATTTATCTTTGGAATGGAAAGTTGACCAGGCAAATTAATAAAAAGGATGGTTTGACCTCCAACTATTTGACATCTTTTATTTATGACAGCAAAGAAAGGATATTCAGGATTTAATACAAAAACAACATTCAACACAGCATTTAAGAAAACAACAGGCCAGACTCCGTCTGAGTACCGAAATTCCCATTTTCCTGAATCAAACAACAGGGACAAATAATCGTTTCAAGGACAAAATATTTACTTCCCAATAAATTTGAACCTTTTACTGCTTACAAAAAACCAAGTTAAAACAGGCCATTGCAAAAAAATAAGTTTTAAAGAGTAAAAACTTATGAGACTTGGCGAATAGTAGGGAAAAATTTATAAAGTAATAAATGCTTAAGCATGGATTAATTCGTTATTTTAATTTTTTTTGGAGGTTTCTATGAAAAACACAACTTTGACAGTGCTCAGTTTTCTCTTTGTTTTTTTTATTTTGGGATGTGGAGAAGAGAACCTTTCCGAGAAGGAATTAAACAATTTGGATATGGAAGAGTATCAAAACATGGAAGTCAATTCTGCCAATGTTGCTGCGAGTAGTTGTAATTCTACACCTTGCACAAACTCAACTGTAGTAGCTATTCCTGATATGCCTTATGATGGAATTACAAGTACAATCAATGTAGCTCAATTTACTGGCACTCTTTCAAATGCTAGGGTTGCAGTAAATATTTCTCACTCGTATGTTGGAGATCTGGTAATAAAGCTCACTTCGCCAAAAGGAACCACAGTTACAATTTATAGTCGCGAAAATGGCGGAAAATCTAGCCTTAATCTATTAAAGGATCTTTCTGCTTTTAATGGCGAAAATCCTGTGGGTTTATGGAAACTTAAAGTTACGGATCTAGATTATAAAGATACGGGAAAATTGAACAGCTGGTCAATCCAGTTATTTCCAAAAGTTACCAACAGCTGGGGCGAAATTGCAGGCGGTCATTATCACACCTGCGGAATTCTTGAAACAGACTCAAGTCTTTACTGCTGGGGCGACAATGAACTTGGTGCGCTTGGTGACGGTTCAAAAGTTGATAAAAAAACTCCTGTAAAAATTGGAGCTTTGTCATGGAAAAA
>CAZISX010000015.1:2456-9380 GCA_964542005.1 uncultured Spirochaetales bacterium
GGGATATAACAGGTTTTTACAGATTGGCACAGGATCTACAGCAGATACAATTACAATTCCCACACAGGTAGGAACAGACAGCTGGAGTTTTGTAAGTAGCGGACTAAGACATTCTTGCGGTATAAAATCAAATGGTTCGCTTTACTGTTGGGGAAGCAATTCAGATGGCCAGATTGGTGATTCTTCCTGTAATTTTACACCTGGAACTTCTTGTAATAATATTGACACTCCACTAAGAGTTGGAACTGAGAGTTGGTCTGCAATTTCAGCAGGCGGCAATATGACATGCGGTATTAAGACCTCAGATTCAAAGCTTTATTGCTGGGGAGATAACGCTACACTTGTAATTGATGGAACATATAAAGATAAAACAACTCCTGTAAAAATTGGAGACAGCAAGTGGAATAAAATAGCTGTTGGCACAACTCATGTTTGCGGAATAAAATCAGACAATAAACTTTACTGTTGGGGTTCAGATTATTACGGCGAAGCAGGCGTGGGATATACTTCAACTTCTCCTATTAAAACTCCTGTAAAAATTGGAGATAGTGATTGGAATGAAATAACAGCCGGACAATACCACACATGCGGAAAGAAAGCAGATAACAAACTCTATTGCTGGGGAGAAAATGGTTTAGGTCAAATAGGTATCAGCTCTACCTTGAACACGACTTATCCGCAGAGGGTTGACATAACCCCAGGCGTAAGTTATGATAATTGGACTTCAATTACTGCAAGCGGATTGCACCACTCTTGCGGAGTTAGGGCAAGTGATAAACAGCTTTTTTGTTGGGGATGGAATAGCGATGGTCAACTTGGTGACGGCACAACAACTGATAGAAATCTTCCTACAATTGTCCTGGTTTATTAATTAGCTTATTAAGGATTTGTTTCATATATTCAGATGTTTTTATCGCCATTAAAAAGCGAATGGGAAATTATTTTCATGGAGGTCACGATGAAATTTTTAATGATTGCAGCTTTGTTTCTTTTTCTTTTTTCAGGTTGCGGCTCTGATGGTAAAAAAGAGTCAAAGTTAAAAGCAGATAGTGATATTTGTGGTGACTCTGATGCTGCTACTCCTGCAGATGCTGATATTTTTGCTGACTCTGATGCTGCAACTCCCGCTGATGGTGATATTTATGCTGACTCTGATGCTGCAACTCCCGCTGATGGTGATATTTATGTTGACTCTGATGCTGCAACTCCCGCTGATGGTGATATTTATGCAGACTCTGATGTTGTAACTCCTGCTGATGCTGATATTTATGTTGACGCTGATGTTGTAACGCCCGCAGATGACGATATTTGTGTTGACGCTGATGTTGCAACGCCAGCAGATGACGATATTTGTGTTGACGCAGATGTTGCAACTCCTGCAGATGATGATATTTGTGCTGACGCTGATGCTGCAACTCCAGCAGATGATGATATTTGTGCAGACTCTGATGTTGTAACTCCTGCTGATGCTGATGTTTTTGCTGACTCTGATGCTGCAACTCCTGCAGATGATGATATTTATGTTAACTCAGATGTTGATGGCACTAATGATACAGATCCAAACGAAGTTTTCAGCGGTTTTTCCTCTTCAAGTAATGACTGGTTTCTGCCGCAGGCATCAGATATTCCCAATGACCGGTACAATCTTTTAATGAATCAGGGAAATTCTAGTCAGTCACATGCATTAATTGATATGAATGGTGACGGAAAACCTGATATAGTCTGGACTGAGGATAGCGTGACTCCTGAAAATGACTTAGGGTACACCTACTGGAAAGTTTTTCTCAATACAGGCAGCGGATTTAATGAAACACCAATTATCTGGGATCTTCCTCAGGGCGGCTGGAGTTCTTATGATTCATATACTAAAATAAGCGACCAGTATGTTGCAAATGGTAATTATTTCATGCATTCATTAGTTGATATGAATGGAGATGGCAAACCTGATATGGTTTGGACAGAGGACAGAGCAACAAATCAGTGGGCTGGCGATGCTGAAATTGGCAATAGTTACTGGATGGTGTTTGAGAATACCGGAAACGGTTTTTCAGAAACAAATAGTGAATGGGCACTTCCTCAGGAAGAACTGCCTTCATATCATAAGTATTACAATACTCTTGCGGATCAATCCTCTTACAACTTGCGATTTATCCCGATTGATATGAATGGAGACAGGCAGCTTGATATGGTTTGGACTCTGTTTTCAGAAGATTCTGAGGTTGGAGAGATTAAATGGAGAGTTTTTATTGGGGGTGAGAAATAATAAATTGACGACTTTTCTTGCATATCATATTTTTGATGTGCAAGAACAATTCTTTCCTAGAGGTCACGATGAAATTCTTAATGATTGCAGCTTTGTTTTTTTTCCTTTTATCTGGTTGCAGCTCTGATGATAAAAAAGAATCGGGGTTAAAAGCAGATGGTGACGGGATAATTAAGACAGATTCAGATAATGGTCTCTCCTTGAATGATTTGGATAATCTTTCAAGTGACTTGGATGATGTTTCAAATGATTCCGATCTTAATACTGAAGATGATGAAGCCAAAAATGATAATGATTTTGAAAACATTCAAGATTCTGACAACCCTTCTGTAAAACCTGTGGAGTGGACACTAATTTATTTTATTTCGTCTGACGGTGATTATAAAAATTATAATTACATGTTCAATATCCGCGGACTTGAAGCGCAGGGCGGCTCAAACAGCAACCTTCATGTTACAGCACTTTATGACGGCTTTGAAAAAGGCGATTCGCTTTACTACTATATTCAAAAAACTGTAAAATCAGAGACTTTTCCTGTAACTACAGCTCCCGGCGGAGAAGTTGATATGGGTGACACAAAAGCATATTTTGATATGATTGACTGGGTTGTTAAAAATTATCCGGCAAAAAAATACTACATCTCATTTCACGATCACGGCGGCGGTGCTGTTGAGCCAAGTTCCGGAAAATATTTGAAAAATATGCTTTACGATCAGACTGGAGGCTCAAGCCTTGATCCGGATGAGCAGGCAGAGGTTGTCAAATATCTTTCTGAAAAAATCGGGCATAAGGTTGATGTTGTAGAATCAATGACCTGTCTCGGGCAGATGATTGAAAATACTTTCGGAATGGGCGGTTATGCAAAATATCATATCGGCGCAGAGTCGCTTTCTTATGTTTCGCAAACATATCCGGTCTCTTTTTTAACAGGGAAACCTGATGCAACTTCAAAGGAAGTTGCTGATTATATTATAAAAGATCATGAAAAAGGGATTTTGCAGCAAAATGTTCCGTGCCACTGGTCGCTTATAAATCTTGACGAAATTAAGCCTCTTGCAGATATGCTGAAAGCTCTTGCTGATGCGCTTATGCTCGAAAAATCGCCTGAAACAGCTGCTTTGATGCGCGAAATAGCCGGAAAAACACAAAACTTCACCTATCAGCCTGGCGACAGAATGGCAAGCTATATTGATATTATGGATTTTGCAGAAAATATTAGTTCAAATCAATCGTTAAATTCAACTGTAAAAAGCATTGCCAGTGAGATAAAAAAACATGTTTCCGAAAAACTTGTGGAATATAACTTTATCAACAATGGCTGTCATCCGCAGACAACTTACTGCGCTGAGTATGACAGGGCACATGGCATTTCAATTTACCATCCCAACGACAACAATCCTTTTTATATCCAAAATGCCGATCCTCTTTATGAATCGCTCAGTTTTGCTGAATACACAGGCTGGGATAATTATCTGAAAAAAATATCGCTCGAAGCACCAACCGGACAACTTCCAAAAGTTGAAAACCTCAAAGCTGAACTGACCGAAAGCAGGAAGGTCAAAATATCGTGGAATTACAGTGATGACAATTTTATGCTCTATGATGCTTTCTACTGTTCAAGAGATAAAGACGGCGTTTTCACCAATGTTTATTACACAGTTGTAAAAGAAAAAGGTAAAACATACTTTGAAGTTATTGATAATCTTGATGAATCCGGCAATTTCCGCTATCGCGTCACAGCGTTTCGCGGTGCTGACAGTTCTTCTGTAAACTGGAGTATGACAGAAGCCTTCGATGTTGAATAACATCCATAAGCATCGTCTCTCCAGATATCCATACATTTAGCCAATCCTACTTCTCAAGCTCCTCATTCACCCACTCTTTGATTGAGCCGTTTTCGCTGTCAAATTGGACACCTATCAGTTTTAGCGGTCTATTTGATAAAATTGAGAAAATTGAGATAAAGAGCCTTGAATTTTCCTACATTCCAGAAAAACCGCTGCTCAAAGATTTTTCCATATCGCTCAAGCGAGGTCAGAAAGCAGTCATAAAAGGAGCGACAGGCAAAGGAAAAACAACAATATTCCGGCTCTTAATGAAAATGAATGAAACAGAAAAAAGCTCAATATTCCTAAATGGTTTGGATATAAAATCATTGCCTTCACCATTTGTCAGGCAAAAAATAGCACTTGCCGGAAATGAAGTTCCGCTATCAGAAGAAACACTCAGAGAAAACCTGCTTTACGGCGTAACAACCTATAATAACGAGCTTTTTCAGAAATGCCTCAAATATATAGGGATTGAAGAATCCCAGCTTGACGCAAAAATCCAAAGCGGCACAATCCATCTTTCTGAAGGTGAAAAACAGAAAATATCGGTTGCAAGAGCACTGCTTAGAGAACCTGAAATATTACTTCTCGATGAAGTCTGCAGCTCGATTGACAATGAATCTGTCGCAAATCTGCTCGAATTAATCAGCCAAGTGCCTGTTGTTATTGCAGTTTCCAGAAAGCCTGAGATTATTGCTGCGGCTGATATTGTGGTTTTGATTTGAACTAAAAAAAATTATTTTAATCTCTTAATTTTTCAAACTTAACCGTTGAATCTAAAAATTTTTTCTATTTTAGAGCATAATCTGGCGGCTTTACAAAAAAACTCAAGAATTAGATTGTAGAATTGAGCGGTTTAGGATATATTTTTGCGTTTTTTTTTTTTTTGAGGATAACAAATGGAAGCTTTAAACAAATATTTCAATTTGGATAATGATACAAAATTTGCAGTTCAGATTTTATCAGCAATGCATGAAAATTTATCAAAAACCGCTGTAAAAACTATTTTGTCTAAAATTGATAAAAAATATCATTTACAAGAAGATATGCTAATACTTAAGTTAACAGCTCATGGAATAATTATTCCTTATGATGAGGATAAAAATCAATACTTTGCTATCCATCCAGCTGTTTCCAGCGCTGCTCTTTATGACTTAATTGATTCAAATAATTTTGATAAAATTACCTCTACTATTCTGACACATTTTCCCTGCAATCCTGCTGAATGGTATAATTCATCAATGTTTGATAGAGCTTTGAGAAATTTTAAAACTGCAATTTATAGCAAAAACACACAAAAGATTGAGTCTTCGTTTGCTTTTCTACAAATGTATAGGGATTCTTCGTTTATCGAAAGAACTCTATACAATCTTTTTACCTACAATCAAAGGCCTGGATATTTTGATGATATGTCGCCTGAGATTTTCAAAGCTTTCTATATTAAAGCGTTAAATTATTCGGGCAAAAATATGCTTGACAGAAAAAGAATTCTCGAACATCTCGATAATATTACTGATTATCTCCTGCCCTTTGAAAAGGATGCTGTTTTTATTGCAAAATATTTTGCCGGAACTCCTGATGAAAGATATGTCGCAAGGGATTCTGAAGCTCTGTTTTTTGCTCAAAATGCACTTTTGAATTTTTATGATAATGAAAAATCAATAGAGTTGTTTAGGCTGGCACTGAAAGAAAACGGGAAGCTGTTTAAGACAAAAAAGCCATTTTTTACAGGATATTACGGTTTTTTTTACATCTTTGCATTAATCAGAAAAAATCCTATGGAAGCTCTTTCTGAACTTGAAAATGCACTCAATTTTATAGAAAAAAAAGCTTATCATTTTTATGAACAGTACAAAAGACTTTATGATTTGCTTTTGCTAATTATGCAAAAAAGGGATTCTTCATATTTTGATGGAATAGGTGGTGAACATATAAATAATTTTATTCATATTCTTGTATTTGCTTTGAAATTTGTTTGGATAAAGGATTCTAAAATTGAAAAGTCCAGCCTGGTAATAATTGAGAAAACAGCTAAAAAGGCAAGAGATAACGGCTGGTTAATGATTGCTGACGAGCTTGACTCTGTAATTGATAAATATAACGGAAAAAATGTTTTGCAAAACAGACTTGTTTCTTTTTATGCGTCAGAGGAGAAATGGAAATCTATTCTTAAAATGATGAAAGAATTTTCTCCAAAGAGTGATAAAAAAGTATCAGATAAAGAGTCCAGATTAATTTGGGAAATCTGTAAAAATAAATATGGCGATGAAATTCATCCTAAAGAACAGAAATTAAGTAAAAAAGGGTGGACTTCAGGTCGTGATATTGCCCTTAAAAAACTGCTGGAAGTCCCTGATTTTTTAACAGAATTTGACAAATTGGTATTAAAAGCGATTGAAACTGATGTTTCTTATAGTAGACTAAGTTATTGTTTTAACAAACAAAAGGCTTTTCTTCTTCTTTGCGGACATCCGCTTGTTTTTTTAACTGATGGAGAAAAAATTACTCATGTTGAGCTTTACAAAAAAGAGCTGGAACTTTTTGCAGTAAAAAAGAAAAACACAACAAAAATTTCTTTTTCATATAACTTTAAAAATTTGCGATATATTTTGGAAGAAGAGCCTGGAAATAAAATTGCAGTTATTGAGATTACAGAAAATCATTTAAAAATAAAAGAAATAATGGGAGATACTTCTGTTGAAATTCCTGAAGAAGGTTCAGAGCTTGCGGCTGAAGCAATTGCTAATCTCTCCTCTGTTTTAGTTGTTCATAATTCGGCGGGCATAACTTCAAAAAATATTGAAGAAGTTGCTCCTGACACCACAATTTTTG
>CAZISX010000015.1:9390-11261 GCA_964542005.1 uncultured Spirochaetales bacterium
AACGGAGCTGCATATTATAAACCGGCACAAGGCGGAATAAATATAATTGCAGAAATTGAAGGGAAAAAAATTCAAACAACCAGAGATTTCAATCTTGAAAAAGCTGCATCAAAAAAAATATCTGAGATATGCAAAAAGTATTCATACAGCAGCGATTCCCATGAATTTTATTTTGATAAATATAATTTCCTTCAGTTTCTTGAAGAAATTGAAACAATTAGAAACGAATTTGTTTTTGAATGGCCTGAAGGTGCTGAAATTAAATCAATTAAGCATGTTTCAGCAAAAAACCTGAAGCTTTCTATAAAAAGTTCAAATGACTGGTTTGATGTTGCCGGCGAACTTTCTATTGATGATAACTCTTTAATTTCTATGCGGAAACTTATAGAATCAGGATTAAAAACAAGGTTTGTCGAGATTGAAGGCGGCAGGATTATTGCTTTGGAGGAAAATTTAAGAAAAATATTGGAAGAGGCTATTTTATTGAGTGATAAATCAAAAGATGGATTTAAAATTCACAAACTTGCTGCTCCGATTTTAATGGATTTGGCTGAAGAGGCTGACAAGGTAGTCAAAGACAAGATTTTCACCAATTATATCAGCCACTTAAAAGAATCTGAAAATTATACTCCGCAAATTCCAAAATCTCTTGAAGCAGAGTTAAGACCTTATCAGGAAGAGGGCTTTAAATGGCTCTCGAAACTTGCAAAAATCGGTGCGGGAGCTTGTCTTGCCGATGATATGGGACTTGGAAAAACAGTTCAGGCTATTGCTGTAATTCTTGAACACGCAGAAAAAGGGCCTGCTCTTGTTGTTGCCCCGACATCTGTTTGTCCGAACTGGAAAAGAGAAAAAGAAAAATTTGCATCAGCACTTTCTTTAAAAGAACTTCCATCATCGCAATCGGGCAGAGCAGAGTTTTTAAATTTACTCCAGCCTTATGATTTAGTTGTGATAAGTTACGGAATCTTAAACAGCGAGGCTGAAAATCTTTCAAAAATCAACTGGTCAACAATAGTTTATGACGAAGCTCAGGCAATCAAAAATGCAGAAGCAAAACGGTCAAAAGCCGCGGCTATGCTGAATTCTTCTTTTAAAATTGCGACAACAGGTACGCCGATAGAAAACCATTTGCACGAAATGTGGAGTATTTTCAACACAATAAATCAGGGGTTTTTGGGAAGCAATGAATATTTTAACAAAAAATTTGGAAATCCTATTGAAAAAGAGAATGACCAAGCTGCAAAAAAACAGCTGAAAAAATTGATTGCTCCATTTATTCTTCGCAGAAAAAAATCTGAAGTTTTAGAAGAACTTCCGCCAAAAACAGAAATCACAAAAGTTGTAGCTCAGTCTAATGATGAAAAGGCATTTTACGAAGCGTTAAGGCAAAAAGCAGTTGAAAAAATTGAGAATTTCAAGCAAAACGGAAAAAACAAAATTGAAATACTTGCAGAAATAACAAAGCTCAGAATGGCTTGTTGCCACTCTTCTTTAATTATGCCTGACACCAAAATTGAATCATCAAAACTTGAAACTTTTATTGGGCTGGCGGAAGAACTTATTGAAAACAAACACAAAGCTCTTGTTTTTAGTCAGTTTTTAGGACATCTTGGAATTGTAAGAAAAGAACTCGACAAAAAAAATATCTCTTATTCCTATCTTGACGGCTCAACTCCGGCAAAAGATAGAGAAAAAATTGTAGAAGAATTTCAGCGAGGCAAAAAAGATCTTTTTTTAATATCGCTAAAAGCTGGCGGCACCGGGCTTAATCTTACTGCCGCAGACTTTGTAATTCATCTTGATCCGTGGTGGAATCCGGCAGTTGAAGATCAGGCTTCAGACAGAGCTCACAGAATTGGGCAGACAAG
>CAZISX010000015.1:11271-13072 GCA_964542005.1 uncultured Spirochaetales bacterium
ACAGTTTACAGACTTGTTGCTGAGAACACAATTGAGGAAAAAATCATTGCACTTCATGCGAAAAAAAGAGAGTTGGCCGACTCGCTTCTTGAAGGAACAAATCAGGCAAAAGACATATCATTTGAAGAACTTACAGAACTTCTTATCTCTTTATAGCTTTTAGAAATCATATTCAGTTTCAAATCAAAAACTTGATGCTTCACTGACATTCTCAAAAGTTTTTTCATATTCCTGCCGGTTTAAAACCGTATCATATAGTCCAATCTTTTCTCCAGCGTGTTTATTAATTCCTGTGTATTCAAGACTGGAATCTTCATATCTCTTGAATTTATAGACAGCATCATTCATAAGCGAACTATTGAATACACCGAGGCTTACCAATAACTCAAAATCCTTAACAATCAAACCGGTTACTTTTTTAAAAAGTCCAGGCTCAAGCTGCGTTATAACATCTTTCAGACTTCTTTCACGAAAGTCTGTCAGATACATAAAAACAGGCATTCTTGTAGCAAATTTAATAAGTTTTTCCTGAATTTCCTTTCTCTTACTTTTGTATTCCTTTTCCTGCTCGGTAAGCTCTTTTTTCTCTTTTGCACTTAGATTTCTGTCATTTGCCTCTTTTTTCAGCTTTTTAACAGCATCAGATTTATTGATTATAGTTTCAATATCCTGATTTAAGTTTCTAAAACCCTCGATATTCATTAACGCTTTCATTGCCTCTTCACTATTCATCAATCGGGCTAGTGTGTTGTTATCAACATTTACAAGGAGTGCACTTTCCCAGCGTCGTGCAAGCAGCGTTGCAGTTGTTCCGCTCATTGCCATATCAAGAATGCCTGCCGCATCAACCTGTTTCATTGAACTGCCATCATAAGCTAAAACTGGCAAAAAATTTATAAATTCAGCAACCTTAGCTTCTGGATTTGTTTCGCCAACATTTAAACGACAACTATAATCTGCAATCTGCCTCAGTGCTCTATCTGGTGCAAAATCAAACACATAGCACTCTTCTTTTAGAATTTCTTCTTTATTCGGAGACTTGCTATCAGGATTTTTTATTGTCCAAGGAGTCTGAACTCTGAACGCAGCCTGAAAATATGTTTCCGGGCTGGAAGAATTGCGCAACATAAAAATCCCAGACCACGGTTTCACTGAAACTCCGGTTGTTAATTTGCCACAGGAAAGAGTGATTGTTTTTGATTCAAGCGGATTATCAGTCATTGCATCAAGAACAGGTGGCAGCGCATCAACGCCGATTCCTGCCTCTATTCCCGCAGCAACAACAACAACATAATCATGATAAAACTTATTCTGTCGTTGCTTAATCAGATTTGCCATAGCATAACATGATGCAACACTTGGCAAAAACCAGAAAGTATGATTCAACACCTTCAAAAGCGGTGCATGAGAAAAAGGAAGTGGCGGTTTTTTTGCCCCCATTTTAAGGTTGTCAACCGTTGTTTCAGCAAATGAGCCGCGAATAAGATCAAGCCATTTCTGAACTTCATTTTCATATAAAAATTTTGCTTTTTTTCCATCACCCTGAGCAGAGAAAAAGATATTCAAGTCAAATTCATTAAATTCACCTTTCATAGCAATTTCACGAATAGAATCAGGCAGCTGATAAGTCAGCATAACCATCCGCGGCAAAGAAGCGTAAGGATTGCCCGGTTTTTCCCAGTTATCTTTTGCCTTTTGCTCATCCGAATAAGTCCAGTTAAAAATCTGCTCTTCAATAAATTCGGCCGAAGCAATAGCGCGAAACGGCGTCCCTGATAAGTACAAATAATGTCCAGTAGTT
>CAZISX010000015.1:13082-34080 GCA_964542005.1 uncultured Spirochaetales bacterium
AGTAGTTATCGGCATTATTTCTTCATCAAAATAATCAAGTCCAACACCTTCGCCATATTCAATCTCTTTTTTTCCCTCTGCCTCAAAAAGTTCTTTAGCATTTTCACGCCACGCACCATAATGATATTCATCAAAAATCACGCAATCCCAGTTTGTTGTGTGCACCCATTCATTTTTTGTTTTTATACCGCCTGTGCTGGTGTTTTTTCCAAGATAATCCTGAAAAGAACCAAAGCAGACAATTGGCCTTGATCTATCCGTCTCTTCGTAAGAATCAATACTATGGCTTGAGATAAACTGCCAGCCTTCAAAATCAATATGAGTTTTCAAATCCTCATACCATGCGCTTTCAACCGCCGGTTTAAAGGTAAGTACAAGAATTTTCTTCCAATTCATCTTTTTAGCAAGCTGATAACTTGCAAAAGTTTTCCCAAAACGCATTTTAGCATTCCAGAGAAAATGGGGCGTTTTGTCCGGATTTTCTGACTTAAAACTTGTGAAATAGGCGATAGTTTTGTTTACAGCTTCCTTCTGCTCAGGGCGCATGCCAAAATTAAGTGTTCTGTTTTCTTCATTTTTTTCACCGCATTTAAGGGATAAGAGTGCAGCAGCCACATCTTTGACAGAACACTTAAACCATTCACCATCAATATTTTTAAAACCTTTTTTTCGGAGATATCGGTGAATTTCGTGGTCAGTAAATGAACTGCCGTCATTTCTCATTGCCGATTCTTCAAACACAATTTTATACTGCAAACGGGCAGTTTTCAGCTGTTCCGCAATCCTTAATCTTGCATCTCTATCAGTAAAGCCAATTTTAAGCAATCCGTTATGTGTTGAAACACCAATCAACTCATAAGCATAAATTGTTGGATTTATTGCAGGTCTTGGCGGAAAAAAATCTTTTTTATTCATAAGTTTCAACCTTTTTCAAATGGGTTATCACATGACCGTCACATGAGAAATTGTATATTATCAATATGTTAACTTTGGAGAAGCCTATCATTGTCACATGACCGTCACATAAGTTTTTTGACATTGATATTTCTCTCAACATTGTTGAGAATTTTGCCTTGCTCTGATATTTTCGATAAAATCCCATCATTGCCTTTAATCTGGAACTTTCATCAATTCAGATATTTGAATTGTATTTGCATTTCTTATTGTGTTAAAAAATAAGTCAACCAATCTATTTTCTTCAGCATTTTTTCTATCATCATCGGGACACAACTGAAAGCGAAGATGAAAAAGATAAAGAAATGGATTTTTTATTCCACCGCCAATTCTTATTTCATGGTTATCAATTGGATATTTTATGTGTTGATGCGGCGTGGGATGCGTAATTAAAGATTTTATAACTTCTCGCACATCATCTTCGTCAGCTTCTCGAACTGCTTGACTTTTTTGGTTATGAATTGTCAGAAAAGTTTGTCTTGGAAATAAAAAATATGTTGAATCAAAGTCATGTGTCCATGCTAAAGTATTTGTTTCTCCAATAAAATTCATTGTCACAGCAAACTTATCAGCTGTTTCTTCTAAACTGTAATCAAAATATATATCAGAAAAGCTAACTGAACCTTTTATTTCACCTCTTGGAGTCTCTGGATAATTATCTATTTCACAGAATTTTGGGACACTTTCAAGGTATTGCTTGATCCAAGTTTTTTTATCTTTTGAACTTGATGGAGAAAATCCAAGTCTTAAAACTTCATTCCATATATAGGCACGAATAATTTCTCTATCCATTATGTGCCTCCCTTAGATATTCAAGAACTATTTTTAGATTTTTAACATAATTGTCTTCTGCTGTGTTCTCAGCCTTAACAAGATCTTCCATGAATTTAAGATCAGACACAATATCTTCAACTTTTAGAGACTTATTTAACTCTTCTTCAAGAATAAAAATTTGAAATAACTGTCGAAGCTGTGTCCATTTTGAAAGATATTTTTTTAAGCTTTTGACAGGAATCCACCATATTGTCTGAAAATTTAGAAGAAAATCACGAACAGAGTCTATCTTTTCAATATCTTTTTCATCAACATTGTCTGGAAAAACAAAAGAATAAATTTTGCTTTGATCTGTCAACTTTTCAAGCAATGTCTCTTTAAACTCCTTTTCAAGTCTTATTTCAACCATTTCCTGAAATTCATAACTATTTGATTTAGCAAACAAATATCTTGATACAATTTCTCTATTTCTTTCGTTTTCATAACCAATTATTACTCTGTCTGCTCTTGTTTTTGAAAGAAGTGCTGCTGAAATAACATCAAGAATTTCAATAATATTTAAAGGAACCGCATCTTCAGCTATCGGAGAGATTTGTTCATATAAAGACTTTTCAACATCTTTATTAAAATCAAGACCAAAAGGGCTAATTCCCGTTTTTTCTGCATATTTTTTCAATGCCTTAATCTCAGGTTCCTCTGAATAAAGCTTTATTGGAACAAGAAATTTTGCTAAGGAATTTATCTTTGCAGGCAGTTTATCACCATCGGGAGTGCCATTTAATATAATCCAGTTGTTATAAACAGCCATAGTTGCTGTTTCTTTGTCCATAGGAAGAGATATTAATGAACTGCGAATAAAATTATCTTTTGATATGGCATTAAACAACTCATCTTTCGGTTTTTTCGAAAATGAAAAGTAATCATTTATGGTATTTTTTAATGAAAACTCTAACGCTTTTGCAGCGTCTCCCTCAAAATGTTTAAACCAGCTCTCAAAATATGTTAAAAGCCTTATTGCCTGTCTTGGATTGCCGCCAGACCATGTTGTAAGTAAAGACAAAATGTTGGTTCTTGCTAACTTATATTTTCCAAGTCTTTTTTCGAGAATTGAAAAAATTTCTGATTCCGACATTGTAAAAATCATAATTTTTTCAGCATTTATAAGCCAGTCATCATTATTAAAACAATGAACAGCATTTGCTTCAAAAAGAACATTAAAATCTGTAAATATTTTTAGAACATCTTTTAGATAAAAATAAGCGGGACTGTTTGTTGGAAATTTATCAATTCCTGAAATAAACATAAATGGATTTTTGGAATGAACTATAAGAGTAAGCATACTCTTGACTAATTCAATACTATCTCCATTATCAAGTCTGGATGAAATCTCTTTCTTTTTGATAATTGACGACATGGTTTTCTCTTCCGGCTTCAAAACATAAAGAAGTTTGTGCCAGTCATCTTTTTCAATTTCTAAAAGATATTTAGGAAGTCCATTTTCAGGCAGATCTATTGAGTTTTTTATTGCAAAATCAATCAGTTCAGCAAGCAAAATTCTTAAAAAATCACCTGTTGTCTGATTTATTCCTTCACGGTCAAAATGAAAAGTAATTTCAGGATTTATTTTGGTCTCAAAGAATGCTTTTGCAACTATAGTAGTCTTCCCAGAACCAATTTGACCTCCAAGAATTGCACAATTTTTTCTATCTTCAATCCACATTTTAAGTTTGTTATAAGCCTCGCTATTTCCCTCAACATACAACAACTTAAAATCATTTTCATCTGTCAAAGGAATTCCGGAATCAAAATTCATGCCGAATTTGTTTCGTTGCATATTATTTTCTCCCCTGTTTTCTCATATTTTCAACTGATTTTATAAAATCAGGATTCTCTGTGTTTTTAAGCCATTCAGACCAAAAATCTATTGTTGCACTCAACGGTTTTTCTGTTGGTGGATTAACTTTTATTCTGCTTGGCAGAAGAACAGCATCACCAACAACAAGTGCTTCGCCAATGTCCATAATTGGCAAAACATCTAAAAGACTTTCAAGACTTTCAGGCATCAGTTTTTTTACTGTTGACTGATCATCGCTGTTTGTTAATCTAAGTGCAATAAAATTGTTGCACTGACTTAAAACTGTTGTGCTGACATCTGACGGTCTCTGGCTAACTATTACAAGAGAAACACCATACTTTCTTCCCTCTTTTGCAATTTTTTCAAAAGCCTCAATTGCTCTTTGTTCAATTGGATTTTTCCCATCCTTTTTTGGCAAATAAAGATGTGCTTCGTCACAAATCATTGCAATAGGTCTTCTGTTTTCGTCATTTGTCCAAAACTGCACCTGATAAATTATTCTTGCAACAAGTCCAACAATAACCGGTAGAATATCGGAAGGAACTTCAGAGAAATCAATTATCTTAATTTTTGCTTTATCCTCTTTATAATCCATAAGTTTATGAACAATCCGATACATTGATTCATAGCTATGTTCTGACTGAGGAGCCTGAAATAGAAATCCATATCTTTTATCACTTAACCTGCTTCTAATTCTTGTTAAAAGTCTGCTGAATTGTCCATTGAATTTACCCTGCTTGAGCCCTCTTGCACCCTGTTCCATCTCTTCATTTAAATCAGCAAGTGTTTTTATGACATTTTCAATAGAAAAAGGAATTGGACTATCTAATGTGAACGCATTTAATATCTCTGATTTATTAAGGTTTTGCAAAACAGCTTTTTTTTCGTCAATTACAGCATCCTGAAAAGCCATAACCTGATTATGTGCGCTAAATTCTGAGCGATCTATAAACATTGACTGCATCTCTTCAGCATTTAACAGCCAATAAGGCAAATAGAGCAGTTCATCTGATGATTTTCCAAGCTCCTCTGGCCCTGGAATTCTTATTTGTCTTGCATAACTTAGCTTTCTATATTCGCCGTGAAGATCAAAAACAACCAGACTGGAAGAAGGCAGTTTTGCAGCCTTTTCAAGAATTGACGCAACAGTCCACGATTTACCGGAACCAGTACTTCCAAGAAGAGCTGCATGTCTTTGAAAAAACTTATTTCCATCAAGATATGCAGTTGCAGAATCATCTATTGTGTATTTGCCAAGCTCAAGAGATTGCTCAACATTTCCAGAAGCACTTAAAATAGACATAAAAGCCTCTAGCTGTTTGTCTTTTAAAACATAGCAACCAGTTTCAATGTTAGGAATATGCAGAAGTGAACGGGAAAAAATATGTTTCTGCGTATTTGCATCCCACTTTGCAGAACCAACAAGCGTGAGATTGACATTGTTAACAACATTTTCAGAGGTTTCTTCTTCTTCAACACTGGCAACAGCTGGCATATTTTCATCTTTTTGAGAAACAAATTTTGTCACTTTTTCAATAATTCCAATATGCCAGAAATCAACACCAGAAGAAAAACGAAGAGCAACCAGCTGACCAACCTGAGCTTTTCTCAAATCCTCATCTGTTTTGACATGCACTGCAACTTTTCTTGTATCAACCTCTCTTACTGTTCCAAGAAAAAGAGAATTATCCTCAAATTTAAAAAGTGCCTTATTATCCTCAAGTGCCATCTTATCCTCCCATTATTTCTTTTGCAAAAACATCAAACTTCCACAACCCTTTATTGTCTAAAAGAAGCCAGTCTGAGTATCTTTTATTGAAAATTCTAGTAAAGTCATTGTTTTCCTGCTTACATACAATCCACACATTTTCGCCTTTGTCTGCGATTTCTTTTATTCTGTCATTTAAATCTTTTGTAATCACAACTGCCGGAGATTGATTTGAAGTGAGTTTTTCTTTAATTTTGTTATTTACAAGCTGACTATCATTAAACCCAAAACCTAAAAATAAAAAGGCACTGTGTTTTTCAACTGCTTCATCATATTTAGAAAGAAGTGAATTTCTGAAATCATGTAGTTTTTCATACTTAGAAACTCCCGGAGTTATCATCACTCTTTCTGCATTTTCAAGCAAATTAGTTGCAGAATCTGTCTCAACAATTGTGTTATTGTAACAAAAAGTATTCAATGATCCGTGAACCTTCAAAAATCTGATATGTTTTTTCCATTTAGTAATTGTTTTTACTTTGCTTTTTCCATACAATGTCTTTTCTGTATAAGTCATCTGTCTTAAAGATTGTTCCCAATCCAAATTTCTTAAAACTCCTCCCCAAAAACCAGTAGAATAAGGGAGATTGTTTTTGAAAAAAGAATATTCAGCAAGCAAATCATAATTTGGTGTTGCAACAAAAAGAGCAGAATCCGTTTCGGGAAGATTTTTAACCAGCCTGCTGACAATTTCAATTGCAGACCAATTTTTATTTCCACTCAAAATTAAGGGGATATTCTTTCTGTCAATATCAATCAAAAACTTTGCTGTAATATCAACAATTTTTTTCACCAGCATTTCATTTTTAGCTTCATTCATTGCTGATTCAAAATCTTGTGATTGATTCAATTTTTCGACAACAGTTTCCCACTCTTTAGTCTCATCATCACTCAAATTTAATTTAGGGATTTCTGTTCTTAAGTGATTTTCAAGTGCTGGCATTCCATAATTTGTATCAATTGAACAGGAAGCACCGGTTCCAAAAAATACAAAAGGCTTGTTCTTGAGGAAAAAATTCTGTAAAGCCTTGTAGGCTATCTCTTTATTTAAACTATTCATCATCCCCCTCTTTTGTTATTTCTTCGGCAGCGTTTAGCTCCATCGGGCGGATCACAGACTCAATAAAGGCAATTTCTTCCTCTGTCAAACCATATTTTTTATAGAGTTTTTCATCAGTCCAAGGTTCGGAAAAGTCTTGCATTGGGACAAAAGTATAAACCTTGCTTGTTGCATGTTGTGTTGGTTTGTTAAGTAAAACCAAAAACCTCAAAAATCTTGTAGTCAGATAACAAGCTAAATTCACAGCTCTTTCTTTATCTTCAAAAGCTCCTGCAACCAAATAAGTTTCCGAGCAAGCACTGTCAGGATCAACCACAAATGGCTTGCCAAGTATAGTGTGAGGAAAAGAGTCGCTGCCACTACCGAGCGGCGGGATTAACACTTTAAAAAATTTGATAAGTTCTATATTTGCTTTAATTTCTTCTTTTTTAACATATCCAATACCGCCATTTTGATAAAGCGTAATGCTTTCTGAAAACTTTTTTATTTTTCCTTTAAATGTCGTATCCAAACCAAAAGGCTTTCTTGCACTAATCTGATCTTTCAATGAAGGTTCTTTGAATAATTGAACTTTTTTGAGAATAGAAATAGCTTCATTATATCTAATAAATGTTTCACAGCCCTTTTCAAGTAATGGCCTTGTCATTTCAGACACATATTTACCTTTTGTGGATGTCACGACTTTACAAAAACCAGCATTATCTCTGTCCCATAAAAAATAGCAGACACCACCCTTTATTTGAACACCAGGAAAGCAATCAATAGCTTCTGGATAATCAACAATTTGTCTTATTCTATTATCTTTGAGCATATCATTTCTAAAGTCATCTAAACCTTTTCCACCAGAATACCACCGTGCAGGAATAATCATTATTAAATATCTGGGCTTCAATTTTTTAGCCTGTTCAACAAAAAGGTGATATATTGGTGAAGCACTTGTTCCAAATCCACCATCACTCAGCTGATACGGCGGATTGCCGACAATAACATCAAATTTCATGTTAAATATATTCTCCGGTTTATCTGTGTGAATAAAATTATATGCATAAGTTTCTAGCTCTGCACCTCTGTCAAATACTTCCTGACTTGCGCCGCAGTGTGTACACTTGCCATTTTTCCAGTTGTGCTGGATTTTTTCATAATGAATATTACCTTTTTCATTGCCAAAAACTTCACACAGCGAATATTTGCCATTTGCAGTTTTTGAGCAATAGAGTGTTCTTCTAGACAGTAGTGAAGTAAGCTCAGTTATTGCAATACCATAAACCTGATTTTTCAAAATGTGATTAATTCTCGCCTGTTTATCTGGAATTTCAGCTTCAAGCCCTTTCATAAGTCTTTTTGCTATTTCACGCAGAAAAACACCGCTTTTGCAGACATGATCGAGAAACTTTGCATTACTGCTATTCCAAAGTTCCTGCGGTAGCATATCAAGAATATCGTTTACCAGATTTGGCAGTGTAAAAACCTCGTCATTACTGAGATTTGCAAGACAACTTAGCACATCAGGATTGTAGTTAATCTTCATATTCTTCGCCCAACTTTAAAAAATGAATTAGCGGATAATCTTTAACCGGTTCATCAACTGCTGCCGGGTTCCCTTCATCATTGAAAAGTGAATACTGGTGCATTTTCTCCACAAGAAATTTAAACATGTAATCTCTGCGCTTAAGCATGCTGCCGTTTACCGGGCTCCATTCAGAAAAAACAATAGATTCTTTTGTCAAAGGATTAGTAAAATCAAGTGCATCGCCCCAGAGTATATTTCTTTTCAGAATAAATTTCACACTTTTTCTGCATTCATCTTTGCAATTATCTTTAAAAAAAGAAGAATATTTATCATCAAAAATCTTGAAAAGACGCGTCCTACATTCTTTTGCATTATCTTCAAGAATATCAACACCATAAATGCTTGTAACAGCCAAAACAGCATATCTTTCAAACTCAATCTGGCTTTGCAAATAACGCGCTTCAACAACCTCAAGTTTTCTTCTTAAAACTTCTGCAAGAAAGTTTCCATTTCCGCATGCAGGCTCAAGAAACCTAGATTCAATTCGCTCGGTTTCCTGCTTAACCAAATCAAGCATTGCATTTACTTCTCTTTCGGCAGTAAAAACCTCGCCGTGATCAGCAACCCTTTTTTTTGATTTTACCTGTTGTGAATTTTTTTCTAAATCAATCAATGTATTATTGCTCCTAAAAAAAACTATCCAAAATATAGACTAAAGCCAGATTTGTAGCAAGAAAATACGATTTAAATCAATTTACCGTCTCGTCTCCCTTCGACATCAAAAGCGCAAGCTTATACTCCGCTTCAAAAGGAAGATAAAGATCATACAGTTTCTCAGGAATTGCGATTGCCCAGCTTACAAAATAATAAGCAAGAATATGGTAGCCCGTGAAAATTTTGTCAGGAATTGAGGCAAGTTTATAGTCTTTATTGTCAGGATTGTACCCTTTTGCTCCCTGCATTGCAATTTCAAAAGCTATTGTTTTTATTCTTTCTTTTGACATTTTTTCAAAATACTGGAGCGCATCAACCATATACATAACAACAGCCATGTTTGTGCCGCTTGCTTCCTGATTTTTAATGAAGGTTTCCATTTCCTTCTGTTTTTTCGGGTTTTTATATCCAAAATCTGAAGCCGGCTCTATCAGAAAATCGGTGTTGCTTTCTTTTTCCGCTTTTCTGAATTCATTTTCATCAACAAGTTTAAAAAATTTGTCGAGATTGAGAATTTCGCCCCATTTTTGAATAAGCTGATATTCATCTCCAACTTTTCTGGACTCTCTCATTTGTTGATATTGCCCATAAAACAGATTTGCTGTTTTTAATTCCTGAGCAGTTGCGTCAAACGATTTTATAAGGTCAATTCCAAAAAGTTCCCTGAACTGTATTGCACTGACAATATTAAAAATTCTGCTTTTTGAGAGAATATCTTTTAGTGAAAGCTCTATAATTTTTTTATCTGTTACTGCTTTTAATCCTTCCTGAATAATTGCCTGAAGTGAAACAAGCTGCAACGGTCTTAACTCTTCATATTTGTTGAATAAATCATTTTCAATAAAAAGATCAACAGGTGTGTTGAATATCTGTCTGTTTATTCCATCAAAAAGGCTTGAGCAGTAGGCTGCAATTGATTCTTCCGAAAACCGCATCTTATGAAATTTTTTAACAGTTTCCCCAAGACTTGAAATAAATCTTCTTTTATGCTCAGGTGTTGAGACAAAAAGCATATTTATGCCTGTTTTTCTTGCTTCCTCAGCATACTCAAGGTGTGTAAGTTCATGCATCGCAAGGTGATTAACGGCTGGATATCCAGGTTTTATTTTTATAATGTGATAATCTCTTTTGTAGTTTTCTGCAAATTCAATTTTTGCTGCAGTAGGAATTGTCAAATCCTCAATTTTTTCAATATGTTTTCCAGTGTTATTTTCAAGTTTTTTTAAGTAGTTATCCAGAATATTTGATATTTGCTCGCTGTTTTTAGAAATCATTTTTTTTGCAACATCAAAAAGCTGTTTTACAGAATTCTGATAAAGCGGATCTCTCTGTCTGTTATTTTTCAGTGATTCGATGGTAAAATTAAACGAAGTTGTCAGATCATTTTCTGTTTCCGCAATCATTCCAAGTGCAAAATGGGTATTGGGATAGCTTGGGTTTATTGTTAGTGCTTGAGTAAAAAACTCTTTTGCCTCTGAAACTCTGCCAATCTGCATAAGATTTGCGCCAATATTATTTAATGCAATACTATCCTTTGGATTGGAAAGAACAGCTTGACTATAGTATTTCAAAGCCTGGTTTATATTGTTTTTAAATTTTGCATAGAAATTTCCCATCATTATCAGTGCCCAGCTATTTTCCGGATTCCAGCGAAGTGAATGAATAAGATAATCTATTGCGCTTTTTTCATCACCTTCATCAAAAGCTATTTGTCCTAAAATCCTGTAACATTCTGAATTATTGTAGTTTTTAGAAACAAGTTTTTTTAATACCGGCTTTGCAAGAGAATATTTTCCTCTTTCACAAAAAGCAACTGCTTTTTTGAATTCTGATTCCTGAGATTGATTTTTAGGATTCGAGACCTCGATTAAAACAAAACCTTCTCTAATATCTATTTGGGGGGGCAAATCCTTCGTAAAGATAATATTTCCCAAGTTCTTCCGCTATTTTTGAGTTGCCAATATTTTCCAGTTCAGGAAAAATCTTAAAGAAAAAATCATCAATTTTGTGTTTAATTATCATAATATTTTGTCCTTCAAAATTCATAAATCATCCGATAATATCAAAACAAAAATAGATTGCCAGAATTTTGCCGGATTTTGTATGAAGGATGCTCCGGTTTATAACTTTTCTCAATAACATTCTCCGGCTTAAACAGATTTTCCGCAAACTCATTAACCGGAATATTCAGGCTTTCAAAAAACTGCTTTCTGTCATTTAAAACAGAGTATTTTTCTATAGCTTCTTTTTCATAAAAATCCCTTGCCTCTTTTTTGGAAATTCGCATTAACACGCGGTAATGTGACCAGCTAAGTCTTTGTGAAAACAGAGGTATTGTTAATTCTCCACTTTGTGTGTGGATAATTGGTTCATGTTTTTCAGATTCTCCACTTTGCGTGTGGAGAATTTCACTTTTATCGCTAAAGGCGACATAAAACTGCTTGAAATACCAAAGGTTTGTTGTTGAAAAGCCTCGCTTATATTTTTTCGTAAGTCTTTCTGAAAGCTCCTCAATAACTTTTTTGCCATATTCAGCCCGCTCTTCACCGCCTTGAATTTCTTCAACTATTTCTCTTCCAATCAGCCAGTAGGCTAGAACCATATTGCTGTTGACAGCTCGGACAACATTATGCCGTGCTTCTTCAAGAATTGAGACAACGCGATCAAACAGATTTGTGTTTGTTATAGATTTTTTATTTTTTGGCATGAACATTTCTCCAATTTTTTCTAATTAACAACCATCCATGCGGATTATATCCCACTTTTCAGGCTGATCGTAAAGCATTCAGTTCTCCCTAAAAACATTGAATTGCGGTTATATTACAAAGATAAAAATCCAATTGCAAATTTAGGACAGATTTTCTGCAAACTCATTAACCGAAATATTAAGGCTTTCAAAAAACTGCTGCATTGCAGCCAAAAAATCCTGTGAATTAAATTGGTTAAGGTTCATCGCAGAATGCTCCTTATTTTAACAGTTTTATATTTTTATTATCAACCAATGATTTCATCTGTGTTATTGCTATCTTATTAAGCTGAATAAGCCTTTCTGCCTGAGAAAGTTCCTTATGAATCAAGACAGAATTAACACTTTCAAGATTAGATAAAACCACAAGCTGCTCCAATGTTGCCTCATCCCGTATATTCCCTTCTTTTCCTGGGTTTTGCTCGCGCCATTCTTTAGCTGTCATGCCAAACATTGCAACATTCAAAATATCAGCTTCGCTTGCATAAACAAAGCTTATCTGCTGTTTTGAAAGTTCTTTCGGAATAAGCTTTTCTTTTATTGCATCGGTATGAATGTGATAGTTTATTTTTGAGATTGTTCTCTGAAGATTCCATTCAAGTTTAAGCCTGCTATTTTCTTCATCTTTTAATCGCTTGAATTCTTTAATAAGGTAAACCTTGAATTCTGCATTTATCCACATACCAAATTCAAAAGCTATGTCAACATGAGCGTATGTTCCGCCATATCGGCCAGCAGTTGCTCTCAGACCTATTGCATTGGTTTTTTCAGTCCACTCTTTAACACTTAGTTTGTAACTGTTTAGTCCAGCCTGACTTCTAATTGCGGCAAATTCGCCATAATTAAAAAGAGGATTATGAACCTGCTCCCAAATACCCAAAAACTCAACAGTATTTCTATTACGGAGCCAGTCTGAGATAAAAAAATCGCCATCTTTTGCTTTTAACATATCTGTTAGAGAAATGTAGTCTTCATTATTGATAGAAATTATATTAACACTTACGCCTTTGACCTCAATTTTATTATTTTTCATTTTTCTCTCTTATTTCAATCAATTAACAACCATCTACGCGATTATATCCCACTTTTCAGGCTGATCGTAAAGCATTCAGTTCTCCCTAAAAACATTGAATTGCGGTTATATTACAAAGATAAAAATCCAATTGCAAATTTAGAGCAGATTCTCCCCAAATTTATTAACCAAAATATTAAGATTTTCAAAAAACTGCTGCATTGCTGTCAGAAAGCCACTATTTTTCACTTCAGCCTGATTTTTCACCTAATGCAGAACAGTTTTACAAACAACATTTAGTTTCGCAGAGCTTTAAGAAATGGCAGAAAAGTCATGAAAAGAGAAGTTCCTGCATAAAAAAACGCAATAAAACCTGCCCCTTTTTCCTTAAGTCTCATGCTAAGTTCGAGAAAAAAAAGAGAGCTTCCAAAAACAGTAAAAATAAGAAAATAGTCGAGAAGTGAAAAATTTCTGAGAACTAACTTAGCTAAAAATGTGAATAATATCGAGATAATAGCTATGAGAAGCTCCTTTCTCCATCTAAAAAGAATCTTCTGTTTTTTCCTTATTTCAGGGTAAAAAAGAATTAAAGCAAGAAGAAGAGAGAAAAGATAAAAAATAACAGACAAAAATAAGTGGTTAGGCATTGCTGTTTCGAGCTTAATATAGCTGAATTTGCTTGTTGCTTTACCAACCCAATAAAAACCAATAAGCATTGAGCCGAAAAATCCAAACAAAACAACACCCAAAACCCTAAAAACACTTCTTGAAGAAAACCAGGCTACAACAATCAAGCCAAGAAGAAGAAGCAATAATTCCGGGAACATATAAAAATTTTTCGGATGATTATACATCAGAAGAAAGACAAAGTTTGCAGCCTCTATAACATCTCTTGTATAAATATATTCAAGAACTGCATCACCTTTATCAATATATTTATAAATCATTGGAATATAGGTTAAAATTCCTGCGAATGAAAGATATGGAAGATAAGCCCGCTTCATTTTTCCGATATAACGAAGCGAAATCATAAACCAGAGCAAAACTGAAATAAACCAGAAAAGATGATGAAAAAGGACAAATGTAGAGAAAAACGAATTAAGAACAGCTGCCTCAATATAAACCCGTGCAGAAATAAGTGATATGAAAATTAAAAACGAAAAAGCCCAGATAAAATTTTCAGGAAGAGTTTTCAAAATTTTTATCATTATATATGTCCGAATATTCTCGACATTCCTTTGAGTGACTTGTCATCCTGGAATGGAATTTCTATAAGATTTCTCTTCTCAATCCTTGATTTTGGAGAACATTTTCCATTTTTAATATAATACAAAACCTCTTTGAAGGAAGACTCTTCCTGGGTCGCAAGCTCATGATAAATATCGTCATCACTCACACAATCAGCATCAAGTCCTGTAAAGTAATCTCCATAACCCTCTGAATTTGCTATCTTAAATGATATCGGAGCCATTGCCTTATCGCAAAATTCATAGTTGTACATGCCAACTGGTTTTCCATAAGTTTTCTCTCCACCAACAACAATTGTTTTCATAAATGGCTTTATCCCGTTTATTACAGCTTCGCTCGCACTTGCTGTAGACTTTGTTGTTATGAAAAAAACCCGCTCTATCGGCAGGTTGTTTTCCTGTTTTGAAAAATAGGCGGACTCATTGCTTCCTGTATGCTTGTTATTGTGTGTCAAGGTGTAAAAAATCTCTTTATTTGCAACATTTCCGGCAATCAGGCTCGCAAGATAAGTTGCAACGCTAAGAAGGCCTCCGCCATTGTAACGCATATCGACAACAAGCTCGTTTACGCTGCTTTCTTTAAACTTTTTAAACACTTGACTCAACTCATCACTTGAAGGATTTATAAATGATTTAAATGCAATGTAGCCAACTTTTTTGCCTTCAAACTCAACAATATTATCCTGATAAACCGATTTAATTACAAGATCATCCTTCGGAATCTCTGTATCAATAACTGTTGAATCATTATTTTCCAGTTTAAAATGGACAAGAACACCTTTCTCCTCTTTGCCATAAATAGTGCTCCACTCATTATTTGCCTCAATTTCCTGAACAGTTTTATGATTTATCTCAAGAATTTTCTGGCCTCGTTTCATTTTCCCTTTTGCAGCAGGTGTTTCGGGGTAAACAATTGAAATAACCATCTCTTTGAGATTTTTTTTCCCGTCAATCTCCTCATAAATCATCTTATAACCAAAGCCGTAGCCATAGTATTTACCTGCATAATGATCTTCATACTCTTTTATTGTAACAATGTAGCTCCATCTGTCGTTTTCATTTCTGAGAGCTTCAAGAACATCTTCCGGAGTCTCATACTTATCAAAATCAAAATCTCCTATTGCAGGAAGAGAATCGTACCAGAGATAATTATCATCTAAGATATTGTAAACACTCTGTTTTTGGCCATCAATGCTGCAATTGTCAGGAGAATCCTCCCTGCATCCGGCTGAAACTAAAAATAGTAAAAGAAATAATGAGTTAAACAGTGAAAGTAATTGTATCCGCCGCATTTCAACCTCCTTCTAACAAACTATATTTAAAGGTTTTTTACCAGCGAGAACTGCCCCGCAGTCATTAATTACCATCTCAGCCATTTTTGCTCTGGTCTCTTCTGTGGCACTTCCAATATGAGGTAGTAAAACAACATTATCAAGTGCAAAAAGCTTTTCATTAATCTTCGGTTCAAACTCATAAACATCAAAACCTGCTCCATAAATAGTTCTATTTAAGAGAGCATCGGCCAGCGCATCTTCATCAACAAGCGGGCCTCTGGCTGTGTTTATTAAAACCGCATCCTTTTTCATGGCAGCAAGCTCGTTTTTCCCAATAAGATGGTGAACCTCTTTTGAGTATGGAAGATGAAGAGATATAACATCTGATTCGCGTAAAATAGTCTCTTTATCCGCAAATCTGCCATTTATTGCAGACTCTAACGCTGCTGATAATGGCTTGTTTTTATTGTACAAAATATTCATTCCAAACGCTTTTGCGCGAGTTGCAACCGCCATGCCGATTCTGCCAAGAAAGAGTTCTGGCATCCAGCCCGAAAAATGCCTTTCTCGTGTAAACTTTTCAGCTGGAAGAGCTCTTCTTGTCAACATTAAAATCAGCAAAAAAGCAATATCAGCTGTCGCGTCTGTCAAAACTCCTGGCGTATTTGTAACACTAATCTTGAGTTCTTTTGCTGCACTGATGTCAATATTGTTGTAGCCTACAGCATAGTTTGAAATTACCAGAAGTTCCGGCGAAAAGCTCATAATTTCGCGGGTAATTGGATTACTTAAAAGAGAGATTATCCCATGCGGGTTGAATTCTTTGACTTTTGAAGAGATATCATCCTGAGGATTAAGAACCAACACATTATATTCATTAGATTTTTGGAACATTTCAAAAGCATCGCCAGGAAGCTTTGCTGTAATCAGAACTCTCTTTTTTTCCATATTATTCTCCAGAATAAAACTGTTTTTCAAAAGATACACCTTTCTCCAGCCATTTCCGATAAAAATTTACCATTATTGAAGCATTCAGCTTTTTATCGTCTGAAATAGAATATTTTTCAATATGATGAAAAATAAATGGAGAAACCATTGTTCCGTCTCTCCTTTTGAGATAATAAATCAGCGAATCAGTTGCTCCATTATTTTTATATCCAGAAACACCAATAATTGTCCCGCTTGATAGCGTTTTATCTTTTGCGATTTTTTCAGAAACAGCTCCAAGATACTGAAAAACAGCTGAAATTCCATAGTCAGGGAAAAACACCTCAACACTTCCTCCAGAAATTTTATTCTGAGAAACATCAACAATTTTTCCGGCAAAAGGGAGAGAAACCTGCGAAAAATGTTTCATTGAAAAAACAGGAATAAGAACTTTCCCCTGCTTTTCAAAGCTCATTCCTGCGCACTCTTTAAACGGCCCGTTTTTCATGCACGGCGAAAGATAGTAACCATCTGCATTTATATAGTTTTCTCCACTATTTCGCCCTGTTAAAAATGCTTCAAAAAGCGATTTTTTAGAGTTACTTACAAGCCTCGCATAAACAATTTTGTTATCTTTTTTTCTTACAAAAAAAGAGATTGTGTCTCCCTCTTTAAATTTAAGCTGGAAATCATTAAAGAAAAAAACAAGCTGCTGAAGATTTCTAACAACAGAATCATCAAGTCTGATTCCGTACTTTTTCTCAATATCTTCAGCAATAAGGGAATGAAATTCAACACTATAAAAAAGGATTTCATCTCCATCAATAGAAAATGCGTCAAACGGTGAAAACTTCTCTGCCATGGAAACTGGAAACTCGTAACTTGAAGCATTTATTGGGTAAATATAGCAATTTTCCGGCTCGGTTTTTATTGTGACAGAATCTTTTTTTATAAAAGAATAAAAATTAAAGGAAATAGAGAGAGCAAAAAGAAGAAAAACAATCAATCTGAAAATCATAAAATCAGTTCCCCCCGGAAGCACTTTGAAAGTTAAAAAAGAACTGTGCAAAAGAGCAGGCAATTATATGTAAATTTAAAGCTTTAATAAATCTTTTTTTTAAGAATAAATTCTGAAAGACCATCAGGAAGAAGATGTGAAACATCCTTGCCTGCTAAAATCATCTCGCGAATAAGGGAGCTGGAAATATCGGGCATAGGAAAATAATTCTCAAAACTGGTGCCGCGCCCTATTACAATTATTTTGGCCATAGCTTCTATCTTATCGAAATCTTTCCATTTTTCCCTTAATTTATAGTTATCCTCACCAATAACAAAGTAAAATTCCCGATCACCGCCCATCATGTTTAATGCCTCAAGAAGATCAATTGAATAAACTGGCTCTTTGCCTATATTTTTTTCAATATCAAGAATTTTCACAGAGTTGCCCCAAGGTTTTGCAAGGAAATCAGCCATCTTGAGACGAAGCTCAAAAGAAGTTGAGTCGTATCCGAAAGCATGAGAAAAGCTTGGAACAACAAAGACTTCATCTATTTTATGTTTGGCGAAGAGAAGAAAAATAATTATCTGATGAGCCAGATGAGGAGGATCAAACTTGCCGCCAAAGATTGCTGTTTTTATCATTAAGACCTCTTCGTTTAGTTAAAAAAACAACCTATTATAGCACAAATTGGAAACCAAAAAAGAAAACACAAACAAATCTCCACAACTTTCCACAATTATGTTTAAAGATACCTCCTTTTTAGTAGCAAAGTACCTGAAATCTATTGTATTTTTGCCATTGCACATTTTATTGTGCACAAGGTTTTTCTAGTATTTTCAAGAAGTTACGCCTTATTACTGTAGTTTTTATGTTGAAAGCTAACAACATATACCCTAACTTAGCCAAACAGAAAAAATGTTGAAAAATTGTTGAAAAAATAAGTTGACAGCTTTTTCAAAAAAGTCGTTTTGCTATTGGTGGCTATGCTGTATTAAAAAGAATAGGAATTCAGGTTTGTGGCAAAATAATCGGGCTAAAAAATCTTAGAACACTTCTCTTTAAAATCACTTTTGCCGCAAAGCATCATTGTTGACAGTGGCATAACTTTTTCCGCCAGCTCTTTCATCTCTTTTGCGGTAGCTCTAATATCCCACTGTGCATGGTCATCATCGCGCAGGCTGATAAAATGATAAAGTTCACGAATATTAATCTTTACAAGAACTTTCCGACGGTGTGCATTTGTCAGGATATAGTCCCGCTCATCTGGTGCTATGTATTTAAGTTCATTGTAGAATTCCTCACTTTCCCGCATCACATCAAGAAGAACGCGTTCCATCCCTATTTCAGAGATGTTTGGCGGAATTGTCACGCCTAAATCAATATTATAATCGCTGGCAAGCTGTGTTGTCATTCTGTGTCTTTTGAGCTGGGCATAATTTGAAGCACTGACAATAAGCTCGAAAACAATATCAGCCATTTCAAAATATCGCTCCACGCCATCATAAAAAGCTCTGTTTGAAAGAGCTGTTTTTACAAGTGAATATTTCTCAGCATACTCCATTTTATCTGCTCTTTCGAGACACTCCTCATAAGAAAAACCTGTTGAAGAAAAAAGAATTGAAGCAATCAGCATTTCATCACCATTTGGGGTATGATATGCAATTTTTGTCATGATTTCAGGCTTGCTGCAAATATCTTTCATAAATCTGGAGGACTCTTTTCTAACCATTTTGGGAGTTTCACTGTCGCATAAAGCTGGTGTTACATATTTAATAATAGATGGAGACATATCTTTGACAAGTTCAAACATTTTCTGACCTAACACCCTGATTTCTCTTAAATTACTGCACGCAAATTTTTTAAGAACATGTTCAAGCTCTCTTGCATTTATAGTCATGCCAAACTGCGATTTTGTAGCAAGAGAAACTGCATATCTTGCATCTTCTTTTGCCCAGCCATCAACAGTTCTTGCTCCTGCCGGAGTTTCAATAAGTGCTGCATGTTTTTTAAAAAGATGGGATTTTAATCCTTCGTAAAGTGTCTCATAAGCGCGATTCTGAAGGTTGACAACTGAAACAAATTTCTTTTCAAGACCTTCTGCTGCAATTTTTTCAGGCACAATAAAATCAGCGTCAAGAGTAATGTATCTCTGTGATTTTTCTGTAAAACTAGCAAGCCTGAACCGCTGAACTTCTTCAACTGCAAGTCTTGAAAGACCGATAATATCAAAATTAAAAACAGCGTGCTCTGCTACTGATGCGTGACCAAGCCCGAAAATAATTGTTTCATTGGACTTTCTTGATTTATCAACCTCTTTGCGGGAAAATTCCCTTAATTTTGTAATATCATCCGGGTCTCTTGAAATTCTGGCATAGGCAGCACTTAGCGTTTCCGGTGTTACATTGTTTTCGCTCCAGCCAGCTTTTTGTTTAAGCTCCGAAATTATATCTGCATCAACATTGTATCCAGCAAGAACAACTTTCATTTTTTTCCTCCAACTTCTTTATTTTCCTGAGTTTTCTGCTCAAGATTCTTTTCTTTGGCTTCTTTTTCCTTTTTACGCATTTCATAATATTTTTCTTTTGGCATCAAATCCCCAGGCTCTTTTCTGTCAACAAAAAGTTTGCCGAGAAGATGATCTATCTCATGCTGAAAAATTACAGCTGTAAATCCTTCAATTTTTTCGGTTTTCCGCCCTTTTTCTGTATCGTAGGCAATTGTTATTGAGATTGGTCTTTTCACCTTTCCGAATCCTGCAGGAATTGAAAGACACCCTTCCCAGCCTTCTAAAACCTCTTTGGAATACTCTGTAATTTCAGGATTAAAGTAAACCTCAAAAGGTTTGTCTGCTTTGTCCATCCGCTGAACAATAACAATTCTTCGATCTATTCCAACCTGCGTGGCCGCTATTCCGACACCGGGAATAACCTTTAAGGTTGCCCTCATTCTTGCTGCAAGATGGTGGAAAAGAGGATTTTTTATATCTGCATCTCTAGCAACAGTTCTAAGGAATGTATTGCCTGATTCACTATTGTTTTCAACAACTTTCATGGCATCGTCCTTTGTGCCCTCTGTAATTTTGAGCTGCTCAATTGGAGAAACGCTGTTTTTTTCAATTCCGCAAAGAAAAAATGAGAATAATACAAAAATCAGAACAAAAATCTTTTTCATAACATCACCTTAAAATTAGTAGCTCTACTTTTATACCGAAAATTTAGTGAAAAAACAAAATATCTTATCGTTTGGAATTATATTTTGTGATACTTTCCTTGCTGCCTAAAACAACAAGAACATCAGACATTTTGATAATAAAATCGGGCTGAGGCATAAAGACCATTCTGGCTGGCACAAGTTCTTTAATCGCAATAATTATAAGATCATATTTTTTTCTAAATCCAAGCTGTGCAAGGGTATTTCCTTCCATTTCAAAGTTTGGAGCAACCTCTGCAATTGAGTAATCATCGGTAAGTGGGAGATAATCAAGCATGTTGCTTGCAACAAGTTTTGCGGAAAGCCTTGCTGCCATATCTTTTTCGGGAAAAACAATATCTTTAATCCCGATAAGTCTAAGGATTCTTTCATGTTCATCATTAACAGCTTTTACGATAATGTGTTTAAAACTGATTTCTTTGAGGTAAAGTGTCGAGATAAGGCTTGCTTCAATCTGGCCTACAGCAACAACCACAAAGTCAGCTTCCATCGGCATAACTGTTTGTAAAACCATTTTTGAACGGATGTCTGCAACAACAGCTTTTGCAATATAATCTTTTACATTATCTATTTTGTTGGAATCCATATCTACAGCAATAACATCACAACCATCTGCAGAAAGCGATTTTGCCAGATGCAGACCAAATTCTCCAAGTCCTAAAACTACTCCGGTTTTTCGTGCCATAATTTCCTCCTACCCGATAAGTATTCGTTCTTCTGCATATTTAATTTTAAGCGGTTTTCTCTCAAGAAAAATTGTAAACAGCGTAAGTGAGCCGACTCTACCAATAAACATTGTTAATATTATTACAATTTTTGAAAAATCGGTCAGTGTTGGTGTAAGATTCATTGATAAACCAACCGTACCAAAAGCTGAAACAGATTCAAAGGCAAGCTGAATAAACGAGGATTGCGGATTGGAAAGTGTGAGTAAAAGGATAGAAATAAAA
>CAZISX010000015.1:34090-35489 GCA_964542005.1 uncultured Spirochaetales bacterium
TTCCAAAAGAAAAGAAAAACACTAGCAATGCCTGAAATATTATATTTTTTGGTATTGACCTGTTCCTGGCTGTTACATCTTCAAAGTTGTTGCGGCTCATAACCATCATAAATATAAAAACAGCAAATGTAGTTGTCTTGATTCCTCCTGCGCATGAACCTGGCGAACCGCCGACAAACATGAGAAAAATCAAAATCATAATCGAACCTGGCGCAAGATTTGCTATATCAACTGTGTTAAATCCTGCAGTTCTTGCTGTAACAGACTGGAAAAGAGCTTCGAGAAATGTAAGCTTAACTCCGCCAAAATATTGAATAAAATAGAGAAAAAATCCACCACCGAAAATCAGAAAAAATGTGGTGTGAAGAACTGTCCAGGTATGCAAAGAAAGAATAGGTCTTTGATAAAATTTTTTCTTTATTCCAAGCACTATCGCGATTTTATTTTTGAGTTCATAGATAACAAGAAATCCCAGACCGCCAAAAACAATAAGCAACATTGTTATAATATTTACTGCGTAAGAATTATGATAACTCATTAAATTATCTGAGTAAAGTGAAAATCCGGCATTGCAGAATGCAGAAACTGCATGAAAAATTGAAAACCAGATTCTTCGCCCGATTTCAGGTTCATCAAATGCAAAAAAGAATCCAAGAGCACCGATAAATTCTGTAATAAAAGTAAATAAAACAAGGAAAATCAGGAACTTTCTTAGTTTAAACTTTGTTTCACCCTGCAAAAAACTGTATTCGATATACATTCTGTTTGAAAGGGAAAGTTTCTGCCTCAAAAACCAGACAAAAAATACAGAGAAAGTCATAATCCCAAGCCCGCCAACCTGAATAAGCATCATTATCGCAAACTGACCAAATAAGGTAAAATTGGAAGGAGTGTCAATTGCTGCAAGTCCTGTCACGCATACTGCGGAAGTTACTGTAAAAAGAGAATCTATCCATGAAATGCCATTGTAGGTAGAGATAGGAAGTTTTAAAATCAAAGTTCCCGCAATAATAACTAAAACAAACGAAATAGTTAATAATTTCGCTGGACTTATGTTGTTGTTTAGAAGTCTTTGCATTATTCTACTCCAATAATTTTATGAAGTTGGAGCTGAAGTCTTACATCGCCTTCGCAATAGTTTTTATTAATAAATTCAGCAACATGCCTAAACCAATCAGTTCCTTTCTCGAAAACCGGGCTTATAATGAGCGGAATGTTTTTATCTTTGAAGAGATGATATTTTTCGGTAAAAAATTCGAGGTCATCAAGTGTTCCGGCAACAAACTTTATCCAGCCAAAATCACCAATATAATCAAGATTTTCTATACAAAAATCGGTGCATCCGCTTGAAGGAGTTTTCCAGTCAAGAGAAAAATAGATTTCAGGAAAAGAGTTTCTC
>CAZISX010000015.1:35534-43704 GCA_964542005.1 uncultured Spirochaetales bacterium
TTGTTTAATAGACAAAGAGCCATTTGTTTCAATTGAAATAATCTTTTTATCTCTAATCAATTCAATAAGTTGGAACAACGCTTCGTGTTGAATCAAGGGCTCTCCGCCAGTAATTAGAACATGTTTTGCGCTATTATTTAGGATTTCTTCAGCAATTTCAGAAACTGTTTTCTCTGACCATTTTTCACCGAGAACAGCAGCCGCAGCATCACAGTAACTGCATCTCAAATTGCACCCATAACACCTGACAAAATAAGTGGGAATTCCGGCAAAAAAACCTTCGCCCTGAATTGAGTAGAAAGAGGAATGTATTTTCATATTCTGAAGATAAATCCTGCATAAACCATCTGATTAAAGCCTATATCATCAAAAATAAAATAGTCATACTCAACTCTTAAAATAGCATGTTTTGTAAGATAAAATTCAATTGATCCCCATGCTGTTCCGCTGTTTTTCTCAGATAAATCAATTAATCCGGAAATTCCGCCGCCAATAATTGCTGCTGGAAATGTTGCGCGAAAACCTGCCCGAAGGGGAAAAAACCAGTCATTTGCATCATTGTCAATTCGTCCGCCACCGCCTGAGATAAAGAGACCAAATCTGCTTTTTGGATCAAAAGAGAAGTCTTTTCGGAAATTTAACATAAAAGCATCGTCAGACATGACTTCTTGTTTAAACGGGTGCATCCACTCAAAATCAAGTGAGCAGCCAAGCCCCAAACCATAAACCACTCCAAGCTGCGAACCGATTGTAATATCTTCAGCATTGTTATCAAGATAAAAACCGCTGACAGGAATATAAAAGGTTCCTTTCGCCGGAGCACTCAGCGTTCCGGTTGTAAACGCACTTAAGTTAAGAGCAAAAAAAAGAAAAAATAAAACAACAACAGCTTTTTGCATAAATTCCTCCGTAGGATATAAAAAGCTGGTCTGAATATAACCACTTTTTTTTAATAGTAAAGATTTCTGTAAAATCACGAAATTACTCTTCGTTTTTGGAAATTCTGACAGCTCCAATAGATGCAACGCCTGAAATTGTTTTTGAGATTGCACCATCAAACAGAGTCATAATTTTGTGCTCTTCTTTTACTGGAATTGAAATGGAAAGACTGCTCCACGAATCGTTTTCATCAATCTTTTCATAAAGTTCCAGAATTATGTTATCAAAGCCCTCCAATTTAAGAATTTCTTTTGTTTTTTCCAGCTCTTCTTTTGCCTTTTTAGAGCGGATAACTATTGAAACAATACTGTTTTCGGCACTTTCAGGCATTCCATATAAAGCTTTAAAAGATGAAACTCTTTCTATTGGAAGGACTGTTGTGGACTCTGAAAACAATTCAGGCTGATAACTGTAGATTGAGCTGTCAAATTTTCCAAAAACAGATATGTATTCTTTTTTTAGAATATATTTTCTTATTTCTTCGGAAGGAAGCGCTTCAGCTTTGGCAAAAAGTCTGCTTCCTCCAAGGAAAGATGGTGCATTTGTAAATAATTTTCTGGCAATTTTGAGAGCTAAAATATTGGCATAAAGTTCATCAGAGTAACCGGTATCACCTTCTGACGAGGTCAAAACCCAGACAAAAAGCATTTCAGGTGATATTTCCGTGTAGCTAGAAAACTCAATTTCTGATGAAAAAAGATTGACTCTCACATTAATGTCTGCGCCACAATATTGAGGCGAATAGTATGCGTAACATGATTGACTATTTTGATAATTATCCTTCAATGTATGAAAAAATCTGACAATATGCTCTTCTCTAAAAGGAAGATTAAGGATTGAATGGCGGATTTCAATTCTGTTTGTTGAACTCGGGGTAATCTGAAGCGATTCTTTTTTCCAGTCTGGAACAAGAATTCTGATTTCCCCTTTTTCATCTTTAAGCATTTCCAAAATCGCATAATCGCCAGCAAAAAGAGATGATTTTTTCTCAACAAAATATTCCCACAAATAAGGCACCAGCAAATATCTCGGCTCCTCGCTTCTTTCTACAGAAATATAGAGCTTTCCATTGTTAATTCCAAACTTGTGATTAATCTTTATCAGCTTTAAATAATTATGAAAATAGACAATTTTTTTAGCATTTCCTTTTATCTCAACCCCTTCTGAAATAGTTTTAATTTCAGGAAGTTTTGCAGATAGAGGCGTGTTGTCTTTTTTCTTTACAAAAGTTCCATTTGTAATTCCGTAGAAACTGCTGTTGTCTTCTTTAAAAAATGCAGTTAAAAGATAGTAGGCATTTGAATTTTCTGTCAAATACTCTAAATCTTCAAAAACAAACTCTTTATCAGAAAAAAAACAGATTTTTTTGTCTGTTATCTGTCTGCCTGTTATTGCTGCGGAATTTTTTTTATAAGCAGCTATCTTAAAGACTGCTGCGGTTTCTTCAATATCTTTTTCCTTAATATTTTTAGGGAGATTCATAAGATAAAAACAGGTTTCAAAAGAGGAAAAAGAGGGCTCTTTATGCTCTTTTTTTCCCTGCAATTCCCCTGAAAAAGAGGTGCACCCCAGCATAAAGATAAAAAGAAAGAGGGGACAAAGCCCCTCTATTTTTTTTTGTAGAAAAGAGTTCATAACCCCTTATTTATATTCTTTTATTTCCATTTCGCCTTTAAGAGCATAGTAAACACCTTCTGCCAGAGCCTGCATCTCATCTTCTCCTGGATATACTTTCACAGGAGCAATGAATTTTACTTTTTCCTCTATCCATTTGCAGAACATTTTATCGTAAGCAACGCCGCCAGTCAGAAGAATTCCGTCAACATGGCCATCAAGAACAGTTGCCATTGCGCCAATATCTTTTGATATCTGATATGCCATAGCGCGATAAACAGACTCAGCTTCTTTATCGCCGGCAATAACTCTCATTTCAACATCATAAGCACTGTTTGTGCCAAGATATGCAACAAGACCGCCCTGGCCTACAATTTTTTTCTTTATTTCATCAAGTGTATATTTGCCGGAAAAACAGAATTTTGCAAGATCGCCAGATGGAATGCCGCCGCTTCTTTCAGGAGAAAAAGGACCTTCACCATCAAGACCGTTATTTACATCAATAACGCGACCTTTTCTGTGAGCACCAACAGTAACTCCGCCACCAAGATGAGCAATTATCAGGTTCAAATCTTCGTATTTTACACCGTGCTCTCTTGCATATCTTCTGGCAACAGCTTTCTGATTGAGTGCATGGAAAATACTTTTTCTAGGAAGTTCAGGCATACCTGAAAGTCTGGCAACAGGCTCAAGCTCGTCAACAACAACAGGATCAACTATGTATGAAGCTATATTTTGACCAATTTCCTTAGCAATTTCAGAAGCAAGAATTCCGCCGAGGTTACATGGATGTGAGCCCATAACTTCTGCATGAAGATCTCTTATCATAGCTTCATTGACATTGTAAACACCACCGGAAATTGGTTTAATAAGACCTCCGCGGCCTACAACAACATTGATAGAATTCAGCTCGACACCTGCAAGTCCAAGCTCTTTGACAATAATTGCTTTTCTGAAATCATACTGATCAATGATTTTTTTAAAGCCTGCAAGTTCTTCAACTGTGTGCTTTATATTTTTTGTAAAAACATCTTTATGGTCATCAAAAACAGAAATTTTGGTTGATGTTGAGCCTGGATTTATTGCTAAAATTCTCATAATTCCTCCGTTTTAAAAAAAATTATTCCATTGCCGCAGCAAGTGCGATAGACATGAGTTTACTTTTATCTGTATCTGCTCTTGATGTAAGAACTATCGGAACTTTTGCTCCCATAATAACTGCTGCAGCTGTTGCTCCGCCTAAGAAATTAAGTGATTTGTAAAGCGCGTTTCCAGCCTCAATGTCAGGGCACATAATAATATCTGCATCGCCGCCAACTTCTGTAACAATACCTTTGTGCTCACACGCTTCTTTTGAAACAGCGTTATCAAGCGCAAAAGGGCCGTCAATAATGCAGTTTTTAATCTGGCCTCGTTTATTCATCATGGTGAGCATAGCTGCGTGAACTGTTGCTTCCATTTTGTCATTTACAACTTCAACAGCTGCAATAACTGCAACTTTTGGGGTATCGAGGTTGAGTTTTTTATAAACATCAGCCGCATTTTTAACAATTTCAACCTTTTCTTTGAATTCAGGCGCAACATTCATTGCTGCATCTGTAACACAAATAAGTTTGTGATAGTAAGGTGATTCAAAAAACGCAACATGGCTCATTGTGCCGCTTTTTTTGATTCCTGTTTCTTTGTCAAGAACAGCTCTTAATAAATCAGCAGTTCCGACAAGACCTTTCATAAGAATTTCTGCTTTGCCTTCACGAACATAGGAAACCGCAATTCTTGACGCTTTTGCAGGGTCTTTTTCATCAACGATTTCAACACCTTCAAGATTAAATCCAATTTTCTTTGCGATTTCTTCAACAGCTTTTTTATCGCCGACAAGAATAGGATTTACAATGCCAGCTTTCATTGCATTATTAATTGCCTCCAAAACAGGCTCATCAGCCGCAGCTGCAACTGCAATTCTTCTTGTTGTTTTTGCTTTCGCAAGCTCAAAAATAGCATCTAAAGACTTCAAAATCATAAACACCTCCAACTAATCGTTAAACCAAACTTTTTTAAATATATTCGGGTACTTATCATTCATAACATTTTTTAGAATCTCTTTGAGCTCAACCTGGGTTGTAACCATCATAACCCGGTGCATAAGCTCTTTCCCTTCAGAATAGTAGCCGCTTTTTACAATTTTTTTAATAATTGGAATAGATAGAGAAGCCATTGAAAGTGATTTTATCCCCATCCCCATAAAAAGAAGGGCAAAATAGGGATCTCCGCCCATTTCGCCGCAAATGCTAAGCTCTATTTTATGGTTTCTGGCTATCTGGCTAAGATTATAGATTGAGCGAATAACTGCCGGATGAAAATGGGAAAAATATTGAGAAAGACTCTTATCTTTTCTCTCAACAGCCATGAGATACTGAATTAAATCGTTTGTTCCAACACTAAAAAAATCGACCTCTCTAGCTAGAAATTCTGCTATAAAAAGAGCAGAAGGAAGCTCAATCATTGCGCCGACTTTAATTTTTTCAATATTTTCCAGAAGCCCCATCTCGGTAGCGTGTTCTTTAAGCATTGCGCGAAACTGCCTAATTTCACAGACAGAACTTATAAAAGGAAGAAGTATTTTCAAATTTCCAAGCGAAGCTGCTCGTATAAGTGCTCGTAATTGCGGAATAAATATCTCAGGATAGTTAAAACAGAAGCGGATGCCGCGAAGACCGAAAGAGCCTGTATTTTCTATGTTTCCCTCTTTGTCTCCACCAAAATCAAAAACCCTGATTGTGACAGACATAGGTAATGCTCTATGAAGAACTTCATAATAAATACTATAATGCTCTTCTTCTGTCGGGATTTTTTCACTTTCAAGAAACATAAGCTCTGTTCTAAAAAGACCAATAAAATCAGCACCATATTTTTTTACAAGCTCGATCTCATCTTCTGATTCAATATTAGCACCAACCATAACTTCATATCCGTCCTTAGAAAAAGCAGGTTTGTCTACATCTTCAAGAAAGCGGCTAAAGTATTCGTCATAGCTTTTTTTCCGTTCATAAAATATATTTTTTTCAATAGATTCGGGATTTATGATTACCTCAGCATTTACTGCATCAACAATAATTTCCTGGGCATATCTTGCCTGTTCAAGAAGATTGTCAACACTTAAAACTGAAGGAATTCCAAGAGAACGGAGAACAACTGAAAGATGGCTAACTCCACCTGGAATTTCAAGAACAATACCTCTTATAAATTCATTTTTTGCTAAAGAACTGAGGTCTGAAATTGTAAGTGTGTGAGCACAGAGGACAAAATCCTCTTCCGGAAGATTTTTTATATAGCCTGAATAACCATTTTCACCAAGAAGAAAAGAGAGCAGCTTGTCTTTTATAACTTCAAGATCTGCAATTTTTGCTCTTATGTAGTAGTCGCCACCGCTTTTTAAAAGGAATTGTGATATTTCCTCGAAAACATTGAGGACAGCCCATTCTGAATTGATGCCGTTTTCAACAATTTCGTTAGTTATTTTTTCAAGAAGCATTGGATCAACAAGCATCATTCTGTGAACTTCAAGAATTGATTGAGCTTCTGCAGGAAGAGCCTCTCTTTCCATTATTTCAACGATTTCTTTTTCAGCGTCAAGAACCGTCTCTGTAAACCTCGCAACCTCCTCGTGCCTGGCTTTTAAGCCGCCGCGCAAATGAGAATGGGGAATAAGTGAAAAATCTTTGTCTATAAAAAAGAGTTTTCCAATTCCAATTCCGGGAACAATTTTTTCTCCCCGCAATGAGGTTCGACTATTTTGAATTTTTATCACAGCTAGATCTCTTCATTAAATTTATTGTTTACAAGTCCGACAAGAGCTTGAATACATTCAGATTCATCTGTGCCGTTTACTATTATTTTCAAAGTTGAACCAATCGGGGCAGCAAGCATTAATATTCCCATAATGCTTTTTGCATTAATTCGAACACCGTCTTTTTCAAGTTCAACTTTAGACTTATATTTTTCAGATTCTTTAGCAAAAAGACTTGCTGCTCTTGCATGAAGACCGAGTTTATTAATAACTTTAACCTCTTGTTCCATTTACTTTTTCTCTCTTGCCAAAAGAAGTTTTTTTGCACTCACAATACTTTCACTGCCGCACTGTACAACTGAGGAAATAAATTCTGTAATATCCTGATCTGAATCCATTTTTTCAAATGTCTGAATAACCATTGGAAGGTTTGCTCCGGAAATAATGTCAACATTTTCCTTTTTAGCAAGGGTAAACGCCAGATTAGATGGGCTGCCTCCAAAAAGATCAACAAAAACAACTACTTTATGGTTTTTAGCAAGCATAGCATCAACAGTCAGACTTATCTCTTCCTGAAGTTTGTTCATATCTGAAAGCATTGAATAATCAACAGAAAAAACTTTTGCCCGCTCTGTCATATCCTGCTTCATTATAAATTCCGCAGTATGAATAAGAGCTTCACCAAGCTTACCATGAGTTACAAATACAAAAGAATACATTAATCCCCCCCAAGTTCCGTAAGTCTTTTATCTAGCTTGTTTTCAAATTCTTTCGCTGCATTAATTCCCTGTTTTTTCAGGAGATAATCTCTTGAAATAACTTCCATAATTGAGCTCAGGTTACTTCCCTGACGGACAGGAATTACATAATAAGGTTTTTCAACCCCGAAAATATCGTAATATTTTGTTGTACTGCCAATTCTTTCGTATTCAAAATGGTGATCATCTTCCCAGAGGACAAGCTTTACAACAAGATCAATATCCTTTTCAGGCAAAACAGAGGTTACGCCAAACATCCGCTGAAGATCAACAAGTCCAACACCTCTGATTTCCATGAGATTTCTCATAAGCTCATTTGAAGAGCCAACAAGATGATCTGGAGGAATATATTTTACCTCAACAACATCATCTGCAATAAGTTTGTGTCCCCTCATAACAAGCTCCATACTTGTTTCACTTTTTCCGATACCGCTTTCTCCCATAATAAGCATTCCAACACCATAGACATCAATAAGCTGGGCGTGCAATGTGGTTACAAGAGCAAGTAGCCGATTCAGATAATCCTTAATATAATCAATAAAAACTGTTGAGGTCATTTTTGTGGAAAAAATAGGAATCCCGTATTTTCCGGCAATTTCAATAAAATATTCGGGAGGCAAAACAGGATAGGTAAAAACAACAGCAACAGGTTTTTCCTTAAGAAAAATATCTGTCATAACTTTTTGCGTATCAAAATCGAGCGTATTTAGATAATCTATCTCGCTTTTACCAAAAAGCTGGATTCGTGTGTTGTAAAGATGGGCAGTAAAGCCTGCGATTGAAAGACCTACAATCTGAACCCTGCTTTCTGTTAACTCTATCTTTGAAACAATTTCATCACTCATGTTTTCAAGAGTCAACTTTAACTCAGGATTATCCAGAAGTCTTTTTAAAAAAACAGAACCATTTGACGGCATTAATCTGAACTCCTAATAATTTCAATCAGTTCCTCTGCTGTTTTTGCGTCTATAAGTTTAGACCTGAGATGTTTGTCATTACACATTATTGAAATTTGGGAAAGAAGCTTTAGATAAACAAGATTGTTGCCTTCTGGAACAATCAGCATAAAGAC
>CAZISX010000015.1:43714-50193 GCA_964542005.1 uncultured Spirochaetales bacterium
AATATCCTTGATTCCTTTTATCCTGCCGTGAGGAATTGCAACGCCATTTCCTATGCCTGTTGTTCCATATTTTTCCCGTTCCATAATAGCATCTTTAATTTTCTGTGAATTCAATCCCTTATGTTTTTCAACCATAAGAGCCAGATGATTAATTAGAGCTGTTCTGTCCAAACAGGTTATTCTGCCAGCAACCAGCGGGCTGCTAATATAATCAATTATTTTACACAAATTTAACCTCCGAGAGAAAACTCATAATCCCTTTTACGATCCCGTGCCGACAAAATTTTCATCTTCATCCGGTATTTAGCAACAGTTCGTCTCGCAATATCTATCCCTTCACGACTAAGCATTGCAGCAATGTCTTCATCGTTGTACGGATTCTGTTTATCTTCTTTTTCAATTATTTCAAGTATTTTTGTTTCAACATGCTTATTTGTTGTTGGAAGGTTCTCATTTATCTTCTTTACAAAGAAATATTTCAGCTCATAAATTCCGTGAGGAGTGGCTGCATATTTGCCATTTGTAAGCCTGCTTATCGTACTTTGATGCCGCTCAATATCTTCAGCAACATCTTTCAGTGTAAGCGATTTTAAAAATTCCTCTCCAAACTCAATAAAAGATTTCTGAAAATTAAAAATACTGCTGGCAACCTGATAAAGAGTCTGATTTCGCTCAGAAAGACTATCCATAAGCCATTTTGCGGCGCGGTATCTTTCTCTTAAAAACTCTTTTTTATCCTTGTCTTGTATTTTTTTTATCTGCTCCTCGAAAGCTTCGCTGTTTATTTTGACAGTCGGAATAAACTTGTGTTCCATCTCAATAACAACTTCGCCGTTAATAAGATGAACCCTCAAATCAGGCGCAACTGTGTGTGCAACAAAATTGTCAAATCCAAAAGAAGGAAATGGCGGAATTTTCTTGATTACAGAGATAAGCTCTACAAAATCATCTCTGGAAAAAGAGAGTTTATGGCACAGTTTTTCGTAATCTTTATTTGCTAACATATCAAGGAGTTCGTCAGAAGATACAAACTTCTGGACAAGATCAAAAAGATCATCATCAACATTAAGTCTGTCCGGGTCTGAACACATAAATTTAAGGTAATCCTTAAACGATTCACAGCCGATTCCCTCAGGATCAAGCCTTTTGACAGCATCTCTTGCGATTGTAACATCAGCCTCAGAAACACCAATCATTTCAGCAATATCAGAATCAGATTCTCTTAAAAAGCCCATAGAATCAAGGTTGTAGGCCATATAAACCATAATCTCTTTTATATGCTCAGGAAGATTTCTGGAAGCAATTTCAACATCAAGTTTTTCGGGGAGAGAAACCTCTGATGCCAGAACATTTTCAAAAGAAAATTCGGAATCATCATAATCATTTTTCTTCCTGACATGGGTATCGCCAAAACTATTTCCGCTGTTATCCTTGTAGCTGTTCCAGTCAAATTCAGCAATAAGATCACTGAAATTACCCTCCAGCTTCATATCATCGGTTTTTTCCGGCTCAGATTCAAAATCATTATCAGTTTTTTTGTCTGAATCACCTTCTGAAATATGGTTGTATTCATCACCAGAATCATCACCCCAATCTTCAACCTCAAGAAATGGATTTGATGCAACCTCTTCAATAAGAAATTCGCGGAGATCAAGCATGTTTTTTTGAAGAAGTTCAATACCAAGACGCATTTCCTGCGTCATGTTTATTGTTTGAATTTGCTTTAAATTCTGTTCTAAGCGTAATTTCACAACGATCCACCCATATAATTACCGGCATTATATATGAAAAAAAATAGTCGGGCAAGAAATTTGCATAAAATAAGATATTAGATGATTTTAGTCAACAATTTCAATACATTAATAAAAAAGAACAGGGAAAACTATTTTTGGAGAGGCAATTGACTCTCTTTCAAACTTTATTTTTTGAATTTTTTGAAGAACACAGTTGTTTACATCCTCATTTTTCAGGCTATCTTCAGTTATTGAAGCAGACAACACCTCGCCCTCTTTACCAATAAAAACTTCAAGTAAAATTTTTCCCTTTAAATAAGGATTATAATTTTTAGCTTTGCGGTAACAACTGATGAGCATTTCCCTCTTTTTTTGAATTTCTTTATTCTTTTTATCTTCTAAAGAAACTGTCTCTTGAACCATATTTGTTGTTGAAAGCATAATTCCTTTTTGAATTCTCGCATAAAGAATATAAAGAGAAACCACACTTTCCAACTCTTTGAGCGGCACTAATTTCAGATATTCATTAAAATATTTTACAGCCATATCATAACGATTCTGACTTACCGGAAAATCAAGATAAGTCACACCTAAATTGTAGTAACAAATTGATTTTATTTCATTTTTTAAAGAACTATCCATCAATATTTTTTCAAGCAACGCAGCACTTTTTTTATAATTTCCGTTTTTTTTGTAAGCAGAAGAAAGCGCAACAGAAAGCTCGACATCACTAAAAAGAGCAACAGATTTTTCAAGATAAATTATAGCATTATCTATATCATTTAATGCAAGATAGGAAATTCCTTTCAAAATCAAAAGTTCTTTGTCGGAAGAATTGTTAATAAAATCAAGTGTTTCAAGCACTTTTTTATATTCTCTTTGAAGATAGTAAGAATATGAAAGATACTTTATCGCTCTTTGCTTTAGCTCCTCGTTACTCCAGACAAAGGCTTTTGCCAGAATAAATTGAGCCGGATTAAATGAGTTTTTTGATAGATAACTTACCGCAAGCATTAAAGATGCCTCTTCATTTTCAGGTTCTTCGCTAAGTATTGTATCCTCATATTTTACAAGAGGCAGGCTTTTCATACCTTCAATATCACTAAATTCAGGGCTAGGTATAATATCAGAGTTAAGATATTGATATTTTTCAGGTTTTACAAAAGAAAGCGTTTTAAGAATCATATCGGTATCATTATTTTTAATTTTTGATTTTTCAGCAATAGCAAGAGCTTTCTCAAGAAAATTAACAGCAGAATTAAAAACCACATCTTTTTCAGAAAGAAGCAGCATTTTCAAAAGCACCTCTTCTCCTTTCTCTGAAAAAAAATCTCTTTTCCCGCAGGCAGAAACCGCAAAATAAGAGTAAATCATTGCTCGTTTATATAGTGCTTTAATCTTTATTTCAGGAGAGGCAAACTCTGCTGATTCTCCATAAAATTTATCCAACCTGTTATTGAGCTCAATATTTTTACCAAGCTCTGCTGTACAGACTTTTTCTGATGATTTTGCAATAAATTCAAGGTATTTAAAGAATTCAATCTCAGCCTTTCTAAATAAAATCTCAGCATATAACTCTTTGTTGATATTTTTTAAAATACCCTCTGCTTCCTTATAAAACGAATCAGCTTTAGTATAATTTTTTTCTGAATAGTGGTAGATTTTTCCGGTTTCAAGAAGAAGAATTCCCACATTTTCTGGCAAAAGTTTTTTCCTGTATTTTTTCAGAAAATTGTCATAAATATTTAGAGCTTTTAAATTAAGACCAATCTTTAAATATAAAGAAGAGGCTTTTAACAATGAAGCAAGAGAAATATCGCTTTTAATGAAAAAACCGTGTTTTTCATAGAGCTGTGCAGCTTTTAAATATTCCCCTAAATCAAAATAAATTTGAGCAGATTCAAGAAGATATTCCTCCTGATTGGTTTTTGAAAATTCACTCTCATAGAAATTAGCTGCTTTGTAAAAATCACCTTTTCCAAGTGTCTCCTCTCCTTCGCTTGCTGTCAGAATTAAAGAGCATAACAACAAAAAAACTATAACAATTTTATTATGTTGTTGAAATAGCATTTCTAAACTCACTATATTTTATCTGAGCATTTTCCTGAGCAACTCTGCGAGCTGCATCGATTTTTTCAAAATTTTCCTTTAAAACATCATAGACCTTCTGATCAACATGACCAGCAATTATGAATGAGACAAAAATACGGTCAACCTCTGCTTCTGCCATTCCTTTTCTATATGGCCTTTCCTCGGTTAACGCTGTGAAAATATCAGCAACTGTAATAATCCTTGATCCAAGATTAATATTCTCCCCTTTTATATGAAAAGGATAGCCGCTTCCTGTTAGTCCCTCATGGTGGTAGCTAGCCCATTCATTAATAATTTCAAACCCTTTCAACGGTTTAAGTATGTTGTATGTGTGAAAGGTGTGACTCCTTATAGAGCTGAATTCATAAAAATCAAGAGAAGTTGGTTTTTCAAGTATTTCAGTTGGAACAGCGAGCTTGCCAATATCATGAAGATTTCCGGCAACTTCTATCATTTTTATTTCATCATCTGCAAAATTCATTAACTTAGCAATCTCAACAGCAACAGCTGAAACCCCTGATGAATGGGTAGCGGTAAATCTGCTTTTAAAATCAATAAGATAGCCAAACATTTTGGAAAAACTCAGAACATCATCAAGAGAAAGGGATACAGAAGATCTGGAAAGCTCTTCCATAAGTTTTGTATTTATATAGTAGGGCGACATATAAAGCCAGAATGATTCCCTAGACTTAACAACCTTAAAAGCATCAACAGCTTCCGGCATAAACATCTTATTTTTCTGAATTTCAATTGAATGATAAATGTTTTCCTCCTGTGCGAGAATATTCATGTTTTCATTGATTAAAACATCAATTCTATCTGCCAGATGAAGAATGTGGGAGTGTATCGGAACTCTTGGTGCTCCAGGTTTTAGAGGGACTCCGTTATTCCAATAATTATGATGAAATCTGATAATATCGGCAGCATCTCTTAAAGGCGGAAATTCTCTTAAAACAAAATAGCCTGCTCTGCAATGTTCCCCTGCATCAGTACATTCAAACTTCATTAAATCTATTCGCTCCTGCAGAGATAATGCCCCGATATCATGAAGCAATCCTGCAATTACAATAGTTTCCTTATCTTTTTGGGGAAGATTCATCTCTTCAGCAATTGAATAAGCAATGTATGCAACTCTTTTATGATGCCCAATTATTTGAGGACTTATCATGTCAATAACATTTGATAAAGACATAATAACATCTTCCATTCTCACATTAATTCTAAACATTATGCCCCCTATTAAATATCTGTTTTGCAAAATTTAACACAATACATTTTTCAAATCAAGTTATTGTTCCGAATTTGTTATGAAAAAAGGCTGATGCTTTATAAATTACAGTCAATTATCTCTGCAAAATCGCATATTGCCTGAAAGATGTTGGTGTTGTCGATTATAGTTGTCCCTGGGTACCAAGCTCCTTCATATTTTTTGAATAGATTTGCGGCTGAATCGGGCGAAGTTCCAGCTCCTTTTGCATAGATATTTACAAGTTCGTTGGTATGGCCTGTTGTCTGGTAGGATACAAATTCTTTCAGATCTTCCGGCATATCTCCTTTTTTAAGTAAAATCAAGCCCTTGCTGTCTCTTGCAAGTCTCATGTAGCTGTTTGCATGATCTGCGGTAACAATTATTATTGAGTTTTCCCAGGTAATATCATCATCAGGTTTTTCAATAAATTCATTTACTCTTTTCACAGCCAAATCAAGATCATTTACAGCTCCAACCATGTCGGGAAAATTGTTGTCAGAATTAGCTCTATCAATAGAACCAGCCTCAATCATTAAGAAAAATCCATTACGGTTTTGCGAAAGAACTTTTAAAGCAGCACTTGCCGCATCAGCCAGAGATGGATTTTCAGGTGAGCCTTTTTCAATTTGCGGATTGCCCGGATTATTTGACGGAACATCAAAATCAAAGTTACTCCCATCAAAAAGTCCGAAGAGTTTTTTGTTTTCAGCTACAGCTTTTTCTGCTCCGGCAAGAATTGCGGCAGAGCCATCTTTTCCGGGTTTTCGTTCAACAAAAACATACTCGCTCAGTCCATCAGCTAGATAATGGTAACTATCTGAACTTATTGAAAGATATAGCGGCGTAATTAGTGTGCCTTTATAGTTGGGATGCCCAGCACCAATTACAACTTCAGGAATTGTTGAAGTAATTATTTCGTCAGCAATTACAGTGCCATTATTTCTGTTCGGATTGTGGCTTACAAAAGCTGCCGGAGTTGCGTTTGAGAATTCAACAGTTGAAACAACGCCTATGGCAAGTCCAAGATTTTCTTTGAGAATTTCAGATATTGTTGTTAGTTTGCCATTTTCAGGATCTCCAGAAAGCCATGAAATATTGCCATTGTCGGTTATCGCCTCCAAGCGAATATCGTGAAGCCCAATTTCACCAACCCCCGGCGTGCCGGTCAATATAGCCTCGCCGTTGCCTAAATACGAAAAAGTGAGCCACGTGGGCATTTGTAAACATTTAATAATTAAGCCGGTATAATCATTTGCAATAACTTTATGTCATTTTTGTTTAAAATATCTTCAAACAATTCAAGTTCAAGCAAATAGATCAGAAAAAATATAGTTTTTTTCTCAAACTATTTGATTTATTCAATTTTCTATAAACTGTAAAAGAGATAATTTTGATCAAATATAATT
>CAZISX010000015.1:50203-51605 GCA_964542005.1 uncultured Spirochaetales bacterium
GTTTTTGTTCCTGTTGCAATAGCTGTTGCGGCAGCAGCGGAATCTGTTGCAGGAAGATTTTTCCCGAATTGATTATTTATCGGATCGTGGCTTGTCAGAAAGTAGTTTTCATCTGGAATTTGAGTAAGCGGAAATGGTTTGTCGCCGCCAAGCTTGGGATTGTAGCCAAGCAGCGGATCAAAGTCATAAAGATTGTATAGTGCTTTTTTTTCAAAAATTGCGTAACGATTATAGGTAGTTATGTCCCATGTTGAAACAAAGGAATGGTAAGGAAACTCATGAAATGAAAGAGCGTCAGGTTTGCCTGTCAAATAGTTGCTTCCAGCAATCTCATGCTCCATTTGCATCCCGTCACCAATAAAAAGTATAATGTGGAGTTTTTTGGGAATAGCGGCAGAATCAGTGTCCGGCAATTCATCAGGAAAATGAATGGTTTCTTCGTCAATCAGAGATTCGGAATCATCCGGCTGGCAAGAATCTGTTGTTATTATTTCATTATCTTGATCTTGGCCTTGGTCTTCTTTTTCTTCTTCTAAATCAAAATCAGATTCAGAAACAGAATCTATATCTCCATAATTTTTGGCTGAAGTTTCTTTGCTGCAGGAATAAAATTGAACTGAAAATGAGATTAGTAAGATAAATATTTTTAAGAAATTTGACATATTTTGATCTCGCTACTCTCTTCGACAAAAAACAAAAATAACCTAATCCGCTACAAATCACACGCCCCAAATCTTAAACTTCATACCGTCAAACTCTGCAAGCTCGGTAAAAAGCTTCTCCCGCCAGTCGGTTTTATCATCACGGTCAAAGATAACTATATGATTTTCATTAGATTTTACCCGTTTTGCATATTCGGCAGTCTGCTCAAGTGCTAGTTTTTTCACCTTTTCGAGATTGTCTTTTTCCTTTAAGACCTTGAGCTCGACAACAACCCGTAATTCTTCATTTTTTCCGTTTTTCCACTTTAAAAGAAGGTCAGTCCGCCGCCTTCCGAGTCCATATTCGCGGTAAACAAAGCCGCTCCCGTTTGCAACTCTTTGCAAAAAAGCCTGAAAAACTAAATGAGGCGCAGCCTCTTCGTATCCGGCAATATGACTTGCCCAGATTTCTGAGTTTTCTCTCCAAAATTCTGTAAACATTTCAAATAGTTTTGCAGTGTTTAAGTTGTTCCCTTCGCTAATCCATTCAGGCCTGAATCTGACTAAAAAATCGTCCTGGCGGGAGTCTGTTAATTCGCGCGGAACTATTTCCTGATAGATTTTATTTGCAATTTTAAGTCCTTCGGGAGTCATTTTTATAAGCCCCAAATCAATGCAATACTCTTTGTCATCGTGATGAATTTGCGCCATTTCATTTAAAATCATTGGCAAGATCACGCGTCTAACCCGATCTTCCTTCA
>CAZISX010000016.1:0-3483 GCA_964542005.1 uncultured Spirochaetales bacterium
TACTGCGCAGAACATCCGGAGAGATGCCCGTTTGAGAGCGGGAAGAAGAGGGGGAGATAGTGAAAAAAGCCTTTGTTTTTATAATTGTTTTGTCTTTTGTTTTTATATCATGTACTCCACACATGAATCTTATTCAGACAGGAGAAACTCTGGGTAAAAACAACTCGGAATTTGGAGGATATGCCGCATGGCCTGTTGTTTATTTCCCTCCCGAATATATGAGAGCAGTCGGAAGTGATGCCGAAGAAAACAATGGAAGCTTAAATCTCAATTCATACAACAAATATTACGATTACTTTTCCTACGGTTTTTACGGCAGATATGGCATGACAGAATCTCTTGATGTAGGGTTCAGGACTACCGGGTTGATTTTGCCTTTTATCTGGGATGTAAAATACAATTTAATCGGAAACAAAAAAACAGAGTCTGGATTTTCGATGTCCTTAATAGGAACAGCGGGAATTGAAGATATGGATGGTTTTTACCAGGTTTCTAGCGGAGTTGTCTCTTCCTACAGATTTTTAGAAGATTTGCAGATATACACAGCAGTAAGAGGTTTCAGATTTGTCGGCAAAATGGTTCAACCTGACCTGGACATTGCAGATAGTTCTAGTGACTCAGACACTTTTCATGTTTATAATGGCTGGAGTCTGGCAGGAACAGCTGGAATTTCGCTGGAAACCGGCAGTAAAAACAAAGTTTCTTTTATTCTGAGACCTGAAATAACTTTTGGTAAATTCTGGGTTGACAAAAGTATTGTAAAAAATCAGGATGATAAGTATGTGGAAGAGCAGGATGATTATAGGATTCCTCAATATATTCTTGTTCCTTCGTTTTCTGTTGGTGTCAGGTTTTAGTGTTAAACCGGCGGCATTGAAGTTATTAATGACAATGTTGCGGACAAGGCTATTATGCGGTGTGTGGCTGGAAAATGAGAAAAATTCTTTGTCTTCATATTTTTTAATTAGTACATTGTTGGTCAGAGTAAAGTCAGGTGGAAAATCTATGAAAATTTGATTTCATTCAATCATTTAGTCTGAAATTCTTTAATAACTTCGTCGTAATGCTCTTCTAAAATACCGATTCTTTCAATAATGTTGTATTCTTTCTCCATTTTTTCCCGAGCAGCATAGCCCATTATTTGTCTAAGTTCATGATTTTTTAGAAGAATTGCTATTTTTTCAGCAATAATATCGCTGTTTCTTTCAGGAACAAGAAATCCTGTTTTTTCGGTATCAATTATTTCAGGAATACCGCCGTGATAAGTTCCAATAACAGGAACAAATCTTGCGCCTGCCTCTTTTGCTACAAGCAGTCCCGATTCTCTGTCTCCATTTTTAGCAACCACGCTCGGTGCAATGAAAATGTCAATTTCCTCCATCTTTTTAAGGAGTTCTCTGTGAGTAAGTGCTCCAAGAAATATTACTTTTTCTTTGATGTTGTACTTATCTATTATCCTGTCATAAATCTCTCTTCTTTCACCTGAACCGGCAATTAGAAGCGTAGCATCTTGAAATGTCTGGCTTATTTTGCCAAAAGCCTCAATCCCGTACTCAAAACCCTTCTTCTCAACAAACCTGCCAACCATCATGATTTTTGTGTTATTTCTGTCGGTTGGATAGCTTATCTCAGGAATTTCAATACCCAAACGCCATATTTTAACTTTTTCAGGTGGCGCACCAAGCTCTAAAAGCATGTCGTGAAGCTCATTTGATGCAGCGAGAAATCTTGTTGTCTGATTAAACATTGCTTTTGACCGCCACCAGTAACGCCAGTACTGGGGCAAAAGTTTCCGGTTAGTTAAAAGAAGCGGCACATCATACCCGTGAACAGTTGTAATCAGTGGAATTTGCAGAGCTTTTTGGTAAAGAAGCGTGTAGATACTTCCAGGGCCAAAATGTGCATGGATTAAAGAAAAGTTTCCGGCTTTCATTTTTTGCATATATGTCGGAGAGTAGGTTGTAATGCCATAAATAGCTGATTCTATTTTGTTTTTCAAAGTATTCGCAGGTGAAAGGAAGTTCAGAGGCTTATATTGAAAGCGATTTTCATTAACTCTTTTGTGAGAGAAAACCTCAACCTCATATTTCTGGTGATAGCGGATTTCATCAAAGATAAAAGTCTGTGAATATTCTAAAAAATTTGTTGAAAAAAGGGCAACTCTTGATTTTGTGTTCACTGAAAACTCCTAAAAAATAAAATCAGGAGCATGATACTGAAAAACTAATTGGGACTCAAGGAAAAGTTTGATTGGAAGAGGTTTAATCCAGAATTTCGGAGATTGATTCCATGTGATTTACGCGGAAAATAACATCTGCAAAAAGGCGTGTAATATCAATTTCTCTGTACCAAGGATGATCTTTTTTGAACTGTTCGCCGCGCCATACAGCGTTGGTTCCTGTGACTGACTGAATTATCCCTTTGGAGTATGCATCGTCTATTTTGTCAACTGCGCTTCCGTTGAAAAACGGGAATGATACCGCAACATTAATGTTTTTTGCGCCAAGATCTTTTAATGTTTCGCAAGCAGCGATAAGTGTTCCGCCGGTTGCAATCATGTCATCAATTATCATTACATCTCTGTCTTTTACTGTTCCGACAAGCTTTGTTGCAACAACTGTTGAAGGCTTTGAGTAGTCGCGTTCTTTGACAATCATTGCCATATCTTTTTTCATTTCGCGGGAATAGTAGCGGGCAGTTTCTGCTGAGCCTACATCTGGAGCAACAACAACGGTATTGTTGTTTGCAAGTTCATGTTTTGTAAGATAATCAATAATTTCACGGGATGCGTGAAGGTTATCGAAACGGGCTTTTCTGAAAAATCCGACAATCGCTTCAGCGTGAATATCAACAGTAAGTATTCTGTTTGCACCTGAATTTTCAAGAAATGCGGCACACATCATAGCTGTAAGACTTTCTCTTCCTTTTCTTCTTTCCTGTCTGGAGTTCGGGAACTGCGGAATAACAGCTGTAACACTTCCTGCATCAGAGTTGAAAGCAGCATTAATAGCTGTTGCCAGCGAGAAAAGATTGTCATTAACTGAATTTTTGGAGAGCGGATCATCCATGAGCTGAACAACATAAACATCCATGCCTCGAATAGGCTCGTTTATTGATGTTTTAATTTCACCATTTGCAAAAACAACTTCAGTTGAATCAATATAGCGATAACCTCGTTCTGATTTTTTCTCTGAAACGAGTCTGTTAAGATGCCCTGCAATAGAATCTGCAAAGTTTTTACCGGAATTACAGGCTATTAGTCCAAGTAACCCTCTGTCTTCTTTCATAGTCAATTCCTCCAAAAAAATGAAACAATCAAAAAGTGCTGTATTATTGCATGAAACAGATTCTATTGCAACAATAATTTACTAATATTGCTATGATTCTTTGCGTAAACATTGCTTTTATTTCTAAGTGTTCTGATTTTTTGAGAGAAAGTAACAAAGTATACATTTGCCGAGGTATTAGCTTTAAACCACTAAC
>CAZISX010000016.1:3493-25018 GCA_964542005.1 uncultured Spirochaetales bacterium
GAAATTTGACTAATTCAGTTTAAATTAAAAATTCATTTGACTGGATTTTTTTTTTAAGTATTCTCAGATTGAGTTCGGTGTAAAAATGTATACAACAGACAAAGGAGTGTAAAATGAATTTTCTCTACAAAATTCCAGTAGTTGGAGTGCTTTTTAAGGTTATGACGGTTAAGAGTAATTTGAAAACAATGAAATCTCTCTTCCATGCCACTCCTGAAGAAATGAGGGCTTACCAGACAAAAAAGCTGAAAGAGTTAATTCATCATGCCTACAATAATGTTGGGCTTTATCGCAAAAAATGGGATGCAGCAGGTGTTCATCCAGACGATATTAAGACTCTTGAAGATATTGAAAAACTTCCAATTGTTTCAAAAGATGATTTCAGAAATGCGTGGCCTCACGATATGATTGCGAAAGGATGGAAAGAGGAAGATTGCCATCTTTTTGGAACTTCCGGTTCAACCGGCAGCCCGGTTAAGGTTCTTTATGACAAGGAAAAAACATTATTTGAAATTGCCACAATGACTAGGCCTTGTATCGAAAAACACATGAGACTTGCAAATCTTGGAGAAGGTCTTTATATTCTTGTTACTGATGAAGATGCGATGGAGGTTCTAACCGCAAAAGAGTTCAAAAAAGCTGAAGAATATATTGTAAATGCACTCGATCCTGTTGAAAAACATATTGAAGAGATTAACCGCCGCAAACCTGATTATATAATTTCTTATCCAAGCGTTCTTCGAAATATTGCAATTAAAGTACATGAAGAAAATATCCAGATTCACCAGCCAAAAGTTTTATTAACTTCAGGCGAAAGTCTGTTTAAGCCTACCGTAGAGGTTATAAAGAGAGCTTTTAACTGTGAAGTTTTTGATGCTTACGGTGCAACAGAGGTTGGAATTGCTGCTTTTGAATGCTGTTTTCATGAAGGAATGCACACAGTTCCTCATAAGGTAATTATTGAAATTGCTGATGATTCCGGACAGCTTGTGAAGAGAGGTGATTGTGGCAACATAATTGTTACAGATCTTATTAATAAGGCGACTCCGGTTATCCGCTATTCCGGTATGGGCGATATTTCAGAGTTTTCAACCGAAGAATGTTCCTGCGGACTTTCCAAAACATTTCCGATGCTTAGAAGAATTGAAGGTAGGAAAATAGACTCAATTGTATTGCCAGATAAGAGAATTGTTCACCCATTCAAGCTTACGCTTGCAATGCAGGATACTCCAACAATCAACAAATTTCAGATTCGTCAGGAATCTATGAATGATTTCAGAGTATTGGTTGTAAGAGAACACTCTCATAATGATGCAAAAAACAGAACTTTTGCTCCTGGATGTCCTGATTACGAAAAAATAAATCTCAGATTTAAAGAAATTTTGGGTGATCATGTTAATGTTAAAATGGAAGTTGTTGAAGATATTCCTAGAAAAGAGGGTTCCCACAAGTATGCAACCGTTGTTTCACTTGTAAGTAAGGATTAAAAATGAGCATAAGATTAGCTACAAAAGAAGATAACGCAGCTCTTTTAAATTTATCAAAGTCAGCTCCGCAGGAAGGAGTGCTTTCATACTACTCCGACCAGTCGCCCGATTTTTTTCATCTTATTTCTTTGATGGGTGATGATTACAAATTATGGGTCTCTGATTCTGACGGAAAAATAAATGGCTGCATTGCTGAGGTTTACAGAAAAGTCTATTATGAGGGTAAAATTGTAAACCAAATTTATGTAGGAGAGTTAAAGGTTCACCTGCAAGCCAGAGGAATGCTTGCTCTTTCTCTTCTAACTCATGTGAACAAGCTTATTGCAAAAAGCGGTGCTTTTGATATTGGAGAGAGTTTTATTCTTGAAGGAAATGAGCGGTCAAGAAAGCTTGTCGAATTTTATGCCCACAAGGTTAATAAAGAGACAAATGCTGGGTATGCTGAGTCATTTCAGCTTCTTCCTATAAAAAACTATAAAGTTTCATCCGATTATTTTTTGAGAAAAGCAACTGAAGCTGATATAGATACTATTGTTGAGCTTCTCCAGAAAACCTACGAAAATCACAATGGAACACCTCTTTTTTCAAGAGAATGGCTTGAGCGCGAAACCTCAAGAACCCCGTCTTTCAAAATTGATAATTTTATAATTGCAGAGAAAAATGCTTGTGCAGCATTTTGGGATCAATCCTCTATTAGAAAAAATATCGTGTTGAAACTCGCTTTTTCCCTTAGATTTATTAAGGGTGTTCTTGCAATTCTCCGTCCAATTGTTAAGTTGCCTCCTGTTCCTAGAATTGGAGAAGAGATTAAGTATGAATATCTTCGTTTTCCAGCAGCCAAAAAAGGTGAGGAAGCTGCTCTAAAATCAATTATTCATGCAGAACTTAATAGAAGCCGAAATGTGCAGCAATATCATTTTATTTGGGCTACTTTTCACGAAAATGACCTGTTAAAAGAGTGTGTTGCGGATTGTAAGAAATTGAAAAGCAGAGCTTATGTAAAATATCTCGGATTTTCTGATAATGTTGTTTTTGAGGGTAACACGACAGGGACGCCAAGCTATGTTGATTTCTCTGTTGTTTAAAAGATTAAGAGGAGTTTTTCTTGGCAGCAAAGATTCGTTTATGAACAAAATCAAAACAAAATACCTTGGACATCAAAAAAAACTTGAATTTTATGAATATATGCCTTATTTTGTTTTGACTATTTTTTCACCAGAAATATAAGGAGGTTTTACATGTTTTCAAAGAAGTTTTCGATTTTCCTGATTGTTTTATTTTTGGTAATTCCTTTTGCGCTTGCCGCAGAAGATGATCTGTTTGATGATTCAGCAGACACCGAAGAAAAATCAAAAGATGATTCAGGCAAAGTAAAAAAAGAAGCAAAAGAGGAAGATGAGACTGTTGATGCAGCAAAAGATGCTGAAGACAAAGAAGACAAAGAAGCAAAAGAGAGCGAAGATGCGATGAATGATCTTCTTGGAGAAGAGTCAAAGACTGAGAAGAAAGAATCCAAAGAAGAATCTGCAGAAGACATTCTTGGCGTTAAGAGCGAGAAAAAAGAAGCAGTTGCTGTAAAAGCATCAGGCATTAAACCTGTTCTTATTGTAAAGGGCGGACTTTATGCAATGGCTGGTTACAAAGATATTCAAAAATCTAAGTGGACAGACCAGAAACTTATGTTCGGCGGACTTGATGAAGGTATCTTTGGTGCAGAGCTTAAAGGCAATGCAGTTTTCGCAAAAGCTACAATGAATCTTAGAACTTTCAACAAACTTGTTGATCCTAATATTCAATATAATCCATTGATTGCAGATAACTATTATGGTTCTTCCAAAAATGTTGACTCTAACATGAATGGTACTGCAGACACACTTGTTGTTATGCCTTATGAAGTTTATGCTGGAATGAAGCTTTTCAATATGATTACTCTTCGCGGCGGAAACATGATTCCTGCTTACGGACTTGTTGATCAGTATCAGCATGTTGACATTGTTATGGGAACTGCTTTCGGTACAAGATCACTTATCACAACAGAAGGATACCTTCCAGAAACAGATCGCGGTATTGCATTTGGTCTTGATTACTCACTTGGCAATGACTCCTCTGTTAAAGGCGAGCTCATGATTACAGGAAACTCAGGATCAAAATTTGAATATTCAGACCAGACTATGGGTATTTACTTCAAAGCTGGATACGAGATGGAAATGCTTAAACTTTATGCTTCTTTCCAGTACAGAAAAGATTATACTGTAGTTTATGATGCTAAAGGTAACCCTTTTAAGAAAAATCCAGTTGTTATGGGTGGCGGACTTGCTGCAAAGCTTAGTGTTTCCGGTTTTGAGACACTCTTCTCATTTGATTCAGTTTCAAGAAACCTTGTTCAGGGCGTAAACCTTAAAGCAGCAAACGGCATGCTTATTTCTCTTATGCCTGCATACAATATAGAAATTAACAAAGATGCAATGGACAAATTCCAGGTTGCAGTTCGTTTTGACTATGTAAAAGGTGTTTACAAACCAGGAACAGCTGATGCACTTGCTTTCGATTCTTTCTCAGCAGACAAGTCACTTATGAGAGTTGGATTTGCTGGAACTCTTTTCGCAAAAGAAGTTGAAGGCGTAAAAAGCTATTTTGGTCTTTCCTACATTATGCAGCCAAAAGCAGAAGTTGGGCCTGGCAAGATTGGTAACCCACCTACAACAGTTAAAGACTCAATGGGTTTCAATGCTTTCATGGTTACAGCAGGAGCTGAATTCTAATTTAATAGATTTGGATTTTGATTTTTATTTTGGGAGGCTTAGGCCTCCCTTTTTTTTGCTCTTTGCAATATGCTGCACGATTGAAGTGTCTTCTCAAAAGTCATTTTTAATTGTTCTCATTTCTCTTCATAATATCATTGAAAACCAAAAAACACCTTGCTGAGTAGTTCTATATTATAACAATAAACTGCTGTAGAATTTTGTATTGGCCTGAAATATCTATAAAAAACAGTAACTTGTCTTGCTTGCAGATTTATTTGGTGCGGAGTTGCACTTTTGAACGATTATTAGCAGCTTTTTGCTAATATGTTTATCCGTTACAAATTTGTTAGTGGGGTGAACATGAAGCAGTTTATTACGATTACGCTGATTTTTGTTATCAGCTTTTTAATCTTCGGCACAGAGGCTGATCTTTATTATTCCACAGCTTCTCCGAATGCTGCTGCTCCAAATATCCTTTTGCTGTTTGACCGCTCTTATTCTATGGAATATAAAGATGTCTGCAATGTTCCGGTTCCTTTTGAGCAGGAGCTGGCTTGTTCAAATATTTATTACAAAAATGAAAAAGATTATTGGGCTGCAGATAATGGATGTATGAGTTATGGTGCTGGAAAGCATGCAGCCTGCTACTCTCCCTACAGCAGATACAGAGATTGTGTCTGCAACGATTATCTTGCAAGAACAACGACTATGGCAAATTGTGCTGCTTACTGGGCTGATACAGAAGAATTTTATGGAGAAAATGACTATAATTATTCACTTGCCTACAATATGTGTCCGGCTCCAGAGGAGAGATTAGCTACTTTGGTTAAGGCGTTTACAGAAAGTAACGGAATTATTGATTATCTGGCAAATGAAAGTACTAAAAAACCTCTTAATTTAGGTGTTGCAACATTTCCCAATTATGGCGTATGCAAAGAACACTGTGCATCTGACTATGATAAGCCTGTTACTCCATTTTCATCTTCAAATAAAGCTGAATTTAAAACATTGGTAACAAATATAAAACCTTATAGCGGCGGAACGCCTACACCTTCAGCTTTGATTGATGTGTGGAGTTATTTTTATGAAAATCAGAGTATTTTGCGTTCCTGCAGAAAAAATGTTGTTGTCTTAATTACTGATGGTTTTCCAACTCCGGGAACAACGACTACAGCTGCAATAGGACAAATTAAAGATGTAACTGAGCAGATGAAAAAAGACTTAACAGCCGAACTTTACACAGGAAAAGATTATGACAACCAGGCTGTGGCTGCTGCCAAATTTTTAAATACTCCAAACTCAACATATCCGCTTTACAAAACTTATCATGACTCTGACAAGGGTAAATGTCTTAAAAAAACAGGTGAAGCCAGCGGTGTTTGTAACTTTTCCAGCAATATATGCACAAAAGATGAAGATTGTTCAAGTGCGTGTCATAACGGAAATTGTCTTGGCAACTCTATTTCTGTTTATCCGGTATCTTTTTTGTCAGGAATGGGTGTTGTTGAAGAGATTGGCAAGGTTGGAAATGATTTTGAAAAATCCTATTACTCAGACAGTAAGTCAGATTTGGTAAATGCAATTACTGATATTTATGATTCAGCTTACAAATCTCCTGTAACAGGCGCAGCATCTCCAAGCGTAACTGTTGCCGGCGATTATGCTGGAAATGAGGTTTATCTATCAAATTTCCAGCCGACTCACAAAGGTCACTGGTGGGGAAATATCAGAAAATACTGTGTTTTTAATGAAGAGTTTACAACAAAAAATCCTAACCCTGATGAAAGTTGTCTTTTTGAATATCTTCCAAGATATACAGGTTTTGGAGCACAAATTCCAACTCCAAATAAAAACAAAACATTTGTTGAGGAAAAACTTACAGGAAGCAAAAATAGTGACGGAACAGTTGAAGTTCCTGTTTCAAGCTGGGGAATCAACCAGAGACTCACTGAAAACAAAAGAAAAATATACTACCACGGACTTTTCAATAAGGAAAATGGAGCATTTACCCTTGCTCCTCTCTGCACAGAAACGCCTTGTAAAACTCCTGGAGAAAAGATTGGAGATACTCCTGTAAAAAGTTCAACTTACAGAGCTGGTGTTAGCAGTATTATTTCTGTTCCTGCTGAAAAAGCACCATCCCAAGATTCAGTTGACTATGTTAAACTTATTGTCAAATTTTCTCATCCTGAGCAGAGAAGTTATTATAAAGATGTTTATTTTAAACTTACAACACCGGATAAGCGCGATATTTACTTTGAAAACTTGATAACTCCAAATAATGAAAGGACAGATTATTCCGCAAATATAGTTCACACATTTACAAAAATGATTGACAGAACAAAATTAGACATAAAGGATGAGAGTTTAGCAGGCGATTGGAAATTAACTCTTTATCACAGAAAAGCAACTACAACCTATGAAGGAGCTCTCTACTCATTCTCAATTCAATTTTTGCAAAACGGAACCTGCGGAAATGGAATAACTGAAGGTCATTCAACAGTTGAAACAACTACAGCAGGTGAAATAATTTCCTACAAAATTAACAAGTCAGAAGTTTGCGATACAGCTTCTACAAATTGTTCAAATTTAATTCCCCTTGCAACAGGAACCGCTTCCTGCAAATCAGACTGTTCAGGTTTTGATACATCAAGCTGCGAGTTAAGCTCATCCGATTTATTTACAGAGCTTACAAAAGACAAAGTTGAAGGTGCAAATGAAGAGCTTAAAAAGATTTATAATTTTATGCATGGCTACAAATATGATATCCCGTCAAAAGATGATGGAATCTGTCTTGAAGAAAACGAAATATACAACTGCAGCGGAGAACCCTGTATAAGCACTCAAGAACCTATAGAACTTCCTTCAGATGGAACAGTTGCGGAAATGGTAGTTTCTGTTGCAAAATTTGACGGAGTTCTCGAGAGCGTTCATCTTGAATACAGCATAGAAAACGATGATCTCTCTGTAACAAAAACACTTATATCTCCAAAAGGAACTTCCAAAACACTGCCTCTTTCAGCTTCAGACTTTAAAGATGAAGGCGGTTCAGGAACATGGATTTTCAGGGCAAAAACTACAAAAAAAGGGGTAAAATTAAATTCATTTTCAATCAAGCTTACTCCTAAACCTGAAGCAGGAAGAGTCTGCCAAAAAAGAGAAAACATTGCGGGCGATTTCTGGCACTCATCAGCAACACTTGTTGATGATTATTTTATTGCAGGAAGCAATGCAGGATTTTTAAGTGTTTTCAGTGCAGATGGTAAAGAAATCAAGGCTGTTGTTCCAAATCATGAAATTTTACAGAAACATCTTAAAAATAACTATGTAAACGAAACTAAAAAGGAAAAGCTTTATGGAGCAGATCTAACTCCTTTTATTATAAAAATTTCAGATAAAGTAAGTTATGTTTTCACAGCATTCGGTCGCGGTGGAAAGGGATTTATGGTTTTTGACAAAACAACTCTTATTGCTCCGAATTCAGCGCCTGAAATAAAAGGAGGAAACATCAGCAATCATAATTTTATATTCTCTGCACCGGAATTTATAAACTGGAAATCTTCAAGCAACGGCTCTGGAATTCCGGTAATTCTTGTTTCTTCAGGGTATTATGATGGTTTCGACAATAACAGTAAAAAAGTATCAGAAATTCCGGCTGCTGATTATAAAAAAGGGGTTTCTGTTTATAATGCCGGAACTTTAGAAAATACCTCTATCTCACTCAACTCAGAATATCCTGTAGTTGCGGCTCCGGCTCCTTTTGACAGTAAATTAAAGAACATAACAAAACAGTGGGATTACAAGTACATCAGACAAAGCCCTAAAGATGCTGATTCAATCTATTATTCTGATTTGATGGGTAAAATTTATTACTACACAGGAAATGCATACAAAGAAATCTTTACACTTCCTCAATCTGATTCTGCAACAAATGAAAATGACTTAAATGTTTTTGGAAAACCTGGTGTGATTTTAAGAGACAAAGGTAACGCTAGAGAATCATGGGTTTATATTGGAACCGGTGACCCTGTAAGACCTGTCACAAAAATAACCATAAATAAAAACAAAATAATAGGATTGAAGCATTTGAGCGGAGAAACAGAAAATAGTGCGACAGATTTCTCATTGTTTTATAATGCTGAAGCTGACGGTGATTTTGGCTCAAAAACATTAGTTCAGATGAAAGAATACAGACAGGAAGATATTATAGACATCTGCTCAAAATCCACAAAACCTGCCGGATGTCCTTCAACTGAGCCAATCGGCTGGTACTTTGATCTGCCTGAAAATATGAGAGTTGTTGGCGATATTCTTGCATACAATAACAGAATCTACTTCACAGCGTTTTACTACAATCCTGATGATAATTTACCTGATGCCTGTGTTATGAATCCAGGCAGATCCTACCTTTATGAAATAAATGCTTTTAGCGGCAGACCTATGTACGATTACTGCACAGAAACAAATTGTGATGACAGAGTAATCGCTTCTCTGGGTAACGGACTTGCATCACAGCCTGTTTTAGCTGTTGATCAGAATAATGATGCAAAAATATATGTCACAAAAGGTGATGGCGGATTAGCCGTTGTTGATACAGAAGACGCTCTGCTTACAACTCAGACAAAAATTCTCTGGTGGAAAGTTCTGTAGTCCTCTAACTTAATACTGAATCAAAACCATATAAATCTTTTTTTCTTATTAGACTTGTTTTTGAGAACTATTTCTTCAATAATTCCGGCAATTCTTTCACAGGTGTGCCCATCATAAGGTGCTGTATGTTTTTGAATAAAACCTTCAGATTTAGCTTTACAGCACAGTGGCTCATTTAACGCTTTTTTAAGAGATGCCTCAATCTCTTCAACTGTTTCTGCTACAAGCCCGCCATTTTCTTCAGGTGGCAGGCTCCAGATATAACTTTTTTCAGGTGCTTTTTCTGTTCTTACAGCACCATTTTTCCAGACACGATAATATGAAATCTCACTTTTTTTGTCAACAGGATGGATGTGGATTGTTGGCCGGCCAGTGCCATAAAAAAAAGTCAGAATTGAGGAATAATTGCTCATCATTATGTCAGAAACAAGAATGTCAAGGAGATTGTCTCTATCTGTGTCTTTGTATTTTAATAGCACAAGAGGATTGTTTGCAGCAAGTTCTTCAAGTTTTTCGAGATACTCAGGTTCAAAACGCTTTTTATCATGCATTCTTAATATTAGAGCTGCGCCAAGGGTCTCAAGTTTTTTAAAGATTCTTTCAAGAATTTCAATATCATCTCCAAGATGTGAAAAAATTCGTCCAAAATGCCATGTCGGGGCAAAAAGACAAATCTTTTTATTTTCAAATTCTTTAGGATAAAAACCAATAATTTCAGAGCGTTTTATGTCGTTTTTTATAATATCATCAGTAAAAGCCTGCCCAAGCGGTGCTACATTTTCAGGAGCAAAGCCTGTAATATTGATTCTATACTCATAATTTGTGTTGCCTGCAGAGATAAATTTGAAAAAATTATTTGGTTTATCCGGAGAAATGCCGGTAAGTTTTTTAATTTCACGGAAAACACTGGCAAACTGTTTTTTATCTTCAGGGCCTTTCCAGCCAAATCCGTGCCAGACATTAACAAGAACCTGAGATATCTTTTCGGGTGGATAATGGTTATCAACTATTGTAACATCAGGTTTGAACTCGTTTTTGATAAACTTCAATGTTTTTGAATCATTTTTATCAAGAAAAAGGCACTTCAGAGGGCGTATTTTTGCCAGCGGCTCGTCACTATATTTGGCGGATTCCTCTGTGACAACAACAATGTCAAACAGATTTTTTGAGATAAGATATTTTGTCAAAGAATAAATATTTGCCTGAAAAGTTGTAGCCCAGACACAGACTCGAATTTTTTCCATAAGAACCTCTAAAATAAAAAATCTGACGAGATTTATCATAAATATATAACATTGTAAAGAATCGTGTTGTTTTTTTGTATTAAAAAAGAGTTTATGCTAGGATAACAGCTGTTTTTAGATTTTTGGAGATAGATATGACAAACAAAGTAGTTTCAATAATTCTGGCATCAGGAACAGGGGAAAGGCTAGGGCATCACCTCCCAAAACAGTTTATAAAAATAGCAGGCAAAACAATTCTTGAACACACAATTGATGTTTTTGAGAAAAACGCGGCAACAGATGAAATATATATTGTTGTAAACCCGCTTTACCGGACTTTGATGGAAGAAATTATTCTTCGGAACAGCTATAAAAAAGTCAAAAAAATATTAAATGGCGGCGCAACCAGAAGAGAAAGCTCCCAGATAGGAATAAATGCAGTTGAACACAAAAATGCCAAAGTTCTTATACACGATGCGGTAAGGCCCTTTGTGTCAGAAAAGATGATTTTTGACTGTGTCTCAGCTTTGGATAGATATGATGCTGTTGATACTGCAATTCCTGCCTCAGACACTATTATTGAAGTTGATGATGCAATGATTATAAAATCTATTCCGGAAAGAAAATATATAATGAGAGGCCAGACGCCACAGGCTTTCAGGCTAGAAACAATCAAAAAAGCTCATGAACTTGCAGAAAAAGAGGAGAAATTATCTTTTACAGATGACTGCGGTATTGTTCTCTATTTTGGACTAACTCCGGTTCATGTTGTAAGAGGTGAAGAGAAAAATATAAAAATAACATATATTGAGGATGTGTTTCTTGCTGACAAACTTTTCCAGCTTAAAGCCGTTGAATACTGCGGAAATTCTGAAAAAGAGAATTTATCAGGCAAAGTAATTGTTATTTTTGGTGCCAGCAAAGGGATAGGAAGTGCAATTAGTGAAAAAGCAAAAGAGTATGGTGCAACAATTTATGGATATTCAAAAAGTGACGGATTGGACATTAAAGACTTTAAGGAAGTAGAAAGAGTTCTTGCAGAAGTTAAGGAGAAGGAGGGAAAAATTGATTTTGTTGTAAATACGGCAGGCATATTGCGGATGGGAAAAGTTGAAACAAGAGATATGGCTGACATTGCCGATGAAATTGCAGTAAATTATATAGCTGCAGTTAATATTGTCAGAGCTTCGGTTCCCTATCTGCGGGAAACAAAAGGAAGTATTCTTCTATTTACATCAAGCTCTTACACAAGAGGCAGAGCACTCTATTCTGTTTACTCATCATCAAAAGCAGCAATTGTCAACTTTGTTCAGGCATGTTCTGAAGAATTAAATGAAGAAGGAATCAGGATAAACACAATAAATCCGGAAAGAACAGCTACCCCGATGCGTTTTGAAAACTTTGGCAAAGAACCTGTTGGCAGTCTTCTACAGCCCGAAAAAGTAGCTGATGTTTCAATCAAAACACTTGTATCTGATTTGACTGGACAAGTTATTTATGTAACAAAAGAGAGCTGATTGCAGCATTATAGCTCCTTAAAAAGAGAAAAAAGCTGAATTGTCAAGGATATGAAAACAAAACTCTAAAAAGTTCCAAAAATTTGACTTAACATTATTAACAGCTTACTATCTCGAGCATTTTATTGTTTGTTTTAGGCGCAGGTTTATGCAGGATCAACACGGAAAAGTTATTGCAAAAGGCGCATTGGTTAATGTGCTGGGGATTATAGGTAAATCGCTCTCTCCTTTGTTTTTTATTTTGATAACAAGAATGTATGGCCCTGAAACTATGGGGCTTTTCTATCTTGGATATGTGATTATTGATGTTTGCATAAGTTTAACTGTCAGCGGATTTAATGATGGAATCTTAATGTTTACATCGCGCTTTGCAGAATACAAGGATAAAGAAGAGAACTTTTACCAGATTATAGCAAATGGTTTTGTTGTAACAGGCATTATTTCGATTTTTTTAGTTGTTTTTTCAAGATTTGGCGGACCGGAACTTCTTCTTTCAAAATATCCGCAGAAAGATTTGCTTCCTTGTGTTCAATATATGGTTTTTGCGGTTCCTTTTTCTGTTATTACGGTCACCGTAATTTCAGCGACCAAAGCTCTTCTGATAATGAAGTGGGATGCTATAATTACAGGCTTTCTCTCACCATTTCTTCTGATTCTTTACTCGACAATATTCTATTTTATGGGACTTCAGCTTAAAGGTCTTGTGATGGCCTATTTTTTCACCTCGTTTTCGCTTGCTCTTTTTTCAATATATCTTTTTACCAGGTATTTTAGTATAAAAAAGCTGATTTATCATATATTTAACTTTAGATTTTTTCCATCTCTTATTACCTTTGCTATTCCTCAAAATCTTAATATGACATTCAATCAAGTTGTCTCAAACTTCGATGTTATGATGCTTGGTTATTTTGGTTTGAAGCCTGAGTTGATTGCTTTTTATGGTATGGGAGCTCAAATTGTGCGGAATGTAAGACAGATTAAGCTCGCTTTTTCAGGAGCTTACGCTCCGATTATTGCAAGGTTGCATCAGAAAAAAGATTATGAATCTATGAATAATTCGTTTTCAATGGTTTCTCGATGGACGGCAACTATTGCTTTTCCTGTAGCTCTTATTGTCGCTTTTTTTAAAGATGAGCTGATCCTTCTTTTTCACAAGTCATTTACACATGATACTACATTTATGCTTCTTCTTCTTATTCCGCCACTCCTTAGCTGCACGGTTGGTCTTGCAGGCAATATACTTGTAATGACTGGCAATTCGCTATGGAATCTAATCAATTCTCTCTCCGCATTTGGGTTGACTCTTCTTGCAAATTACCTGCTGATTCCCAAATTTGGACTTATGGGTGCTGCGAGTGCAACTGTTATTGCCTCTTTAATTGTTTCTTCAATGCAGCTTGTTGAAACTTATATGATTGTTGGAGCTCGCATTCTTATATCAAAAATTTATAAACCTTATCTCGCAGCAATTCTCTCAACCCTGACTCTTTTTATATTGTCCAAAATAACAGGCAGTTATCTTATTACAAAGATTCCTGTAATGCTTATTGTTCTAGTTGTTTTTGCATTTACAATGTATTGGTTGAAGTTTGAGGAAGAGGACAAAAAGCTCTTTTTTTCAAGGTTTCATAAAAAGTAAATGTAATTTTTCCAAGATTAGATTCCAATTCTGACTTTATACCAGATATTTGAATAGTCCGACAAAGTGCATAACACTTCCCGCCAGAACAAATAAATGCCAGATTACATGGTGATAACGCATTGATTTTTTTACATAAAACACAACTCCCCCAGTGTAGAATACTCCGCCAGCAAGAATCCACAAAAGAAGTTCATAAGGGATGTTGTCAATCATTGGTTTAATTGCCACAATACATAGCCAGCCCATTGCAAGATAGATTGAAACTGTAATCCATTTGTATTTCCCAAGAAATAAAAGCTCATAAATAATTCCCACAATAGAGAGTCCCCAAATAATTCCGAATATAGTCCAGCCCCAAACACCTTTGATTCCGAGAAGGCACATTGGAGTGTAAGTGCCTGCAATTAAAAGGAAAATAGAGAGATGATCCATCTTCCTGAAAAATAGCTTTAATTTTTCGCTGGTAACACTATGGTAAAGAGTTGAGGCAAGATAGAGAAGTGTCAGAGAAATTCCATAAACAGCAAAAGAGACTGATCTAATGGTTTCTCCATGTTTTGAGGCATAAATAAGCATAAAAATTAGTGCAACAGCAGAGCCGGCAGCACCGATTCCGTGTGAAATTGAGTGAAAAATTTCTTCTGTAATTGTATATTGAGCTTTTTTGTTTTCCAATTGAAGCCTCCAAAAGGTTTGTCGCCAGCTAACTTTATGCTCTAAAATAAAAAAGTCAAAATTCTCAATTAAAATTTAAGTGATGTAAATCTTTTTTTTGTGCAAAGCCTTAGCCCTTCTCAAAATTTTTGGTAAAAAGCTTTTCTTTTGATATAATCCCCAAAATCATTTTTTGGAGTATGAAAGATGGCTGATTTAATTCTTTATTTCCAAGCCTTAATCGAGCAGGTAGAGGCAAACTCCACGCTGATTATATTATTTTTGGTTGTGTTGACAATTGTGCTTTTTATAAGTTTTATTGTTGGCAGGGTTTTTACAGGCTCTTTTAGCGAGCAATATGACGGCGCACAGAAATTTTGTGAGGACTTTATTTATAACAATAGTAAAATCAAAGAGTTGCTTGGTACGATTAATTCAATTGAAAAGAAATATTCCAGAGAATACTCTCAAGATCTTCGAGGTTTTCATTACAATATTTATGGCACTTCAATGCGTGGCGAAATTGAGTTTCTTGTTGATGCTAGAATTGGAACGCTTGATTTTAGAATAACAGAAGCGTGGCTCTCAGCCGAAAATGGCGAAAAAATTGATTGCCTGAAAGAAATTTAAAAAATTGCCGCTTATTTAAGATTTATTGCCTGAGACCTTTCAAAATAATTGCTTGCTTAAACGAACAAGATGTTTTATAATAAATCTTTGAAAAAGATGATAAAAGTCACAATAGTTTGATGATGTTTAGTGTTTCGCTTTTTAATTTTCCAGAATTATAAATTATTTCAAGGAGGTTGTTATGAAAATCAAATCTGTTCTCCGTGTTGTCATTGCTGCGATTTTTGCTGTGTTTTTTTTAGGAGCTTGCGGCGATGACGGTGGTTCAAGCGGTTCAGCCGGAACCGGAACTTTTAAACTTTTTCTGACAGACAAACCTGCTTCGGGAGAGATTGAAGCGGTTACCGTTGAATTTGAGAAAGTTATGATTAACAAAGATGATGATGCCGACAATGAGGAAGATGGAAGCTGGATTCTTCTAAATGGTATTCCAGGTAAAATTGATCTTTTAGAGTTGAATAACGGAAAACTTCAGGAGCTTGGGGTTGTTGACTTGGATGTTGGCACTTACAATCAAATCCGTATTTTTGTAAAATCGGCGACAGTTACTATTAATGGTAAAGAGGAGTTGTTAAAAGTTTCATCCGAGAAGATTAAACTTGTCCGTAGTTTTACAATTTCAGATGGAATTGAGACTGTTTTGATTGCGGATTTTAATGCTTACAAATCAATCAAAAAAACTGGTCAGGGCTATCTTATGACGCCGGTAATCAGACTTGTTGAGCAAAAAGTTTCAGGTGCAATTGAAGGTGTTGTTTCTCTGCCTGTCGACAGAACGGTATCTGTTTCTGTATTTAATGCTGGGGAAACAGTAGATGCTGTTGCGGGAACTGTTGCTGATGATAATGGCGAATTTATTGTTGGTTATTTAGATCCAGGTAAATACGATTTACTTATTGAGGCGGAGGGATTTGTTTCTGAAAAAATTGAAGGAATTGAAGTGGTTGCAGGAGAAAAGTTTGTGCTTCCTGAAGAGATTAAGCTTGTTGCAGTATCTGAAAGTGATGGTTAAATAGTAGATTTAGTTTGCATAATTTTTTGCAAAGTATCCAACTTTTTCAAGTGTAATTGTTATGTCCATAAGTTCAAGATAAACATCGTCAGGCACCTTTAAGGGAACTGGTGTAAAGTTAAGGATTGCCTTAATGCCTGATTTTACTAGCAAATCGCAAATCTGAGGTGCTGAATCGGCCGAGGTTGTAAGAACTGCGATTGTAATGTTTTCCTTTTTTATAATTTCGTCCAATAATGCAATGTCATAGCAGTGAATGCCTGATATGGTTTTGCCGATTTTCTCAGGATCTTTGTCAAATACTCCGCTAATTGAAAGTTTGTCCCGCTTCCCGCTGAAATATTTGATAATTGCTTTGCCAAGATTTCCTGCACCAATTACAGCTATATGTTGAACGAAATCTGCATCCAGAGTTTTTCCAATATATTTTATAAGTTCCTCAATACTATACCCTTTTTTTGAGCTGCCTGTGTATCCTATGCTCATAATATCTCTGCGAACCTGCGCAGCTGTTGTGTTTGAAATCTGAGCAAGCTGGTGGGAAAAGATATTGGTTGTGCCTGTTGCAAGTTCTGCAAGAAGAAGTCTTCTGTAAAGACTTAGTCTTTCTACTGTTTTTTCGGGAATAAGCTCCATTTTTTTTTACTCCAAAATTTTGACGCGTTATTTTTATCACGAAAAAAAATAAAAAGCAAATTTCAGATATTCCAGTGAAAACTATTTTTATATTTAAATTTTTTGGAAAAATAAATTTAATTTAATATAATAAAAGCAATTTTGTTTAAAATTAGATATGATGGAAAAAAACACTTTTTTATATGACAACAATATTTGTCCTGTTTCAGGGCTTCCAATAACAACAAAACCGGAGTGGGATGACCTTGATTGCGGGGAAGGTTATTCCGTAACATTTAAGGTTCTTGGAGATAACATACTCCTTTCAATTCCACGAGGAAATGCCGGGCAGGATGGGATGACAAATCTAATTAAATTCAGAAACAAAATAGTTCAGGAGTCTCCAATAAATGGTAATAAATTCATAGAGATAAAAGAATCTCTGTTTACAGAAGGGATTCCCTCCAGAAAAGCCAGGACAGTTCTTTCATCAGCAATTGTTGAGAGTGCAGGCCAGATGTATGGCTACATTGCTTTTAACCTTAATTTTTTTCTTAAAACTGCCTATAGTGTAGGAACAAAACTTCATAAACCAAATATCCCTGTTCACATGGTTTCTGATTACACTGCGGCTATAAAAAAAGCTCTTGAAATTCTTAAAGAAAATATTCCTGAATTCAGAAACAGATTTTTTGATAACCCAAAGGATGAGAAGACGCTTGTTTTAAAAGACTTGTTTCTTATTGGCAAAATTATAGATTCAGATGTTCTTTATATTGAAGGACACGGGATTCTTAATGAAGAAAATGCAGATGATTTTGTTGATTTTCATAAAGAACTCCTTAAAAAAATGCCGGAAGCCAGACGAGGATATTACAAAATTATTAATTATACAAATGCCGAAAGTTGGACATGGCACGGAAGGCAACAATATATTGCAGGACTTAATAAGTTAGATAAAGAATATAAGTGTCTGTTAAATGTTGCTTTTGGGGTCAGCGGTTTACTAAAGCCGATGATTAATCTTGCGAGATTTATTCTCTCTTTCCCTTTAGTTATGGCTAATTCTTTTGAAGATGCGGTTGCTTTAATCGAAAAAGAAAAAACAAAGAAAAGAAAAGCGGAGCGCTCAACTCAAATAAATGAGATTGTTCTTGATAAAAGAATCTACACAGCAAAAGATCTTCATGGGCATATCCAGGATTTGATTTATGCTTTTGGTAAATTAAATTGGGATACCAGTGGCGATGATGTTTTGAAAAATATTACTCAAAACCATCCATTTTATTCAGTTTATGAAGCAATGTCTGTTGTGAAAACTGAGGTTGATTTGCTTCTGGAAGAGCGTAAAAAAAGAGAAGAAGAGCTTGAGTCTGCTATTAATGAATCTCATGAAATGAGGCTTGCAGCAGAAAAAGCATCAAGAGCAAAGAGTGAATTTCTTGCAAATATGAGTCATGAACTTCGAACTCCAATGAATGGTGTTTTGGGAATGTCGCAGCTATTAAATTCAACAAAACTTGATGAAGAGCAAAAAGAGTATGTTGAAACAATTCTCTCAAGTGGCAACTCTCTCTTATCTATAATCAGTGATATTCTTGATATTTCAAAGATTGAGGCTGGAAAAATGGTTATTGAAAAGGCTCCATTTAATTTGCATTCAATAATCAAAGAAATTAAAGCTGTTTTTATGGCAAAAGCTTATGAAAAAGGGCTTGAATTCAACATTCATAACAATTGTAAAGAGGCTGATTTAATAGGTGATTCTCTCCGTTTAAGACAGATTCTTATGAATATTTTGTCAAACGCATTTAAATTTACAACAAGCGGCAGCGTTGAGCTTGTAATTGATTGTGAAATTCTCAATTCAAATAATCTTCTTTTGAGGTTTGAAATTTTGGATACAGGGATAGGAATTCCCGAAGAAAAAGCTAGACTATTATTCCATAAATTTACACAAGCAGACTCCTCAACCACACGAGAATATGGAGGAACTGGATTAGGTCTTGCTATTTCAAAAGAACTTGTTTCGCTGATGGGTGGTGAAATCGGGGTTAAAAACCGCAAGACAGGCGGCTCTTTATTTTACTTCAGTATTGTCGCAGAATTATTCCACAATCGTTAGATATTCAGCTTTCAGGGCTTTTTCAACAGAATCAAGTAAAATTAGAATTTCATCTGAATGATTGGCTGATTTAGCTCCGGGATAGAATCCAATATTGCGGTTTCTGCCAGTTTCTTTTGCTCTGTAGAGTGCCATGTCTGTTAATTTAACGCACTCTTCAAAGCTTATAAGTCTTGGATTTTCTTCATAAAAAGGATATTGCGTATAACCCATTGAGCAAGTTTTTTTAATTGTTTCGCCTTTGCCAATATCAAAGTTGTAAGATTCAACCGATTTCCTGATTTTTTCAGCAAGTTCAGGAATGTAGTTTTCATGAGTGTTTTTGAGAACAATAAGAAATTCTTCACCGCCCCAACGCATAACAATATCATCTTTTCTAACACATTTCTGAAAGATATCAGAGAGTTGCTTTAAAACCATGTCGCCGCAATCATGACCGTAATTATCATTTACCAGTTTGAAATGGTCTAAATCTATAAGAAAAACGCCATAAAAAACATGGCTTGAAACATTTCTCATCTGAAGACCAAGCGATTCTCTCTCTTTCATTGATGTGAAATTTAAAACCTCGTCTTTGAGAATTTCTGCAAAATATCGTCTGTTTCTAAGACCTGTCAGCGTATCTTTTAGAGCCATCTCCTTAATTTCTCTGGTTCTTTCATCAACCAGCTTCTGGAGTATTCTGTTTTGTCTTTTTATCTGGACAACTCTCAATCTGAAAACACCATAAATAGCTAAAAACATTGAGAAAATAGAAATCCCTAAAAACCAGCCTGTTTCATAGAATCTTGGCGGAATTATTATTTTTATAGAAGCACCTTTATTATTCCAGACGCCATCATTATTTGATGCTCTAACCTTGAAGTTGTAGGTTCCTGGGGGAATTTTTGTGTAGTAGGCACTTCTTAACTTTTCGGATTCATTCCATTTATTTTCAAAACCTTCAAGAATATAGCTGAATTTCATCTGTTCCGGTACAAGATATGATAAAGCTGTAAAGTTAAAACTAAGCTTTTCAATTCCTGAACTCAGTGTTATTTCTCTGGTTTTGTCTGTTTCAAAAAAGTGATTGTCTGCTTTTAAGCTTTCAATATAAACAGGAGGAATGGTGGTGTTTGTTTTAATATCTGTTGGATTTACAATCAGAAAACCTCTAACTGATGGAAAATAGATTTTTCCGTCTGGAGATATATCGCCTGCCGGCTGGGTTCCTCCATTAAATTCTCTTGATTTCATTCCATCAGCAACTCCATAAAGCGATGCTTTTATCTCCTTTGATTTTCCGCTGCAGAAAGATTCGATATCCGGCTCGTTTATGGTGAAAATACCTTTGTTTGAGCTCATCCACAGATTGTTTTTTGAGTCTTTAATCATTTTGAAAACAGTGTTGTTGGGAAGGCCGATGGAGGCGTTTATCCAGCATAATTTATTATCTTTGATTCTGAGAAATCCTGCGCCCATTGTTCCAGCATAAGTTCCATAATTTCCTACATAAATGGAGTAAAAACTTTCTTTTATCCCTTTTTTGGAGTCGAAAAACTCACTTGATTTTTCATTATATTTAATAATGCCGTGATAAACTGTGGCAATCCAGAGATTTCCGAGAGAATCCTCTGCAATGTCTTTTACAAAATCCTCCTCCATATCGCTTCTAAGTTCAATAAAATCAAAGTTTTTGCCATTAAAACGATTGAGGCGACTACCTTTTGTTCCTACAAAAAGTTCACCTTTAGGTGACTCATAAATAACCCTGACAATAGATGATGCAAGTCCGTTTTTTTCATCAAAATGGACAATTTTGTTATTTTCAATCTTGTATAAACCGCTTTGTCTGGTGCCAATCCACAAAATTCCTCGGCTGTCTTTTCGGACAGCAGTTATCGGATCTGTGATTTTCAAACTAAATTTTTTTGTAATGTTTATGAAATTTCCTTCAGTAAATTCAAGGACATCTCCAGAGTCTGTTCCGAGAAAAATAGAGTTTTTTTGGTCTGAAGCAATTGTTCTGATGCTTTCATTAGGAATTCCCTCAGTTTTTGAATAAAAAATAAATTTGCCGTCTCTGAATCTGTTTAACCCTCCATTTTCTGTTCCAATAAAAAGAGAGCCCTCTTTATCTTCCAAAAGAGAAATAACAATAGAATCAGTTAAGCCTTCCTCAACGGAATATTTATCAAACTTTTTGTTTTTATAGCGGATTAAACCCATTCCTCTTGTTCCAAACCAGATATTGGAATTTTTGTCCTCAACAGCGCATAAAAAAGGAATATTTTTTATAATTGAATCTTTAATTTCTGTAAGAGATTGATTTTTAAAAGAAAAAAGCGATTTGTCAGCAGAAAAATAAATAGCTCCTGATTTATCCTCAAAAATTAAAGAAATATCTTTGTCGCCGATTGGTAAAAATTGTGTAAGTAGTCCATTTTTATAGATATATCCGCCTTTTGCTGTTCCAATCCATAAAGAACCATCGTTGGCAAGCATCAAAGACTGGATAACATTTGATTTCATTATACCGTTTTGTTTTAACTGGGTAATTTTGCCATCTTTAGAAAGAATTGAAAGTCCGTCCTCCATTGTGCCAAAAAATATGTTGCCAGATTTGTCTTCAGCTAATTTCCAGACATCGCCTTGAATCTGAATTTTAGAGATTTTTCCCAAACGATCCTGTTTCAGAAGTGTTTTATACCCGCCAATCCAAAGATTTAGAGCAGAATCCTCGAAAAGTACTTGAATCTGATCTGTGTTAAATTCCTTGACTGTTGATTTATCTAATATTTTAAATTTAACTCCGTCAAATTTTGCAAGACCCTCCTGTGTGCCAATCCAGATATAAGAGTCTCTGGTTTGGATAATTGATTGAACAGAGTTTTGAGGTAAACCATTTGAATCACTCCATATATCGTGAACAAATTGAGTAACAAACCTACTTGAATCCAGGGCTGATAAAAAAGAAAAAAAGAAAAAAAGAACAATTGCCGTAAATAATTTCATTGAAATTCCTGAGTCAAATTATAAAACTGAAAAATAAAATATCAGTAATTATACAAGAAGTCAAGAAGAGATGGTTTGAAAGTTAAATGTTTTTTTGTTAAATTGTTTGATGTAATTATATGATATTATTAATTTAATAGTATAAGAATAATTATATGAATTTTGAAAGAATAGAAGAAGATAATATTGATGAAAATTGGCAAGAAGAGGCGAAAGAAGATCAAATTGTTTT
>CAZISX010000016.1:25028-32694 GCA_964542005.1 uncultured Spirochaetales bacterium
TTATTTTATTTTGTTCACTATTATCTATAACTTTGAGTATTTTTGCATCAGAATACTTTGTGAAACCCATTTTATCACTTCCTTATAAAAGTCATCAATAAAAGAATTATTTTGATTTTTTTAGAATAGAGCATAATATCTTGCTGTTCATTTTGGTGCTTTATGGTTTTTGGTTTATTAACACTTTTCGATGGAGAAAACAATGAAAAAACTTTCTATGATGCTTGCAATTCTTCTTTCTATGGCTTTCGCAGCTCCTATGATGGCAGAAGAAGCAAAAGATGCTAAACCAGCTGACAAAAAAGAAGAGAAAAAAGAAGAGAAAAAAGCTGACAAAAAAGCTAAAAAAGAAGAAAAGAAAGAAGAAAAAAAAGCTGAAGAAAAAAAATAATTTTCTGACAACTGATTTTTCGAATTTAGAGGCCGCTTTTTGCGGCCTTTTTTTTGGTTTAAAAATTATCTTGAACAATTCTAATTCTGTGTTATAACTTCGCGTTATTTTGATTTTTTTTAATGAGGGATTTTTTATGATTTACAAAAATGAAAGAGAAGAAGTTGCATACTTTATGCGCAGACTTTACACACAGAATCTTACGACCTGCTCCGGCGGCAACTTGAGCTTGAAAGTTGATGACAACACTGTTTTAATAACTCCGTCACAGCTTGACAAAGGCCGTCTGACGGCCGAGCAGATTGGGGTTTTGACAATGGATGGCGAGAACCTGACTCCTGAGCTTAAAACAAGCATGGAAACCTGGATGCACCTTGCAATTTATAAAAAAAGAGGCGATGTTAAAGCAATTGTTCACGCTCATCCGGCAATAGCGAGCTCTTTTGCTGTGTCTGACAAAAAGAAAATTAAAACCTGCCTGACGGGAGAGGGAAGATATCTGCTTGGCGAGCCTGTTTTTGCTCCTTACAAATTGATGGGAACAAAAGACTTGGCGGAAGTTGTTTCTGAATGCTCTCTTAAAACAAATGTAATTCTTATGGAAAATCACGGTATCCTGACTGTTGGCACGGATATGCTTCAGGCTTTTAACAGACTGGAAGTGCTTGAAGTTGCTGCAAAAATCACACTTATTACTGAGGTTTTAGGCAATCAGAAAGAGCTCGAGCCTCATGAAGTTGCTAAGATTGATGCAATGGTCGGTTAGATTCAAATCAAACCTTCTGCAAAGATGTCTTTATAACTAAAAATTGCCAATTTTTGCCAAATAAGTACTCTCTTTATGAACTTTTTATAAAAGGTATGTTATGACAAAAAAAGAGAATTATTCGCTCGCAGCAAGCCATGAAAATTCAAGGCGTTACCGTTTCTTTTTTGCACTGGCGGATCTCTCGCAGAGGTTTCGCTATTTAGCTATTGGGCTTGTTGTCCTGATTACTGCTGTTTTTATTTTCTGTGCAGTAACTCGTTTGGAGGTTGATAATACAATCTCTGCCTATTTTATGGAAGATGATGAGGCTCTTTTAAGTTATGAAAAATATCTGGAAACATTTGAGAATGACCAGTTTGTTTTTGTAGTTGTTGAGCATGAAAATGGTTTTACTGCTAAAAACTTCAATGACATAGAGGCTTTAAGCGATGAGCTGATTAAGAAGGTTCCGTATATTAAGGATTCATCAAATGATGTGACTTCGCTTACTCATATCAACTTTCTTGTTGGAACTGGAGACGAGCTTAAAGTTTATAAACCTGGCAAAAACAGACCTGCGGATGAGGCCGGGTATGCTGCTCTCAAAAAAAAGATGCTTTCCAGAGAGCTTTTCAAAAACAGGTTAATTTCTGAAAACACTAATATAAGTTCCTTAACTTTGATGGTTACAGTTCCCGATAAAAAACTTGATAAAACCTGGGAAGATAAGGTTACAAAAGCGGTTTATGCGGTTGTTGATTCTGAAAAATTCAAGCACCTTAAAGGTCGGGTTGTGGGGATTCCTATTCAAAACAGTGTCTACAAAGAGCTGACAACTACCGAAACGGCAGTTAATTCAATCTATACAATTATTGCTTTGATTTTGATGCTGTTTTTCTTTTTCAGGCGCAGCTATGGCGTTATTTTGCCACTTGCTACAGTTGTAATTTCTCTTATTTGGGTTTACGGGTTGATGAGTCTGTTTTCTGTTTTAAATGTTACTAATACAATTATTTCTCCCCTGATTCTGGCTATAGGAACCTGCGCTGCAATTCATGTTGTAAGTGAGTTCAGGCAGAATAATCGCGGTTTTGAAAACAAAAGGGAGCAGATCAATCATACTCTTGGAATGGTTGGATTTCCTATATTTCTTTCAAGTATTACAACGGCCGCGGGGTTTCTTTCTCTGACTATTGCTCCAATTATGCCGGTACGCGACACAGGAATCTTGTCGGCTTTTGGAACAATATCGGCTTTTTTTCTCAGCATGACTTTTCTTCCGGCTGTTCTCTCTTGTATGAAAAACAAAAATGATAATGAGGACAAAGAGGGAAAATATACAAAAATGCTCCAAAGTATGCTGACGAAAATAGCAGATTTAAATGTCCGTTATTCTCGCCATGTTCTAGCTATATTTTTTATTGTTTTTATTCTCTCAATTCTTGGAATGATGAGGCTGAAGGTTGAGACAAACTGGATTGAAAATTTTGCAGATCATTTCAGGATAAAGCAGGATTATAAATTTGTTGATGAAAAAATGGGCGGTTCACAATCCTTTGAGCTTGTTTTTGAGGTTGCAGAGGATGAAGGTTTCAAAAATCCTGAAAATCTTAAAGAAATCGATAAGTTCCAGTCATGGCTCGGAACTCATAAAGAAATTACGGGTACAATTTCGCTGGTTGATATGGTTAAGCAGATAAATATGGCATTTTACGAGGATGATATTTCCTACTACCGTCTACCGGATAATCGACCTGCAATTGCTCAGCTTTTGCTTCTTTTTGAAATGAGCGGCAGCAAGGATTTAAAGAGTCTGGTCACAACTAATTACAAAAAAATTCATCTCAATGTCCGCACCAAAAATATGAGTGATGAAAATATGGATGCGATTTTTACAATGATGAAAATGTGGCAGAAAACAAATATGAAAAAAAATATAAAAATGGAGATAACAGGTACTTCTGCCCTTTTCCTCCAGACATTCAGATATGTTATGACTTCGCAGGTGCAGGGATTTACCCTGGCTTTTATTGTTATTGGGCTGATGATGATTATGCTTTTCCGCTCTTTTAAAATAGGGCTTGTCAGTATGCTGCCAAATCTTTTCCCGATTTTTTTTACTCTTGGTTTTATGGGTTTTGCGAATATAAATCTTGATGTTGCGCTTATGCTCAATGCTTCAATTGCGCTTGGAATTGCTGTTGATGACACAATTCACCTTTTTACCCGCTATGAACAGGCATTTAGAAAAAATGGAGAATATGTTTTATCATTGTACGAAACATTTAAGGATGTCGGGCTTGCTCTTCTTTTTACCAGCCTTATTCTTGCTGTTGGTTATCTTGTTGTGAGCGGCTCGGATATGGCAAATGTTTCAATGTTTGGTCTTATTGCAGGTTTAACTGTTGTTGTTGCATGGATTGCAGATATGTTTCTTGCACCTTCTCTTATCCTTTTTCTTAAACCGTTCGGGAAAGAAAAAATACACACTGAAGAGCCGAAATAATTTCTTAGAATAGATATTAGATTAGATTACTTTAAAGATACAGCTTCAAGCCCATCCCAACCTCTTGGAATGTAAAGTGAATCACCGATTCTGGCTGCATTTGTGTAGCCCCAGTACCAGTACATTGACATTGATGATGTTTCTGGAAGTTTGATGTCGTGGATTAATCCGTTTTTCTCAATATAGGTTAAGTTGTCACTTGTTGTACTGCCATAGAAAATATTGCCGTTTTCTCTTTTTGCAACCATGAGGCCGCCGCCGTCAACAGGGGTTGCATAATAGCCGTCTTCAACATTTGTTTCAGCAACTATATCGCCTTCCGAGTTAAGAACTTTGACATGTGCGATATTTGTTGACGAGTTATAATTGTAGTATCCGCACTCGCTTTCCTGATAATTGTAGACCATGTTAAGATAAGCTACAAATATGCTTTTATCCTGCACAGAGATTGTTGTTTGTGTGTAGTTTGAGGTGCTGTCAGTGTAGCTGTATGAGTCTTTGAATGGAATAACTGCTACAACTGAAACTTTGTCTGATGAATTGTTCGCTCTTTTAAGTATTGTGAGCTTGTATTCATAGCTGTTGTAGTAATAGCTTCCCTGATTGTCTGTATTTTCTGTGCTCCATTCACGGCTTTTTGAGTAGAGAATTGTGCCATCATCACTCATTCCCACAAGTTCGCCAGGGATGTTGATTCTCTCAGCTAATTCAGGTGATTTAGGGTTGGTTGTTTCGATAGCCTGAGCATAGCACGCAAGCATTTCTCTCTTATCTGCATCATATCCAGCAACTTCACAGTCTGAGATGTAGATTTTGGAACTGTTTGAAATAATTGGAGTATATGGAGATAATGGCTTGAATTGCTTATCAACAATTACAGGTTTAACAATTTCCTGTGACATTTCTGATAAAGAATAAACTGCAAATACAGAATGGGTTTCATAGGTTGGTTCTGTTTTTATTCCATCGCCTTCTTCAGGGTAAATGTAGTGCTCGCCGCCAAAGAACATTACTAAAGCTTTTGGTGTGAGTGCAATGTTTTCCGAATAATAATAGTAGGACTGGCCTGAAGTTCCCGCAACAGTTGCTGGCGGAAGTTCGAGTTTAGCTGTTGCTACAAGTTCAGGATTTGTTTCGCCAAACTTAAAATAGTACGCTGTTCTAAGCTGTTTCTCTTCAGGTTGTGATGATTCTTTGTCATAATAGTAAGAACGGAGAAGGGCGATAAGGCCGCTATCTGTCTTTGCTGTAGAGGTTACATAATCTCCTTTTAATGTCTCGCTTTTCCAGGTAATAGGGTTGAATTTATCGTTTGCAGTATAGGCTGCAATCTTAATGGGCTGGTTATCCCAAACATAAGTTGATGTGAATCCGCAAGGAATATTGCCGCATTTCATAATAGAATCAACTCTTTCTGCTACAGTTGACTCTCCAAGAATTTTTGGATTGTCTCTGTCTGCAAAATCAATTGTAAGAACAGTTGTGTCACTGATACTTGCAATAATATTGTCAATTAAAACACCTCTTTTTACATAACCAGGACATTCAATACTTCCTCTTTTGGTGAGGCCTTTTTCAAGATCAAAATCAATAAGGTGAAGTTTATTTACAGCTTTATAATCTGTGTATGAGTATTCAGAAGTTGGAAGAAGAATAAGTCCTGCTTCATCATAGATTTTGAAAGCTTTCCAATCATTTGCAGCTTCAGACCATGAATAGCCGCCATCTCCGGTGAGTTCTATCGTGTTCATTTCTTTAGGGTTTGCAGGGTCTGCAACATCGTACATTGAAACTTTTGCAGTCCAGCCATCAACATTATCAACACCAACTGTAAGAAGTTTTGTTCCTCTTATTTCAATGTGTGTTGACCAGCCAGGAACAGCAAGCTGTCCAAGTTCAAACATATTAGAAGCATTAGTAATATCAATAACATGGAGCGGATCCTGCTGAAAAAATGTGATAGCATAAAGTCTGTTGCCGTCAAAACGGGCTCCATAAAGAGCCTGTTGTGTCATAAATGTAAAGTCGGAAATCGCTGTAATATTGTCCGGATTTTCAACATTAAAACTCTCTACTTTGTTTTCGCCGTTTCCCCAGTTATTGCTTGATGTTACCGCAAAAAATACGCCAGATTTTTCAAACATTTTCCATCTGTCTGAAATAACACCCTGTGTTGCAACTTGGCCTCTTGGAATAATTGCGCCAGCAGGGTCTGAAATATCAAAATAGTAAACTTTTCTTTCAACTTTTTCGTCATAGTAGTATTCATCATTTTGTGCAACATAAAGGGCGTGATCGTTTACATAAATAGCCTGGCCAACACCATCAACGCTTTTTTTGTCTTTTAAAGTGATATTAAGCGGATCGCTGATGTTGAGTGACATTATTGTAAGTTGATTTTTACCTTTCATTTCCTCGGAATTGCAATAGTACCAGTAATATTCTCTTTCAGTTGAAACAACATAAATAACATCGCCAACCTGTCTTGAGTCAACAATTGTTCCCTCAGTTTCATACTTAGCAATAACACTGGATTTTACCGGATCAGCAATATCAACAACAACAAGTTCAGAGTAGTAGTTGTCTCTTGAAAAGCCCTCATCTCCAACCGGAGCAAGATTATTGAAAAGATCTGTAACAAGAATGTAGGCTCTCCCTTCCTGAATGTACATCTCTTTCGGATAGCCTTTAAATGCAGCTCTGCCAAGAATTTTCATGTTTTTCGGGTCGCTAATATCAATTGCAACAAGGCCACGGTAGCTGTTTAAAACCCAGAGAATTGAACCTTCAACCTTGTAAATATCAGCCTCTGCAATCTCTCTTGCCGGATCATCAGAACCATCACCGGAATCTTCGCCAGCTCCAGGCGTAGCAGTGTCATCACCGTTTTGCTCACCCTTTTGTCCGCTGGAGTTTCCGCCAGCAGTTAAAAATGTGCCTGCTTCATCTTTTGGTAAAGAATCGTCATCTGTTACAACAATAGAATCGGGCGTTCCCGCAGAAGCGGAATCAGACAAACTTTCCGAGCATGAAGCAAAGCCAAATACGGCTATAAATAAAGCCGCAAAAACTAACCACAATCTTGTTTTCATAATATCCTCCTGAACCTGTTATTCAAAGCTTAACTTTAGTATACCGAGGAAGGGTTTTTTATTTAATTTTTTTTATCTTTTTACCTGTTTTTCAATATCTGATTTTGTAATCATATAGAAAAAAGGTCTTCCATGAGGGCAGGTTAATGTTTCGGAATTATTAATATCTTTAATTAGAGCATCAATCTCTTCGCTTTTTAGAGAATCATTATATTTTACGGAAGCTTTGCACGCTTTTGTTGCAACAAAAGAGGAAAATCGTTCATCCCAGACAGTTGTGAAACCTTTTTCCTTAATCTCGTGAATCATCTCTTTTATAAGAAGTGGCCAGTCTGATGAAAGCGACAATGCCGGGACACCTCTCAAAACAAGAGAATCGTCATCAAAAACTTCAACAACAAAGCCTGATTCTTCAAAAAGTTTTTTCTGCTCGGAAAAAATAACCATCTCTTCCGGTGACAATCTGATAATTGAAGGCTCAATCTGCATCTGGGTTAAGCTGCTTTTAAGTTTAATCGCCTCAATAAGTCTTTTGTATGTTATTCTTTCATGGCTTGCATGCTGGTCAAGGAGATATAGATTGTTCCCCATTTCAACAATAATGTAGAGTGAAAACGCACTGCCCAAAACCTTGTAATCACTAAAATGGGTTGCAAAAAGAGATTCCTGAATATATTGAAAACTCTCTTTGTTTTCAGAAGTCTCTTTTGTGCCGGAATCGTAAATATTTCCTTTTTCATTAATAAAAACAGGAAATTCTCTTTGCGTTCCTGCAATATCTCTTTCTTTATATAAAAAATCTATTTTCGGCTCACTCAGAGGTCTGAAAAGCATTAAAGCATCTCTTAGAGCATCTTCAATATTTTCTGCAACAACCCTCTCATCGCGGAATCTTATTTCAAGTTTTGAAGGATGGACATTGACATCAA
>CAZISX010000016.1:32704-35096 GCA_964542005.1 uncultured Spirochaetales bacterium
AAAGCTCTTTGTAGACACGGTAAATAGCACTTGAGATTTTTCTGTCTGTCACAATTCTCTCATTTACCGCAAAAAGTGATGGGCCGGAATAGTTTCCCATTGGCGATGCTGCAACAATTTCAATTTGTGAAAATTCATATTTTTTTTCGACTTTTCTAACATTTTCTTTTGAGGTTTTCCAGATAGAAAGAATTCTCGAAAACAGCTCCTCATTTGATGGAAATGAAACAATTTTTCGTCCGTTGTGAAAAAGAGAAAAAGAAACACCGCTATATAAAATTGCACATTTTTGGATAAATTCCCTAATAAAAGCAAACTCTTTCTCATCACTTCCAAGAAATTTTTTCCTGACCGGCATGTTGAAAAAAAGTCTCTCAACCGAGATTTCGGTTCCTTTTGAAATCGAGCACGGCAAATTCGACTGAAGTGCGCCTCCTTTTAAAAAAACCATGTATCCGTTGCCATGTTCTGTCGCGCTTTTAATAGTAAAATGGCTTACAGAAGCAATTGTAGGAATAGCTTCGCCGCGGAAACCTTTTGTCGAAACAGCAAACAAATCTGCATTTTCACTGATTTTACTTGTTGCGTGCCGCTCAAGTGCCATAAAAATATCGGATTCATCCATGCCGCAGCCGTTATCCCTTATAATTATTGAATCTTTTCCGCCTGAAACAAGCTCAACAACAATCTCGGTTGCTCCAGCATCGAGAGAGTTTTCAACCAGCTCTTTGACAATAGAGTAGGGTCGTTCAACAACTTCGCCAGCCGCTATTCTGTTAATTAAATGTTCCGGAAGAATTTTTATTTTAGTCATACAACCTCCACAGTTTTCGGAAGAATTGTACTTTCAACAAAAAAAAGTGCCACAAAAATATGACATAATGACAAAATTGACTTTATGACAACAATAAAATAGATGTAAAGAGCTAAAAATACAGGGATATCTATCTGGCACGAAACTTGCTAATACCCGCGGCCGTTTTTTTTAGGAGGTTTTTCATGGCTTTATATAATGTTGCAGTTGTTGGCGCAACTGGTGCTGTTGGAAGAGAGTTCGTTAATCTTCTGGAAGAGAGAAAATTCCCTCTCGCAAAACTCTATCTTTTTGCAAGTGAAAGATCGCTCGGTCAATCAATAGAATTTAATGGAAGGGATTTGGATGTCACTCCTTTAACAGAGGAAAACATAAAATCGCTTGATATTGATTTTGCTTTTTTCAGTGCAGGAGCTATTGTTGCAACAAAATTTGCTCCTCTATTTGCGGAGAAAGGCGCAGTAGTTATTGACAATTCTTCAGCTTTTCGAATGGATGATAAAATTCCGCTTGTTGTTCCTGAGGTTAATGGCGAACTTATTGAATTTGCTAAGAAAGGGACAATTATAGCAAACCCTAACTGTTCAACAATTCAGATGGTTCCTTTTCTTCAGATTGTTGAAGAGCTGTATGGAATAGAATCTGTTGTTGTTTCAACATATCAAAGTGTTAGCGGTGCCGGACAAAAAGGAATTGACGAACTTCGAGAGCAGGTTCAGAGACTTTTTAATGCTCAGGGTGTGACGCCTTCTGTTTTTCCTCAGAGAATTGCGTTTAATCTGATTCCTCAAATAGGCAGTTTTTATCCTGATGGTTATACGCAGGAAGAGAAAAAAATGATATATGAATCGAGAAAAATACTTGATTTGCCGGAGCTTGATATTGAGGTAACAACTGTTCGAGTTCCAATTTTTTATGCTCATGCAGAAACTGTTCTTGTGACACTCAAACACGATGCTGATCTTGGGATTTTAAGAGATGAAATAAACGAAAAATTGCACCTTAAACTGATGGATGATATTGAATTAATTGAATATCCTACACCAGCCGATGCAGGCGGCGAAAATGAAATATTTATAGGAAGACTCCGTTATGGCGGCGATGGCAGGAACAAAAAACGACTTCATGCCTGGATAGTTGCCGACAACCTTAAAAAAGGTGCAGCATTAAACGGAATCCAGATTGCAGAAAAAATTGCCGGAGGAAGATATGATTCGTAATGCTTTGATATTGTTGTTCTTTTTGTTTTCCAGTGTTCTTTTTGCTGTTGACACCACCACCACAACAACAGCAGATCCGTATAATGTGGAATATTCCCCACCCCACTTGTACATAAATAAAGATGGTAAAATTACAATTACCTTTGATGTGCCGGAGTCGACAGTTGTTGAGACCGCGTCTATTGAATTGAAGTCAAGATTGTCTGCCACCTATAATGTTGTTGATCAAAAAATAACAAGTGACTTGAGTCTGACAGACAACACTCTGACTCTTGAAGCTTCTGATATTTATGATCAAACTCTGTTGGCATCCTCTCATTCATTTTTTGCTGAATCAGTTGCCGGAGATGTGGTTTCT
>CAZISX010000016.1:35106-42755 GCA_964542005.1 uncultured Spirochaetales bacterium
CTGATTCCGATACTCTCTCTGATGAAGATGTAGTTTCTGATGCTGATGCAATCCCGGATAAAGATACGGCAGACAAAGATGCTATTCCGGATTCAGATAAGGTTATTCCCAATGATTCCGATGTTTTAGGTGAATATTCAAAGGATGGAAAATATACTGCCAGATTAGTCATCAAAATTAAAGGGACAACAGAAAAAAATGATGATGATAATGATAGCGATACAAAAAGCTCAACAACAACAACATCGTCTACTTCCGTAAAAATATACGATTTTACAGTCAATTATGACAACACAGCTCCAGCTGACCCGGCAAAAATAGAAACAGAACCCGCAAATAAATCAATAGTCGTGACACTCACAGCTCCTAAAAAAGATGTTATTGGTAAACCTGAAAACATTGGCGGTTACTTTATTTCAGTTAAAGGTATTTTTCTTTTTAATGGTGCAGAAAAAGAATCTACACAAATTTATAAAGTAGAGACAACCTCAGAAACAGCGGCATTTACCCTTAAATCAAAAGGCGGATACGACTATATAAACAATGATTCCAAAGAAGAAAAGTACGAGTATGAAATATCAGCTTATGCTTTTGACAGAGCAGGTAATTCTAATGAAGCAAATATAATATCAACAAGGGGTTCAGCTATGACAACAGAAGGTTTCTGGACACACTACAAAAAAGCAGGCGGAAAAGATGATGGTGGCTACTGCTTTATTGCAACAGCAAGCTATGGCAGCTATTTCCACCCGTTTGTAAAAGTGCTCCGTCAGTTTAGAGACAAGGTTCTTCTTAATACTGATGCGGGTACAGCTTTTGTTAAAGGGTACTACAAAAACGGCCCTGCTATGGTTTCTGTTCTTGAAAATCATACCTGGCTCAAACCAGTTGTGAGAGTCGGTCTCTTGCCATTTGTAGCTTTTGCTTTTTTAATTCTTAATCCTCTTTATCTTCTTCTTCTCTCTCTTTTTGCCACATCCTTCTTTTTATTGAGAAAGCACAAAAAAGCTCTTTTCATGCTTGCATTCCTTTTTATGTTACCAGGTCAAGTTCAGGCTGGCGGAGATTTTTTCTTCTCTTTTTCACTCTACAACCCGAAAAATATAGATGAAAACACAGATGCAGAGCCATTTTATGATATTGCCGGCGAATCAAAAAGAGTTCTTCCTTCTATGGGATTTGGCGTTGATATTCCGTTGCCCGATTTTATCAAAGCAACAGTTCGCGGAAGTGCAGGTTATATAAGATTTAAGGGAAACTCTGTTTATATTGACGGAACAGAATCGCCTGACACAACAAAATTCAACATAATTCCTCTTATGGCAGAAATAAAAATCAGGCCGCAATATAAGTTTCCAATTAGACCTTATGTTTCTGCCGGACTTGATTATGATATCTGGTGGATAAGAGAGAGCGGCAAAACAGCAGAAGATGGAGCAACACACGGATATCACTACACCTTCGGCGCGCAGATGTCTTTAAACTGGATGGAGCCTAAATCTGCAATAAAATTGAAAGAAAGTACAGGGCTTACTGATTCCTCAATATTTATTCACTACAGAATTGAAAAAATTAACGATTTTAATGATGGAAAGAGCTTTGATCTTTCAATGAACCGTCTTGAATTCGGCCTTACCTTCGATTACTGATAATGTATATTATTTATCTCTGTTTTTATGGATACAAAGTTCATGGCTGGCAGATTCAGGCCGGAAGCCTTGAAACATTTCAGCTGATTCTTAAAGAAGCATTTATCAAACTCTTCAAAACAGATGATTTCACCAATCCTTCCGGGTGCAGCAGAACAGATGCTGATGTTCATGCTTTAGAATTCATCTCAACTGTTAAAGCTGTTGTTAATATTCCGTGTGAATCGCTGAAAAAAGGACTTAACACTATTCTTCCTCCAAATATCAGGGTTATAAAAGTTGAAAAAGAAGAGACATACCGCGATGCAAGAGATTTGGTTTTTGGCAAACATTACAGATACTTGATTTACAGAGGCGAAAATGTTTCACCGTTTTTTAACTCACTTGTCTGGCATTCGAGATACGAGCTTGATATTGAAAAAATGAAAGAATGCATCCCTTATTTAATAGGTACCAACGATTTTACAGCTTTTTCAGCATCAGATTCCTGTGCAAAAACAAAAATTAGAACAATAAAAGATATGCGCATTAATCAGTATGGCAGTTTTATCGCAATAGATGTAACAGGCGACGGTTTTTTAAAGCAGATGATTAGAATTATTGGTGGAACACTTGTAGAAGCTGGTAAAAATCGACTTGCTCCAGAGCAGATTCCATCAATTTTTGAATCAAAAGATAGAACAAAAGCAGGGGCAACGCTTCCTGGAAAAGGGCTTTATCTCTATAAATTGTTCAGAAAACCTGAAGAAATTGATGCTTATAAAATTCCCGATTTTTCACCCGATGAGATGTTCTGGTCGCCTGAAAACAGATTTTTTTAGGTTTTTACCATTTTCCAGCAAAAAAGAGCTTGCAACCTAATCCAATCTGTTATTGGTATGTTTTTAGTTTACAAAACTGATAATTTAATATAATTTTCTCTGTTCAATTCTTTTTTGAGAGGTTCTATGGAATATTTTGAAATTAGAGGCGGCGATATCGCAGAAGGCGAAATTACTCCGTCAGGCAATAAAAACGAGGCTCTTCCAGTTCTAGCAGCATCACTTCTTGCAAGAGAAAAAGTAATAATAGAAAATCTTCCCGACATTATTGATGTCAGGATAATGCTTGAAATTATGGAGGATTTGGGTGCTAAGATAAACCGGATTTCTCCAAATACAATAGAAATTGACTCATCTTCAATCTCCGACAAACCTATAAACAGAGAGCTTTGCGGAAAAATCAGAACCTCCATTCTTTTTGCCGGACCTCTTTTGGCGAGAAACGGCTCGGTAATTCTTCCTCCGCCTGGCGGCGACATAATTGGCAGAAGAAGACTTGATACCCACTTTCTTGGTTTTTCACTGCTCGGTGCAATTTATCAGATTGATGCGACTGGCTACAGGATTGTGGCAAAAAAACTGCGCGGTGCTGATATTTTTCTTGATGAAGCAAGTGTTACCGGAACTGAAAACATAATTATGGCCGCAGTTTGTGCAGAGGGAACAACAATAATTTATAATGCTGCCTGCGAACCGCATGTTCAGGGATTGTGCAAATTTCTCAATCTTCTTGGCGCAAAAATTGATGGGATAGGTACAAACAGGCTTGTTATTGAAGGTGTTGAATCTTTGAAAAACAGCGCAACCCACAGAATAGGCCCTGACTATATTGAGTCAGGCAGTTTTATAGCGTTAGCAGCTGTTACAGGCGGTGAACTTATTATTAAAAACACAGCTCCGTCTGATATGAAAATGGTTCTTTCAACTTATGCAAAGCTTGGAATTACTACAGAAATCCGTGGCGAAGATATTTTTGTTCCTCACCATTCACGACTTATCATGAAAAAAGAGATAAATAACGCAATCCCTAAAATTGATGATGGAATCTGGCCTGCATTTCCCTCAGATTTGATGTCTATTGCGATTGTTATTGCAACTCAGGCAGAGGGCACAGTTCTTTTTTTTGAAAAAATGTTTGAAAGCAGGATGTTTTTTGTTGATAAACTTATAAGTATGGGTGGCCAGATAATTCTTTGTGATCCACACAGAGTTGTTGTTTCAGGCCCATCGCCACTTTACGGCGCAACCCATCAGTCGCCGGACATCAGAGCAGGAATGGCTCTTTTAATTGCTGCAATTGCGGCAAAAGGGAAGAGTACAATCAATAATATCCAGCAGATAGATAGAGGTTATGAGAAAATTGACCAGAAATTACAGAGTCTTGGAGTCTGCATCGAGAGAAGATTTGTCTAACTGATAGGAAAGAGTTCTTGCGTCAGCATCCATTTCAGCTGTCGCACCAAGAAGAAATGCCATATTTTGCTTGCCATGACCTGCCGGAAAGCTGGCCATAACCGGAATATTTCTCGTTATTCCCATTTTTTCAATAATCATGGTTGAATAAACCTGTTTATCCTGAGGCGGATTTTTCTCGCGGTAGGAAAAGTCGCCAAGTATTAAGCCCTTGATTTTGTTGAATTTTCCAGCATAGCGCATTTGAGTTAAAAGTCTGTCGATTCTGTAAGGAACTTCGCCTGTATCTTCCAAAAATAAAATAGAATTATCAAAATCAGGTTCATATTTTGTTCCGATAAGCGAAGCAAGACTTGAGAGATTTCCCCCTTTCACAACACCTTTTGCCTTGCCTGAATTAATGGTTTGTATATATTTGCTGAATAATTTGTAGGAATTTTCTTTAGCCGCAAGGAGATTTACAATCTGCGTCTGGCTGTATTTATCAACAGCATCAACAGTGGTTATATTCGGCGCATGAATGCAAACAAAACCGCATTTATCAATAAGCTAAAACCTATAAAAAGTTTTGGATTTTTCTTAATTTCCTCAACTTTTTCATCAAGAAGCGGAAGAAGATGAATCGCGCCGTAACCGCCTCTTGCTGCCCAGAGAGCTTCTGTTTCTTTGTCTAAAAATGCGTTGACAAAATCCTCAGCTCTTGTTTTTGCCGGGCCTGCGGTGTAGTGTTCTGATTCAAAAATAAAGCTGCTCCAAGAGGGTTTGATTTTGTTGAATTTCAGAAAATTTACGCCAGCATTAAAAAGCTGCTTGTTAAAACTGCCGGAAGGTGCAACTATCTGTACTTTACCTCTGAAACTTAGAGGTTTGAGTTCAAACTCATTTTTTGTCATAATTTTCTCCAATTTGTAAAAAACCAGCAGGAAGTTTACTGATTTTTATTTAATTTTCATATTTTTTTTGAGTTTCTCACAAAAGTAGTTTAACCTAAGCCGTTTAATTCTCGATTAAAATGTTGGGAATCATTTTTGATTTAAAGGACTTAGAAAAATTTGAGGCATACTGTTTGGTATGGCGATGATTTTTGTAAGTTCTTATAAACAGAAAGGTTTTTCAAGAATTAATTGAAGAATCGAACGGATTAGGTTTAATAATCATCAGGCAAGGAGGTGGCTTGAATGTCTGAAAACCAAAAAGAGAGTCTGCACGATAGTGATATACGGGAATTACGAAAGCTTGTTATAAATAATCTTAACAGTATCCATTCGCTTGAAGCTTCTTTCAAAAATGTTGAAAAAGTCCTTTTGAAAAAAGGGGTTAGCTCGGAAGAGACAAAATCGTTTGTTCTTGTTGTTATGCTTGGCATTGTTATTGTTATTGCTTTTTTCTTCTATTTCAGAGCTGAATCCGCCAGATATCAGGACAAAATTTCAATTCTTACAAAGCAGGAAAAGTTTATAAAAACAGAGCTTACAGAAATTAAAGAGCGAATGTCTGAAATGGAAAACAATGATATAAAGGCTTTTAACCTTTATATTACGCTCAAAGAAGGAGAGCCTGACAAAGCTATGAAAATGTATGAAGATTTCAATCTCTCGGCATTGTCAAGACTTGAGAGGCTTCTTATTGACACAGAGATGAATGTAATAAAACTCAAAGCAGCCCTCAAAAAATTCAGCGATGGCAAGAATCTTTTTAAAATAAAGAGCTATGAAGCAGCTGTTTCCAAATTTGATGATAGTCTTAAAATTAGCCAGACAGGCGATCATATTCCTGAACTTTTCTATTTTACAGCAATTTCGCAGTACAGACAGCGGCAGTTTGACAAGGCTGCAATAACTTTTGACAGATTCCTTTTTGTAAACAGAGAGAAAGGTCTCACAAAAGATAAGGCAGAGCTTCTTCTCGGTGTTTGCTACGAAAAAATGAAACAGTACGACAGAGCGCTAAATTTTTATCATCAGGTTTTAAGAGACAACAGACTCTCCAGTTTCCGCCCGACAATTATTGACCGTATCAAAATTATGGAAAAGAAGTTGATGAAGGAGCGGACAATGGAAGGTCTGAAAAATGATTGAGAAAATCTCCTTGATAAATTAAAGTCACGGTTTATGGCAAATAGCAAAACAAACAAAATAATGTTTGCAGTTATTATAAATTCAATCCAGCTATGATTTAATATTGACTTGAAATTTTCTCTTATTAGAATATTGCCAATTATTTTTTTGGAGGATTCTATGCTACCAGAACTGAAATCTATTAAAACAGCATTAACTTTTGATGATGTATTGCTTGTTCCATACTATTCCGAAATACTTCCGCCCGAGGTTGACATAAAAACTGTTCTAACCTCTAAAATTACATTGAATACGCCGCTTATGTCCGCAGCAATGGATACTGTTACGGAAGCAAAAACAGCTATTTCAATGGCGAGAGAAGGCGGAATCGGCATAATTCATAAAAACATGACAATTGATGCTCAGGTCAGAGAGGTTAAATCTGTCAAAAAGTATGAGTCAGGTGTGATTATCAATCCCGTTACAACCAATCCTGAATCATCTCTATTTGAAACTCTCGAACTTATGAAAGCAAACAACATTTCCGGTATTCCTGTAACAATAAAAAATAAGCCTGTCGGAATTATTACAAACCGCGACCTCAGATTTGAGACAGATTTGTCAAAAAAGGTGGGCGAGGTTATGACCAGAAACCTTATCACTATTGGCGAACATTTTACAATGGAAGAGGCAAAAAAGCTTCTTCATCAGCACAGAATTGAAAAACTTCTTATTGTTGATGCTGACGGTTTTCTTGCCGGACTTCTTACAACAAGAGATTTGGAAAATAAACAGAAACATCCGAATGCAGCGAAAGATTCTATTGGCCGTCTTATTGTCGGAGCTGCAATAAGTGCTGCTTCTGATGGTTTTGAAAGAGCGGAAGCTCTCATTAGAGCTGGTGTTGATCTTCTTGTTCTTGATTCGGCTCATGGTCATTGCCAGAATGTTTTAAACAGAGTGAAAGAGCTGAAATCAAAATATCCTGACGCAGATCTTGTTGCTGGAAATATTGTTACCTCTGAAGCTGCGGAAGCTCTCATAAAAGCTGGGGCAGATGTTTTAAAAGTTGGTATCGGGCCTGGATCAATCTGCACAACAAGAATTGTTGCAGGCGTAGGTTTTCCTCAGCTGACAGCAGTAAACGATGTGGCTTTGGTTGCAAAAAAATATGGCAAAACCGTTATTGCCGATGGTGGCATTAAATATTCAGGTGATATAGTTAAAGCTCTTGCTGCCGGAGCTGATGCATGTATGCTTGGCAGCATGTTTGCAGGAACAGAGGAAGCGCCTGGAGAAGTTGTTCTTTATCAGGGAAGATCGTACAAAATGTACCGAGGAATGGGATCTCTTGGTGCTATGGCGCAAGGAAGTAAAGACCGCTATTTCCAGGATAATGTAACAAGCTCTGATAAGTTTGTTCCAGAGGGAATCGAGGGACGAGTTGCATACAAAGGGCCTCTTTCAGACACAATTTATCAGCTTTTGGGCGGGCTTCGTTCAGGAATGGGATATCTTGGAGCAGCAACAATCAGCGATCTTCAGAAAAACGCTAGATTTATCCAGATAACAAATGCAGGCTACAGAGAAAGTCATGTTCATGATGTTGTAATTACAAAAGAAGCTCCAAATTATCGCACAGAAAGAGAGTAGATTCTATTTTGATTTCTCAAAAAATCTAAGCATATCTTTCTCAAAAAGTCTGGTTT
>CAZISX010000016.1:42793-47448 GCA_964542005.1 uncultured Spirochaetales bacterium
ATTATTTATGCATACTTATTTCGATCCCTATGACCAAGAAGAGATATCTTATTTTGCTGAAAACTTATAAATTCGGTACTCCTTTGTTTCCATGTACGGAATAAGGTAGGGCGAAAATTCAGTGTAAGAAGAGTCATACCATTTTCTTATTGCAACATAAACACCGTCCCGTTTATTCTGAATCTCTCGACGAAGAACTTCATGGCCACCCTTAAATTTTTCTGGCTCACCATAAGAATCAATGCGAGCCCCATGTTTGTGAAAATAGGCATATCCACCTGAAAACTTGCTGTGAAGACCCATAATGTAGCCTTGAGAAATATCCGAAATGTTACCCATCAAAGCACTAATCCTCACATATTCGTGAACAGGAACATGCCGTTCGCATGGATCGCTGTATTGACTGGAGTCCCACTGAGGATAAAAAAATAAAAATCCCTGCACCAGCGAAACAAGTAGCAGAATAGTGATAAGCACACTTTTCATTATATTTGGAGAAAAACGCATATAGATGCCACATAAAAGATAGGCATACATTGGAATAAGGACATATACGGGAAAAATAAATCGCACCTGTTTCAGAGGGGTTATAAGATGAAATAGCATAAAAAGAAGGGTCGGTATTACAAGGAGCAGATCCCTTCGCGAGCGAAAAGCTAAGATTGAAAAAACAAAAGCACCGCAAACCTCAATTATTGGCAGATCATTAAAAATCCGCTTAATATAAAAGGAGGCAGGAAGGACATCGGGCAAAGATGCAACACCGCGGAATGTGTCGCTGCTAATATAAGATCTGGCAGAATGGAAAAAGGATCCCCACGATACAAAATCAACAGCACCTTGAATCAAAACAAGAATAAATGATCCGGCAAAAAACCATCCTGCCCCCGACCATCTGCGGCGTGCAGCAACAAGGACACCTAAAAAAAGTCCGGCAGAGAAAACTGCGGTTTGCAAACGCAGCATTAAGGCAATTCCACACATTATTCCAGCAAGAAGTGCATACCGACCTCTTTCACGACTAACAAAACGGTCTGCAAAAAAAAGGGCTGCAATCAAAAAAGGAATTGCTACCGATTCGGTGAGAGTTCTTACTGCAATATAGGCAGAAAGATAATGAAGTGAATACAAACATCCAAACAGAAATCCAAGCGAGGCACCAATTCGGCCTGCAATAATCAAAAAGACAAAAACTGCCCCTATTCCATGAAGAAGTCCTAAAACCACTTTAAGTGCTATATTTATTCCAAGGCCGCCCGAGATTCCGGCCGCATCAAAAAACAGATAAAAATATGATATTAGTTTTGGAAATACCACCGAACGGACTCCTTGAACAAATTCCCATGGAAGAGAGCCCGTGCCAAAAGCATAGCGATGGGCAACTTCAACGGTCTGCATAACCTCATCAGGATAAATTGGTGCAATACTTGTAAATGCCGCAATAATCTTCACTATTGATGAGATAAGAAAAATCAGTAGTGCCAGTTTAAATAATCCCATAGACAAAATCCATTGATTATAGCGATTAGATAGATTTGATACAAAATCTCTTATTATTTTTGTGTTTATCATTTAGCCTCCGTTACCCACCATACATGACATTCCAAGTTTAAGCCCATTAAAATACATCATAAACTCAATTTAAAATAAAGCTGAAAGATTCCAGATAAAATAAGAATTGTGATAAAAATATGTTCTTTCCGCCAGGAAAAGAAAAATTGTTTAAAATATGAAAAAGACATTGTTATCTCCTCTTAGTTCAAAAAAGCTTTTTATTAGTAAAGCATATTGCGTATTATTATTTAATGATTTAGAAAAAAATTGCAATAAATCCAACTCTCCATATCATTAGCGGGTTATTTTTGAGTAATTATTTACGGTGTTTAGGTGTCTCGCAACCATATTTACAACATTATTTTCGGGATGTTTGTTCTTATTGCAGCTATTTCTTTTATAAATGTTTATTTTTATCAGAGTCGTGAGCTGCCGCAGAAACTTCCTCCGAAAATTGAATCATTTATCAAAAAAGAGGCTCTTCCTGGTGAGTCGGTTTTTCTCTACACTGCGATGCTTGATTATCTTATTTTTACTTATCCTGAATTAAATCTATATCCAGGTGGTGGCGATTCAAGAAAATCGGCTGCAGAATTAAACAGTTTCTGGCTTATTACCAATAATGGAATTCCAAAAGAAATCCTTTCATTGAAATCTGAAAAAGTTTTAGAGCTTTGCGATGACGGAATTTGTCTTTTAAGGTTTAAAAAGAAAGGCGGTCTGCTTGAGTACAGAGCAAGCTCTTTTGTTGAGCAGTTCTCTATTGTTTCTGATGACTTATCTGGATTCGCCCGCTGGGAAAACGGAGTTTTTAAGACAGGCCACTCTGCCTGGCAGGAGATAAAAAGAGAGACAAAAAAATTCAACGGTAAATTTGTTGACGGCGTTTCCGCTCATCCTCTCGAATCCGGCAAATCAACTTCCATAACAATTCCGGCGCAAAAAGAACTTGCAGGCTATATTGTTTTTGCGGGCGGCGTTTCTGATTCAGGCAAGTGCGGAAAGTGTCCGCCTGTCAAAGTTTTGATAAAACAGGATGATTTGAGTATTCCGTTTGTTTCATCTGATGGCGCATGGAAAGAGCTTTCTCTTCCTGGATTTGTCTCTAACCGCCCTATTCAAATAACTTTTTCGGCAGAAGAGTCGGGTAAAAGGCATTTTTCATTTGATCTCATATACCGGGTAAAAAATGGTGAAAAATGATAAATAACAAGTGGTTAGCCCCTTTAATATTTGCTCTTTTATATTTTTTTCTTCTTGTTTATGACGCAAAAAGTGTTGCAATTACAGATGATGCCAGATTTTATATGGAAGCAGCGGAAAAATACTCCACTTATCTTGACAAAGGATTTTCCGATTTTTCTTATTTCAAAAAAAGCTTCATTGACCGATATTGGGAAGAAAATCACGAACATCCGCCATTTGCAAAACTTCTCATGGCATCTTCTCACCTTATTTTATATAAAAAACTTCATCTTGTTCCGTACTCGGTATCTTTTAGAATCGGCATTTCATTTTTTGCCGCTTTTATGCTTCTGTTTCTTTATGATTTTACAAGAAGAGCTTTTTCTGAAAAAAGCGCAATTTTTGCCGCTTTATTCTTTATTTTATTGCCCAGGACATTTTTTCATGCCCGTGTTGCGACGCTTGATTTTTCTGTTGCTGCCGCGATTTTTATCTTTATCTACTGCTACTGGCGCGGATTTGAATCAAAATTCTGGGCATGGATGACAGGCATTGCATTTGGTGTTGCTCTTTCAACAAAGCTCAACGCGCCTTTTATGGTTTTTCCTCTGTTAATTCACTATGTTTGGGTCAAAAAAGGCGATTTTATTGAAGCCCCGTTTAAAACCATTTTTCCTGCACAATTTCTCTCAATGCTTTTTTTCTCTCTTCCAATATTTTTTGCAATGTGGCCATGGCTCTGGCACGACACAGCAAGCCGTTTCATCTGGTATGCAAATTTCCATCTGAAACACTACGGAATTCTGATGTATTATTTAGGAGCTGTTTACCGCGAGCCAAGACCTCCAATGCACGCACCAATGGTTATGGCACTTGTCACAACACCAGTTATCACGCTATTTTCATTTTTCATATCTCCTTTAATTTATTCATGGAAACGGGAGCGGGAGTTTTATTCGCCGATGCTTCTTCTGCTACTTTGTTCATTTTTTGCCCTTTTCCCTGTGATGTTTCTGAAAGCACCTTTTTACAGCGGAGTTAAGCTGTTTCAGCCGCTTTTCCCGTTTATGGCAGTTATGGCTGGAGCTGCACTTGGAAAAGTTGTTGAAAATGTGACAATTATCCCAAAAAAGCTCGCTTTTACAGTTTCAATACTCTTTTTTGTCCCGATAATATTTTCAATGAGCACCCTGAAACACGATTATCTTTCATACTACAACGAAGCACTCGGCGGAACAAAAGGTGCGCAAAAATATGGTTTTGAATCACAATATTACGATCTTTTCTATAAAGAAATGGCCGATTTTTTTAATAAAGAATGTAAGCATCGCTGCCTGGTCTCATTTGAGCCAAACGGCTGGGAATACAAGTACACTGCCGATATTCTCAAAGAATCCAAGCTCTTAACAAATAGTTTTGTTTTTGCTCCAAACAGAAATTATGCAGATTACTTTGTTTTGACCCATGAATATCGCTGGCCTCAATACCCGAATTTACTGCAGAACAACAAAAATCTAAAGCCATACTACACAATGCGCCGTCAGGGAGTTTCTCTTTTCACTGTGTTTAAAATGAGATAGTTTAGCACTGAATTGCTCGCTTTTCTTGACAAAAATCTATCTTAAATGTTAAATTAGGCAAAATAAAGAGCTGACGATAACTTTTCACAGGTTCTAATTTAAGTTAAGGGTTTTTGCGTTGTCATCTCCGAAAAGGCGGAGATTCATCTCTTTGTTGTTGAAGATGGATTCCCGTTTTCACGGGAATGACACGGGTTTTGTCTTTTTTTTCTTAAGTTGATGAAGCAGGTTCTTATAGGAGGTTGAATGTCAACAGGTCTTGTAACATTAGAAAATGTCTCGAAAATTTTTACCCACCCGATGCGTGTCTGGGAAAAAGTTTCGGCTGTAAAAAAT
>CAZISX010000016.1:47458-49376 GCA_964542005.1 uncultured Spirochaetales bacterium
AATGAAGGTGAAATTATTGGCTTTGTCGGCCATAACGGAGCAGGAAAAACAACCACAATAAAAATGATTATGGGTTTTGTCGCTCCAACAGCCGGTAAAATCTCACTTTTTGGGATGGAACCTAAAAACATTGAGACAAAAAAACAGATAGGATTTCTCCCTGAAAGACCTTATTTTTACATGCACCTGACAGGAAAAGAGCTTCTTACCTATTTTGGTAAACTTTCCGGCATGAAAGGCGACCATCTCAGGACAATGATTGATAATTCTTTAAAAAAAGTAGGACTTAGCGATGCTGCCGGAATGAAACTTTCCGCCTATTCAAAAGGAATGCTTCAACGGGCCGGAATTGCTCAGGCAATTATGCACGATCCAAAACTTGTGATTTTTGACGAACCAATGAGCGGCCTTGACCCAGCTGGCAGAAAAGAGGTCAAAGATATAATTAAAGAGCTCAAAAGGGAAGGGAAGACAGTTCTTTTCTCATCACACATTCTTGGCGATATCGAGGATTTGTCTGACAAAATTCTTATTATCGAGAAGGGTGAAGTCAGAAATTTTGGCAGAATAGACGAAATTATTGAGAAAGACGATATTCATTACCGGATAGAATTTCGCTGTTCAAAATGTGATGAAAATGTAGTTTTCCAGCTTTTCCCAGGAGTTAAAAGTAATAATGGAATCTATTCAATAATACTTAAAAACATTGATGAAATGAATGCCGTAGTTGGGGAAATCGTGAAAAAAAACTACACTCTCCACGAAGCCGGCGTAGTCTATCCTTCACTTGAGGAACTGATTTTCAAGACAGGGGAGAAAAAAAATGGGTAACAGAATTTTTACAATAGCCTACTACACATTCCTTGAAATGGTTCGTAACAAAATCATGTATCTCCTTATATTCTTTGCGCTTTTTATTCTTGGACTTGGCGTTGCAATTACCCAGATGACAATCGGCGACGAGCTCTCAATAATTGCAGACATTGGACTTGGAACAATCGAGATTTTCTCAACAATTCTAGCTATTTTTATGGGCGTTTCAACAGTCCACAAAGAGCTTGCATTAAAAACACTTCACCCGCTTTTAGCAAGACCAGTAAGCCGGGCTGAATATATTTTAGGCAAATTTTTTGGAATGCAGCTTACAGTTCTGGTTCTCTCGTTTTTCATGTGCACAATCTTATTTGTAATGATGATGCTTTATGGCGGAACAGGAAAGTTTTTTACAGTGTTACCAGCAGCTTACACGATTTTTGTCCAGACAAGCATGGTTATATCAGTTGCAACACTCTGCTCAACACTCGCAGAACCAGCCGTTGCAGCAATGCTCACAATTTCATACTACATTGTCGGAGCGACAAGCTACAACCTGATTTATCTGGTTACAAGAAGATCAAGTGAATTTACAAAAAGTGCAGTTACAACGCTCAGATTTATCCTTCCCGATTTTCATTATCTCAACATAAAAGACAACCTTGTCTACAGTGAAGGACTCAAAAACATCAGCATAACTGCGGCGACTCTTTACTCGCTCGCATCCATCATAATCATACTTTCTTTAGCAATTATTCTTTTTAACAAAAAAGAGATTCACTGATTTTCTGAAATCATTGCAAATTCGCAACAAAATCCTTGACTAAAAATAACCTCCTCTGTATTCTCAACTGTCAATTAAAAAAATGAGATAAAGAACACAATGCTGTCAATTCTTGGAAATAACAATTCCCCTTCATTTGAAGGGGTGGCGCGAATGCGACGGGGTAGCTCTCCGTTTTTTCCCAAAAACCTTTCCGCACCAGCAAGAAACCACAAAGGAGCTGCACAAAATGCCTGAGGAACAGCACAAAATGTCTGAGCATCTGTACAAAATGCCTGAGGAACAGCACAAAATGTCTGAGCATCTGTACAAAATGCCTGA
>CAZISX010000017.1:0-4202 GCA_964542005.1 uncultured Spirochaetales bacterium
CTACAAAACAATTCTCCTTCGCTGCGAAGGAGTACCGGCAAAGCCGGGGAGGTAGCGGCTACCCCGCCGCTTCGCGTCACCCCTTCTGAAGAAGGGGAATGCTACCCCGGCAGTCTTTCGACTGCCACCCCTTCCGCCGTAAGGGGAATTTAGCGACTTACCCTTATTGAGTCATAATCAGCAAAGTAGTAAGAACCTTTGTAATAATACTCTTCTGTAAAATCTGTCCGGTCACCTGTCATCATTGTTATTGCCAAGTCTCCGTTTGTAGGTTCTCCTATTTTAAAGATATTATCCTCACATGCAAGATAAGTTTCGCCTTCAACAATTTTTAAAACCGGAGATTCACAGAATATCGAAGCATCGCCAAGCAACAAAGGATTCAGCAGATTTGAAATATCATATTTGCTTACAAGTCCGTTTGAATCAACTGTGTACAGGATGCTTTCCGCTGTTGCAATGGATTCTATCTGATCCTGCACCGTTATTATTTCGCCTCTGTTTATAAGATTTACTGTTCCGCTCAACTCCTGAACTTCAAAAAGTGTTACTCCGTTCAGATCTGACGCCACAAAATAGTTATATCTTATAAATTCGATATCTGTTGTAGCTCCATAAGTGTAGTTGTGGTAGTTGACTATTTTTTGGGTTGTAATTGATAGAGGATTTGAAACATCTATTATCTGAATCCCGTTTTCCACTGCTGCATAGAGATATCTGCCCTGAAGCTTCATACTTCTTACCGGGCCATAAGCATAAACAGAGCTTTTCGGTGTTTCAGGATGATTGATATCTATTGCGTAAATGTGGTTAAGACTTCCGGCAAATACAATGTTGTCATATCCCGCAACACTGTAAACTTCCGCAACATTTCCTATCACTATTTCATCAGATGTGCCATTATCAAAAGGAATACATGCTATTCCGTCTTTTTTACCTGCTGCAATATATCCGCCATCTTCAATCAGACAAAAATCCTCGCTGCTTTTTAAAACAAAATTTTCCGGCATTACAGCTATTGAATTCATTTCAAATGACGCGCCTTTTATATCAATATTGTATGCTTTCATATCTCTGATTTCATCAAGAACTGTAATTCTGATTCCGCCTTGAATTTGATCTATTTTAAGGTTTGAAATCGGGGCATCTGTGAGGTCAAGATATTTTTCTACTCCTGTTTCAGGGTTAAACACAAAAATATCTGTTCCTGTTCTGTCTGTTGTGGCAAAGTAGGCAGAATTATTAACAACTTTTAAAGAGGCGAGCGAGATAAAGCTGCCCTGATTTAAGCTGCCGGTTTGTGTCCAGCTGTTATTTGAACTGTTGTAGGTAAAAACTGTAAGCAACATATTCCCATTTACAACAGCGGCTCTTATTATTCCGCCAATTTCAAACAGTCTAAGATTTAAGATGCTCTCTGCAGGAATCGGTGCAAGAGCTGTGTAGCTCCAGCTGCTTCCGCTTTTTTCTATCTTCCCGAAAAGAGGAGAAAATTCCATTGTATAGTTTTCTCTCTGTGAAGCAGTTCCTGTATATGACATAGGGAGAACAATTGATGAAGATGAAACGACAAGATTTCCAGCACTGAAAATCGCTGAGCCAGACTGAATAGCTGAAGCAAAATTCATTGACGGAGCATTGGCGACTGTTCCAACTGTTGTATTCCCTGCCGGATCTTTTTCGCTTATGTATTTCACTCCGCTTTGAGCATAGAAAACTGTATCGGAGTTATTCACTACAAACTCTGTTCCAGCCGGAACAGCTTTCTCTGTCATGAAAACAGCATCGTTAGTTATTTTGTAATCAATAGCTGATGGAGGATAAATAACTGGTCCGTAGATAAGGTCTTTTATAATATATGGAGCAAGCTTATCTCGCAAAAGCTCAGTTATATAGTCTTTTCTGATAAATCCTTTCCAGAAAGCTTTGGATGACAATGGAATAGTGTCTGTACCTCTGTAAGCAGCAAGTTTTATCTGGCCGCTTGTCTGAGCTGCCAAGTTGAGTCTGTATTTATTAACAGGAGTTAAAGAGGTGCAGCCTTCATTTCCCTGTGAACAGGTTATTCCTGCGACCTGAGCACCATTCTCAAAAAAGTTGAGATTTACTTTGTATTCATTGTCTTTTGGATTTAAAGGGTTTTGGGCAATTAAATTAAGATAGGAAAGCAACTCATTTTTTTCTCTCTTCACAAAACCTGTTGAAACTACAACATTAGGATAATTGGTCAAAGTACCTAAATCCATACCCTCAAAAGTATCCCAGGTCTTTGTTGCATTCTCTATATCTGCCGGCACAGGTAAGTATGGGGCTTTTTTAAAGCTGTAGTCAACATCTTCCGGATTAAACATATATTTCCAGTCCCATTTGAGAGTGTCTTCTTCGCTGTAGATATTGTTTGATTTCTGGCAACCCTTATTTCCATTGCATGACTTTATACTTTTTTTCTTATTGTATTTGGAAGTAAGATATATTGTCTGCGTATTGGTCGCAGAATCATACCCAGAAATATTTATTTCATCTCTGTGTTTTATAGGTTTCCAGACAGAACCATTTGAACGGAGAGTGCTATACGCCATCTTTGGAACAGCGTGGTTGCCGGAGCAGAGATTGGAGGTTCTGCATCCCGACTGTTCGTTGTTGGTATACCCGCACCAGCAGTAATAGGATGAAAGATAAGCAGACTCTATATCCTCTGTTCCCTTTATTTTTGAACCTGCGGAAACATTATAAGTCTCACCAAAAACAGCTGGAAGGGTTATTGTCGTCTCACACATAGCAAATTCACTGTTGCTCCAGCATTTTTCAATTGGTATTCCGGCAGGAATATATCCAGTGATATTTCCATTTGTTGTTTTTATAAAGTAGGAAACATCTTTGCCGCGGGCAGTGCTCATTGTCTGGACAAACTTTACAGATGGATCACTGTTTGGCGCAAAAACTGAATCATCAAGACCGTCACCATCAAGATCACAAGCATCGCCAAGACCGTCGGTGTTGGAGTCTAGCTGAGTTTCATTTGCAAGGTACGGGCAGTTGTCGAGTATAGAATTGGCATCTGTAACTATAAATTTGTTTTCATCGTATTCTTCTTGATTTATATCAGCGCATTTTGTAGGCTCTGTGTCACAAACATCGTCACGATCTTTGTCCTCGCAAATATAGATTATAGCCTGATTTTTGTTCTTAATAAAGATGCAGTTGTCCAAAAAATCTGCGATACCGTCTCCATCGCTATCTTGTTTAATATCACATGCGTCACCTATTCCATTTCCATTAGAATCTTTTTGAGAACGATTGGGCGTTTCTGGACAGTTATCTAAATAAAAAACTTTCCCATCTTCATCATTATCTGAATTCTTCATAACAGAATCTGTGGCTTTGTTCAATATACCATACATTGAATATCCAATTATGTCATCTCCTTCGTGCTTTGAATTCACACCTACAAGCTTACCATCTAAACCGAAGATTCCTGCGCCGGAGGATCCGTTAAAAGTATCAATATTTCCATAATAAAGAAGTTTTTTGTTACTACTAATTTCCTCAAGATATCCAGAATCAACTTTTTTAGGCTGCAAAGCGGGGAATTGTATAATTGTTAAAGGAGCGTTTTCCGCCAACTCTTTATCATCAATTTTTGCAAATCCGAATTGAATTCCTGGCGCAATTTCTGTTGTTTTATGCTTTTCTCCATTTACTCCATCGCTTGATAATTTTAAAATAGCATAGTCATTTCCGTTGGGATCCTCATAATTTAGTCTTCCAGTTTCAATCACTTCATCAACTCTGTAGTGTGTTTGCGGGGCAAGTTCTGTTGAACCTTTCTGAAATTGATAATTAAAAGAAACATACCAATAGTCTGTTATATAATTCTCCGTAACAACATATTCAAGACAATGAGCAGCCGTAATAAACATATTTTCACTAATCATAGTTCCACTGCACCATTTGCAGTTGTGATCTTCGGCATTTGTGGATATACAGTCCAAATTTTTATCTGAGTCAAATGAAGCAACATTAATTGCTCCTACTGCTCCCTGTTGTTTAAAAACAAAATCAGAGGAAAAAGGAGATCCTGTTTCAGGTATCCAATCTTCGGCTTCCTGATATTCGCAATTATTATTTTGTGCTGTTGGATCGCAGTGTTCAGCAAAAACTGTTGTAAAAAACATCAGGCATAATAAACATAAAATTACTTT
>CAZISX010000017.1:4212-6924 GCA_964542005.1 uncultured Spirochaetales bacterium
ACTTTTTCTAAAAACATCATTTTCCTCCTGCTAAATTAAAAAACTATCTAAATCCCCAATTTCTTCAACAGATCCGCTCTCTTTTTCAGCGCAATCTTTGCCAGCACCTTAAACCCTCTGACCCACTCAGTAAGCTCGTCAAGTTTTGCGTCTCTTTTTCTTGTTGCCTCGACTGCTTCGGCTTTTTCGGATTCGTATTCTGCTTTTGCTTTTGCTGAGTTTCTGAAATTTTCATAGTTTGTTTTGAGCTGAGTTTCAGAAATATTCAGCTCAGCAAATTTAGCAAGCGCGGCGGAATCTTTTGTCAGATTCTGATAGAACTGCTCAGCCTGCTGAAGAAAACCTGTGAAGCTCTGTTTTCTGGTGCCGCTTAGTCCGAGTGATTTAATTTTCTCGTCATCTTTTGCGAAAAGAACTTTTGCTATTCTGTAGTTGTCGAGATATTCCTCTTCGGCAACTTCCCATAATGATTGGAATTCCTGTGTTGCGGCAAGTGATTCGCCGTACTCTTTCTGCTGAGCTGCCTGAAGTGTGAAGGTTTCTTCGAGAAGCATTTTCCCTTTCCCAAGATAGTTTTCTGTCAGGTTGAGTTTTGCGAGTTCTCCTTTTATCTCATCTTTTCCCAGATTTTCAAACAAAATCCTGAGCGTGCGGAGATAATCGTTGATAGTCTCGTTCTTTTTCATCGGTTTTTCGGAGCCAGCTGTCTCCGGATTGGTGTTAATTGTTACATTTTCTGTCATAAAAGCCTCCGTTTTTTACTTAAAGGTTGTTTTTTTATAGTTAAAGGCACTGTTTTGGAGCTTAAAGGCGGTATTTTTTGTGTTAAAGGTTCTGTTTCGGAGCTCAAAGGTTTCTTTTTTGGTGTTAAAGGCTCTGTTTTGGAACTCAAAGGCACTGCTTGGGGTGTTTGGAGTTGATTTTTTACTCTCATCTCCACGTTTCCCGGTATCATCTCCGCTTTTCTTTGTGTCACCACTTCTAAAGAAGGGCAATTTGTTGAATATTTTCTTGACTTTAGCGGATTTAGACAATACTTCCGCCTGAACGCCTGAACGCCTGAACGCCTGAACGCCTGAACGCCTGAACGCCTGAACAGAGGAACAGTAAAACCGTTTTGTTTCTATTTTAATCATCTCTTACACCGCGGGATTAATTTTCTAAGCTGTCGTAAATGTATTCAAAAGCTGGTTCTGTGTCAAGGAATTTGTTTATCTTTTGTTATAAATTTCGTAGTTTGTATTGAACTAATTAGACTGATTTAAAGAAATTTTCCAATTCCTGAACACATATTTCGTTCTGATCAGGAAGTCCTATCGAAATACGAATATACTGAGGAAGACCATAAGGCTTTGCAACCGGGCGAACAATAACACCTTTTTTCAGAAGAAAATCAAAGCATTTCATGCCGGCATCAGAAGAGTCTCCAATTTTTACGAGAAGAAAATTACCTTGTGTCGGCACAAATTCAAGGCCAAGTCGCTTAAGTTCTCTGTAGAAATATTCTTTTCCTTCCTTATTTATTTTAACACCTTTTGCAACATACTCTTTATCTTTCAAGACTGCGATTCCTGCAGCCTGAACAATTGAATTTGTGTTAAAAGGTTCTCTTACTCTGTTTATGTAGTCTGCTATTTCAGCTGAAGTAATGCCATAGCCAAGGCGAAGTCCGCTTAATCCGAATGCTTTGGAGAAAGTTCTGCAAACAATCATATTAGGGTGTTTTCTAAAATAATCTAATGAGTTAGGATAATCTATTGCATCAACAAAATCAACATACGCTTCATCTACAAGCAAAATACAATTTTCAGGAACTGCATTGAGTAATTTCTCAAAATCAGCTTTTGAGTAGTATGTTCCTGTCGGATTGTTAGGATTTACAAGACAGATGAGTTTTGTTTTCTCGTTAATGTTTGCAATATAGCCGTCAATATCAAAAACCATTCCCTCTTTCATTGGAACAACATGAAGTTTTATGTTGTTTGCCTGAGCAATTATTTCGTAAACAACAAAAGCTTTTTCAGAGATTATCATCTCTTCTCCGTGAGAAACGAGTGCTTTTATTGCAAGCTCTATAACCTCGTTGGAACCGTTTCCTACAACTATTTCATCGAATTTCAAAGCGTGTGCAGAATGGTATTTTACAAGCTCCTGCTTAAGGTAGAAAGCATTGCCGTCAGGGTAAAGATGGGTGTCGTGCGCTGCTGCACAAATTGCTTCAACAACTTTAGAGCTTGGTCCCATTGGATTTTCATTGCTCGCAAGTTTAATTGTACGGGTAAGCCCCAGCTCTCTTTCTACTTCAGAAATAGGTTTGCCTGGAACATAAGGGGTAATTGCTTTAATGTAATCAGGTACTTTTACCATTGTAGCCTCCTAACTTTTCATAATTTTGTATATATCATAATACAGGTTTAAAGATTCTTTAGGTGTAAGGTTATCCGGATCGTTATTTTTTAAAAGTTCCCGGAGTTCCTGAATAAATTCAGGTTCTTTAGTCTTCTCTTCAGCAAGGGAGAGAGAAAAAATATCAAGCTGCATGTTTGAACCTTGTTCAAAACGCATTTTTCTATCAGCCCGCTCCATATTTTTCAAAATTTTCTCAGCATTTTTAACAACTTCCGCCGGCATATCGGCAAGTTTGGCAACTTCGACGCCAAAGCTCCGGCTCGAACCGCCTTCTGTAATCTGATACAAAAACTGTATTCCTGC
>CAZISX010000017.1:6934-12210 GCA_964542005.1 uncultured Spirochaetales bacterium
TTCTTTAACAGTCATGTGAAAGTTTTTCACCTCATTATATTCGTCTGCAAGCTCTGTGAGAGAATGGTAGTGGGTAGCAAACAAGGTTACAGCTTTTATTTTTTTAGCAATATATTCAGCAATTGCACGGGCAAGGCTCATTCCATCAAAAGTTCCGGTTCCTCTGCCAATTTCGTCAAGAATTATAAGACTTTGACTGGTCGCATTCTTAAGAATATAAGCTGTCTCCTTCATTTCTACAAGAAAGGTTGACTCACCTTTTGAAAGGTTATCGCTAGCCCCGACTCTTGTAAAAATTGCATCAACAACACCTATTTTAGACTTTTTCGCAGGAACAAAAGAACCTATTTGAGCCATCAGAACAATAAGAGCGGTCATCCTCATTAATGTAGATTTACCGCCCATGTTCGGGCCTGTGATTATATTTAATCTGCTTTCTGGCGCGCCGATTATAATTGAAGCAGGGATATAGCGGTTTCTGCCAAGCATAATTTCAACAACCGGATGGCGGCCTTCCTCAATTTCTATTACCTGATCGTTGTCCATGTCAGGTCTAACATAATTTTGCTCTCTTGCAAGCTCTGCAAAAGAGGCAAGAACATCTGCCCACGCGATAAAACGGGAAATAGACTGGATATCTTTTTCATATTTTGAGATTTCTACAACAACTTCCTCAAGTATTCCAAGCTCTTTGCCAATTAGAATATCTCTGGCATTAAGGATTTTATCTTCCAGCTCTTTTAATTCTGCAGTAAAATATCGTTCGCCTGTTGCTGTTGTCTGTTTTCTTATAAAATGTGAAGGAACTTTGTCCTCGAATCGTTTAGTAATTTCAATATAATAGCCAAAAACTCTGGTAAAACCAATCTTTAAAGTCGGGATTCCTGTCGATTTTTTCTCCCGCTCTTCCAGCTCCAAAAGAAGCTCTTTTGAGTTGTTTATTATGCGACTTAAATCAGTAATTCCGTCCAGATAGGAATCGCAAACGAAAGAACCTTCTTTAAAATTAAAAGGTGGCTCATCAACAAAAATTGAGTCCCACTTTTCTGCGGCTTTGCTATTAAGCTCTGTTTCGCTATTGTTTTCTGCAAAAAACTTTAAAAATTCTGCATGTTTCAAAAGCTCGGCTTTTATTGCGAAAGATTCAATAAGAGAAGATGAGAGTGACTTTATTTCTCTTGGGCCGCCTCGTTTTACAAGAATTCGCGACAAGGTTCGTTCCATATCTTTGACATTTCTAAGCAAACCTCTGATTTTTTGCAAAATGTCGGGAATGTCATAAAAAAACGCAACAACATTGTGCCTTAAAGAAATATCTTCAATACTTTTCAAAGGTTGTTTTACAACATTTCTAAGATGCCGCCTTCCGATTGAAGTCTCAGTCCTGTCAATTGCCCACAAAAAAGAACCAATCCTGACACCGCCTATCAAAGTTTTTTCAATTTCAAGATTTGCCAGAGTGCTGTAGTCAAGCCCGATTGCAGATTCTAGCGAAAAAAGAGATGGAGCTCTAAGAGGAGGAAACTCGCCAAAGTAGAGTTTATCCAGATAATAAATAGCTAAATTCATTGCTTTTTCTGCGAGCTTCCCCGCATCGCTGCACGCACCAAAAGCTTCAAGATAATTTGCAGCATTAAAGGAAGGCAGCCATCGCTCAACATCGTTTTTATCAATTAAGGAGCAGCCCGAAACATCTATTTCCTCTGTAGCAATAATCTCTCTTGGAGAAATTCTGCTAATAAAATCATATAGTTTTGACTTTTCTGTTTCATGGTAAAAAATATCGCCGCAAGAAATATCAACCCAGACAAGAGCTGCGTTTTTTCTCTCTATCTGGATGGAAAGAAGGTAGTTGTTTGCGCCCTCTTCAAGTGAATTTTCCTCGACAACAGTTCCCGGAGTAAGAATTCTTACAATTTTCCGTTCAACTGTTTTCTTTTTAGGGTCTGGCTTTTCCATCTGTTCACAGACTGCAACTTTTTTCCCTGCATCAATCAGTCGCTTGATGTAGGAATCAGCTGCATGGTAAGGAATCCCGGCAAGCGGAATCTCATTATCCTTGTGTCTGGTTGTAAGGGTAATATTAAGAATTTCAGATGCTTGCACCGCATCTTCAAAAAACATCTCATAAAAATCGCCCAGACGGAAAAACAAAATAGCATCAGGAACCTCTTTTTTAAATGCAAGATACTGCTTCATCATAGGAGTTTCAAATGCTTTGTTTGTTAAATCCATTTTTTCACAAAAGTAAACAATTACTAACCTGGTCAATATAACAGAATAAAACCCACTATTCAAACAAATTTTCAAGCAAAAAAATAATTTTGATAAAATGTAAAAAAAATCTGCAACTAATTCCTCTTCTTCTCGGTCTTCACCTAATGTTTTATAGACTTTAAAAGAGGTGTCTCATGTCTGAAAAAATTGTATTTATGCTAATGTTTTTAATGTTTTTAACTGTAAGTTGCGGAAAAGAGAGCAAAAATGAATCATCAGGCAATAAGCCTCCCCTAAATGACAGCGAAATTATTGCGGGGAATGATTCAACTCCTGAGTCTGAAGATGATTCTCTGAAAGATTCTGACAACATTACCAATCCAGACAATGACTTGATGTTAGAAAATGATGAAAAAAACAATGATTCAGATTCTCAGGAAGTAGAAGTTCCAGCCTCTTTTTATGATATCAACCATATTCTTGATATAAAAATTGAGATTAAACCCGAAGATTGGGAAAAAATGATTGAGCAGCGTTATACTTTTGCCTCTGTTTTTAGCGGCGAGAACTGTTCAAAACCAATTCCTGAACTCTACACATATTTTAGCGGAACAATTACTGTTGATGGTGAAAAATTTGAAAATGTAGGAATCAGAAAAAAAGGGCTAATCGGCTCCCACAGTCTGGTAAAGCCTTCGATGAAAATTGATATGGCCGAATTCAACAAGGAAAACAATTACTTCGGTGTAAAAAAAATTACGCTGAATAACAACAAACAGGATCCGTCAATTATCAGACAGTGCCTTTCTTATGAACTTTTTGCAAAAGCCGGAGTGCCAGCTCCAAAATGCAACTTTGCCAAAGTAACTGTCAATGGCCAGAATCTGGGAATTTACACCCATGTTGAGGAGATTTCTTCTGATTTTTTAAAGCTCAATTTTGATTCCAAAAAAGGAAATCTTTACGAAGGAACTCTTGCTGATTTCAGAACTGATCCGCTCTGGAAATCGCGACTTGAGAAAAAAAATAATGAAACTGAAAATGACTGGAGCGATATTGAAGCTCTGACAAAAGTAATGGAAGATAAAAACGCAACAGCCGAAAGTATCGGAAATATTGTCGCAATTGAGCCTTTTATGAAGTTATGGATTATGGAAATGATGACAGGACACTGGGACGGCTACACAAATGATACAAACAATTTCTACACCTACCACAATCCGGAGGACAACAAATTCCATTTTATTCCGTGGGGAACTGATGGAACTTTCACTTTCAGCACTCAAAATGCAGGTTCTCCAAAATCTGTTTTTATGAGGGGAATTGTTGCAAGAAAACTCTATAACATCCCGGAAACACAGAAAATTTATTTTGACACACTCAAACAAATTTATGGCACAGTCTGGCAAAAAGATGAAATTATCAAAAGAGCTGATGAGATGGCAAAAATTGTTTCAGGCGAAGTGAGCGAAGCTGAACTCGATTTCTTCACAAAAGGAGTTGAGGAGATAAAAACATTTGCAACAGAACTCGACAAAGCCCTTGCAGCAGAACTTTCAGCAAATCCTCCACCATTATCAGAAGAGCAGACTCCAATCTGTTTCTCAAAACAGGGTGAACTTGCAACAGCGGCTGAAACAACTTGGGGAACTTATCCGGCCGATGATCCTTTTAAAACAGGAACCGGAACATTTGAACTTACAATTAACGGAGTAACCCAAATCGCTGTTGCAACTGGCGCTGAAGCTGGTGTGCCGCCTGAAAACGGCAAGGAAAATTACACACTTTTTATGTCGCTAGGATATATGACAACAACCGATTTATATATTCTCTACATCACAGTTCCAAATTCCAAAGTAAAAACAGGCACAACGATAGATCTTGCTCAAACTGAAAGCTATCTTCTCCTCCTTCCGGGAGGGAAATTACCAAGCCAGCTGGTTTCATTCATTGAATCAGGAACAATAACTTTTATTGAAGCAACGCCTGAGGCTGACTCTAAAATCTCGGCAGATATCAAAGCTGATATTTATTTAGGACAAAGTGTGGAAGCACCATTTTTCTTTTAGAAACAGAACCTTGCGCCAAGACCTGCATTAAAATCAACATCCATTTCAGGAACAACATCGAGAATAAGAGCTATTTCAGCAAAAATCTCAAAAGGCGCATTCGCAAACTCATACTGAATTCCGCCAGGAACTCTTAATCCTATAAATGTCTCATCATCGTGATGATAATCGTGATGATCTCTATCGTATTCCGTAATTCTAGCCCCTATTCCTGCGTAAAAAGGAAGCTCTCCTTTTTTAATAGCAATAACATCATAAAATTTATAGAGATAATCAGCATGAATGTGGTAGTGATAATCATCGTCGTGGTCGTTATGATTGGAGGAATAGCTTAATGCAAAATCTATAGAATTCTCTTTTGAAAGAGCAAATCTGCCGGAAAGCCCCGTCGGTGAGCCAAGAATAATGCCAAGTCCGACTGTTTTGGTGGAAGGCGCTCCATCAAATGCACCTGCCTGCAAAAAAGAAGAAATCAAAAGCACAAAAATGATAGAAACAAACTTTTTCATATTAGCCTCCCCAAAAAAACAACAGCAACTTGCTTTGGTTTTTATTAATAATTACAACACATTTCCTTGAAATGTGCTTAAAATTATTTCAAAACTGCGGTGTTCCAATAAAATCAAGAGTTTTGAAATCAGCTCTATTTTAGCAGAATAAAAAGATTTCGGAAGAAGAATTGTCAAAAAAATTTCAAATAACAAAAAGTTCCTGTAATATGAAGCGCAATCCGCTTACCCGGATAAATTAACTGATTTTTATTAATTAATATAAGAGGAGTTTTAAATGTCTTCTGATGCTTATCAGCGAAGAGGAGTTTCTGCAACAAAAGATGATGTAAAAGCCGCGATTAAGGCTCAGTCAAAAGGTCTTTTTCCCGGTGCTTTCTGTAAAATTATCGAAGATGCGATGGGTGATCCCAATTATTGCAGCATAATGCACGCTGACGGAGCAGGCACAAAATCAATTGTTGCCTATCTTTATGCAAAA
>CAZISX010000017.1:12220-20761 GCA_964542005.1 uncultured Spirochaetales bacterium
TGGAAAAACCGACTTTTTTTACGGAATTGCACAGGATTCACTGATTATGAATATTGATGATCTTATCTGTGTCGGTGCTGTTGACAACTTTGTGGTCTCAAACACAATCGGGCGAAACGCTCACAGAATCTCACGCGAAATACTGACAAAAGTTATTGAAGGCTATGAAAAATCGGCTGAAAGTCTCCGTTCTCACGGAATAAATATTACAATGGCGGGCGGCGAGACTGCTGATGTTGGAGATCTTGTTTCGACAATTATTGTTGATTCAACTGCTTTTGTCAGACTTCCGCGCAAAGCTGTGATTGACTGCGACAACATTAAACCGGGCGATGTTATTGTTGGATTTGCATCTTTCGGCAAAGCTATTTATGAAGATAAAGAGAATTCCGGAATAGGCTCAAACGGCCTTACAGCAGCAAGACACATAATGCTTTCAAATATTTATGCTGACAAATACCCTGAATCATACTCGCCAACTATTGATAAAAGCGCTGTTTACTGCGGGCCTTACAAACTTGATGATAAACTGCCGGGCAGCACCCTTACCGTCGGTGAGGCAATCTTATCCCCTACAAGAACCTATGCGCCTGTTGTAAAAGAGATTCTTGCCGAAAAGCGGAGTGAAATCAACGGCATTGTCCACTGTTCAGGCGGCGGTCAGATTAAATGCAGATCTTTTGGAAAAGGGATTCACTACATTAAGGACAACCTTTTTGAGATTCCTCCACTTTTCAGAGCAATTCAGCAGGCCGGAAATGTCGAGATGTCTGAAATGTTCCAGATTTTCAACATGGGACACAGACTTGAGATGTTCACAGCAGAAAAAAACGCTGCTTTCTTAATCAAAAAAGCTGAAAAATACGGCATCGAAGCAAAGATTGTAGGCAGAGTTGAAGCAAACGAAAATGTAGAAAACAGAGTCACAATTGTACATGACGGAAAAACCTTTGAATATGGAAAGTGAGGAGATTATGAAGCAGAATGATATCAAATTTTTAGTTGGATGTGTTGTTTTTTTCAGCCCTTTTTTTATAAGTGAAACTGTTTTTGAAGCATACAAAAGTTTCAATGCGGAACACGGCATGGTTATGAGCTTTATCAAGTTTGGAATACTTGCCACAATGGGTGAAGCTATCGGACTTAGAATCAGAACCGGCAACTACAACCATAAAGGATTTGGCCTTATTCCCCGCGCAATGGTTTGGGGCGTTTTAGGGCTTTTCATCAACCTCGCGTTTGTTGTTTTTGCATCTGGAACACCTGCTTTTCTGGCATATCTGGGGACAGGAATTACTACTGAAACTATGAAAGGTGATTTTACTCCGCTTAAACTTCTCGGCGCATTTTCGATAAGTGCGGTGATGAATACAATTTTTGCCCCTGTTATGATGACAATTCACAAAATCACAGACGAACATATTATCCGCAACGGCGGAACTGTCTCAGGATTTTTCAGACCGATTCAGGTTGGCAAAATTATGACAGAAATCAACTGGGGCGTTATGTGGAGCTTTGTTTTTAAAAAAACAATTCCAATGTTCTGGATTCCTGCCCACACAATAACATTCATGCTTCCTCCGAATTATCGTGTACTTTTTGCCGCAGTTTTGGGGATTGTTCTTGGTGTTTTACTTGCTGTAGCTGCAATAAAAGGGAAAAAATAGATGGGAAAACACAAGATTCCGGAAGGCTCTTTAATCAGTTTCATGTCAAATAAAGTTAAAACTTATGGCGGCATTAATCTGGCTCAGGGACTTCCGGGATTTAACCCGCCGGAAGAACTTACCCGCAATCTTGAGATTCTGGCAAAAACAAATATTCATCAGTATGCCCCTGGCAACGGCAACGCCAAACTTATTGATTTAATTGCCGAAAACCACAAAAACAAGGCTAATATCGGGACTGGAAATATCCTTATTACAACTGGTGCAACAGAGGCTATAGCCCTTATTTTCATCTATCTCTCAAAAAAAATCGGTGAAAAATTTGGTGTTTTAGCATTTGATCCGGTTTATGAAAGTTATCGCAATCTGCCGCCAGTTTTCGGGCACAATTTCATCTCTTTTTCCTACACGCCGGAAAACAAGATTGATTTTGAACAATTAGAGAAAACAATTGCAGAAAACAATATAAAAGTTATTTTTGCCGGTTCTCCAGGCAATCCTTATGGCCGAGTGCTTTCAAAAGAAGAAATATCCGCAATTTTAGGAATTTGCAAAAAGCACAATTCATATTTTGTATTTGACGCAGTTTATAAAGAGCTCTATTTTGATAAGCCGGTTCCACTACCTTTTGAGGATTTCTCTCCAAATATTTTTTTTGTAGACAGTTTCTCAAAAATGCTTTCAATAACAGGCTGGAGAATTGGATATCTTATTGCTCACAACGAACACATAAACAACATAAAAACAATTCATGACTACACCAGCCTCTCCTCGCCATCAATTTTGCAGGAAGCAATTGCAGACTTTCTTGAAAAATCGGATTTTGGCGCTGACTATCTTGAAAAACTGCGCAACAAAACCATAAAATCATTCAAATTTGCAGAAAGAGAACTTTCACTTAACGGTTTTTCAACACCAGCCATTGATGGCGGTTATTTTGTCTGGACGAAATTGCCGGAACAATTTGAAAGCGGTCTTGATTTTGCGATTGATTTTTATGATGAAGAGAAGGTTGCGGTAGTTCCAGGAATCCATTTCTCGAGGGGAAGCGATTGTTTTATAAGGATAAATATAGCAAAGCCTCTGGAGGAAATTCAAAATAGTCTTGAATTGTTAAAGAAGTTTATTTCCAATCACAACAAACAGTTGTAATTTCAGCCGAATCAAGAATGTGGCCTCTAATAGCTTTGGCAAGAACTTCTCCAGAAGCTTCTTCAGGTGGAAGCGTTAAAACTGTATCAAGAGCAAAAACCTTGAACTTCATCTCATTTTTAGTGCTTGGAATCCGCGGGCCGCAGTAACCGGAACGATTGAAATCATTTATACCCTGCCTTATCCCATTTGCAAATTTCGGAATTTGAGGCAGATTTTCATCAAGTCCGGACATTGTAACCGGAATATTGTAAACCAGCCAATGAGCTTTTGTCTCTGTTTTTGGTGAAGCATCAATTGCAATAACAGCAAGAGATTTTGTTTCTTTCGGAATAGTTGACCATTCAATTTGTGGCGAGTAATTTTCCTTTACAAGCGTACATCTCTTCGGCAACTCTCCACCATTTTTAAATGTAGCACTGATAATTTTCATATTTTTCTCCCCCATCAATTAAACCATGTGATTTTCAAATGCTATCTTTAAGATACAATTTGTCAAGAGTTTTCTTTTTTTCAAAATTATTTTTTGTGATTAATAGTTGACATATCTAACTAATTCATTATAAATCAGCGGAGCTTTGATTTTTTTACAAAACTGGGGGACTTAATGAAAAAATTGTTATGGTTTTTAATTGCAATCAGCTTGTGTTTATCTGTTTTTGCAATTGACATGGAAGATGGTGCTGGTAATGACGGAACAATTCCGTGGCAAATTATGAATCCGGCTTATCCTGAAAATGATGCTTGGGATGTTCTTTCTTTTGAGTGGGATTATTTTATGATTCATAATGATGACGGCTCCTACAGCGGAAGTCTTGGTTATCTTGTGGCTAATCCTAGAGAAAAAGATTTTCTGGGAAATATTATAAAAATAGTTCCTGGCGGCGGAAACATTGCAATCGCCGGAAAATTTGACAACACAGGGCTTGTTTCCAATTATCAGAATTTTGATCCTGACAAAAATCTTCTGACATGCTATGAAGCGAATTATGATAATGGTTCAGAGTGCCATATTGACCTTATTAATGAATATCTTTTCAATGCAGGATTTGAAGTAACTCTTGACAGACCTTATTATTCATCACTTGAAAGATTCTTGTTTGTTTACGATAACACTACTGGTTACATCGGGCTTGAGCTTCCGGATAATGACACAAACAAACTCAGACTTCTTGGAAAAACCAAGGATTTCAAATGGGATGTTGTTGTAAATCAGGAATGGAAAGTTCTTTCCAACAAATCAGATCTTCCAAGTGGCGAAGGCACTTTCAGAAAAGAAACTGATGACAATATTGACAACAAAATCCTTGTTTATCCTGCAAAACAGCAGTGGAATGTTTTCATGCTCTGGCCAAGAACAAGAATTATCGGAACAATTGACAGACTTGATGAAAACGGCATAATCTATGAAACAATAGCTGTAAATGCTCATGGCTACCGCGAAAACAGCTGGGGCAGATGGGCTTTTAATCAGGGCGGTTGGGATTTTGCAACTGTTTCTGACGATGCAAAAAAAGTTATGATGGGATGGCAGACATATCATTACAAATCATACAAGCTTGACTTCCTTGATCTTGGATTTATTGATCCTTCAAAAGATGAGTATCAGCTTGTTCATTTTGACAATGTTGATGCAAACGGAAATTTTGTAGCAGCAAATGCAGAGCTTGGCTGGCATCATGATGATTGGAAATGGGACAAAAGATCGTGGCAGTGTGTTCCTACAACAACCGATGTTGTAGCAGACAATGGCGAATACCGTATCGAAGCTCGTGTTACTATTGGTGAAGACCAGATAGCTATGCTTTCCGACGCTACAATTGTTGTTGCCAAATATTTTATTCAAATTCATATTCCATGGGTAAGCGGAAAAATCATAAGAGTTTCAGATAACTCGGTAATTACGACTTTTGAAGGAAGAGGCGGCGGAGAATTTTCAAACATGAAAGCAATAGCAAGATTGTGGGCTGCTTCAGAAAAAGAATGTAAATCATGGGGCAAAAAATTTGCCATGCCTATTCCCTCTAAATAAAATCATACTAATTACCCAAACTACTTCTTGACAAAGAAAACCAGCCAAATATACTTTGGTGATTTTTTTGACAATCTGATTCATCGAGGATTTTATGTTTTTTGATTTCAGAAAATTTTTTATAGCATCTTTATTCATCAATCTTGTCCTGTTGACAGTTTTTCTCCTGCAACAAAGCAACATCTCACTTTTTACACTAAATCCCGAACAACCAAAAATCCCGTTCAATCCTAAATATGCAAAAATCAGAGCTCTTCCTGTTCCAGATGAAGCAATCCCGAAAGAGATTGTTTACACTGGCGAAATTGGTGAAAACGAGACATTAAGCGATGCTCTTTTGCAGTACGCCGGAGTAACGCCGCAGATGGTTCACGATCTTGTCAAGTCTATGAAAGGTTCTTTTGATTTCAGAAACTGCCACGAAGGTCACAGCTATGAACTTGCACTATCGCCAGATTACAAAACGCTCAGAAGATTTGTGTACACAGAAAGCAGGGTAAATTCATATACTGTTATAAACAAAAACGGCCTCTACTCGGTTCAAAAAGAGGTGAAGGATACTGATAAAAAAACAGTTTTTGTCCAGGGGACACTTCAGGATTCTTTGTATGCCACAATAACTAAAATGGGGGAGACACCTTATCTGGCAGGCGAAGTTGTCAAAATGTTTGAATACGATATTGATTTTTATTCAGAAAGCAAAGAAGGTGACAGCTTTGGCGTTTTGGTTGAAAAAGAGTACTTAAATGGAGAATTTCTCCGTTACGGCAAGATTCTATATGGGTTTTATAACGGAAAATCCACAGGAAATAAGGAAGGTTACTACTTCAAAAGTGCTGACAGCAAAATTTACGGATACTTTAACGCTCAGGGAAAGTATACCCAGAAAGCATTCCTGAAAACACCAGTTGATATTGGCAAGGTTACCTCAAAATTCGGCATGAGATTTCATCCTGTTTGGCAAAAAATGAAGTTTCATAACGGTGTTGATTATGGTGCGCCAACCGGCACACCGGTTTTTTCGGTAGCTGACGGAACGGTCTCTTTTGCCGGACACAAATCGGGAGATGGCAATCTTGTAATCATAAAACATCAGCAGGGTTTTATCTCTCTTTATGGCCATTTATCAAAAATTTTTGTCCGCGGAGGACAAAAAGTTGCGCAACGAATGAGAATAGGTTCGGTTGGCTCAACAGGTATTTCTACCGGCCCTCACCTTCATTTTGGGCTCCTTTTAAACGGAAAACACACAGACCCTACAAAAAGAAAGCTTGTTCCTATAATGACGCTTCCCAATACTTATCTGGCCGAATTCCGCAATAATATGGTTGCTCTAAACACACTTAAAAACCAGACAATGGCTTCAGTTGAGCCTGCCTCAAAATCTAAGGTCAATTAAAGACCGCGACTTTCCTCCAATTTTTGGTATGCAGATTGCATTAGACGAGAAAATTTTGAGGAGAAATGGATGAAATTCAAATTTTCACTTCACACGCTTTTAAAAGCCAAAGAGATAAGAGAAAAAGAGACACAAAAGCTGCTTGTTGATATTATCAATGAAATTCAGGAACTTAAAAACCGAGAAGAATCGTTTATGAGAGAGCTTGCTGAATGCAGACAGGATTTTACAGAAATGTGCAACAACCGGACAGCAAGCGTAGCAGATTTGACACTTTATCAGAATTATTTCAAAAACATTGAGGAAAAGCTTTCAGATTTAAGAAAAATGATTGAAGATGCCTCACTACGAGAAATTAAAATGAGAGAACAACTTTTAGGAATCACAAAAGAGAAAAAGTCTCTCGAAAACCTGAAAGCGAAGGAATATGACAAATACATTAATGATATCAACTACAAAGAAGCGAAAGAGCTTGATGAAGTTTCTGTCAGAATTTTCAATCAGAATAAAACTACAGGTTAGTCCTTTCTGCCGGACGGCAAAAATATAAATGCCATAAAAAGAACAATTGCAATAAAAAGAGGAATCTGGAATCGCTCCTCAAAAAAGTGAATTCTTTTTTCTCCCCTTTTCACCTTATTTTTAAAACCTTTAAGAAAAGAATCAATTGTGCCACTTTTTTTAATCTCCTGCGCTCCAAGTCCTGAGATACTTTTTTCAAAAAAATCCTTCTGCAGCTTTGTAATAACTGTGTTTCCTGCATCATCTTTAAGGTAGCTTTCCCCGAATTTGATTGGTGCACCATCAGCACTGCCAAGAGGCATGACTGCCAGATTTATCTTGTTTTCATTAAGCATTTTCTTAACTTCATTAAAATCAAGCCTCGGATCTTCACCATCAGAAACAACTATTATCAGCCTATCGCTGTTCTGCTCACCTGACTTTAGAGTTTCAACTGCAAGTTCAAATGCTGCACCAAAAGAGGTGCCCTGATTTTCTATCATTCCGGGGCGAAGCTCGTTGATTATTGAAAGAGCTGTGTTATAATCGGCAGTCAGCGGTAACTGCAGAAACGCTGAACCAGCAAAAGGAATCAGGGCAACTCTGTCGCCTTTAAGCTCGGAAACCGCATCAATTAAAAGCTCTTTCCCTTTTTCAAATCTCGAACCATTTTCATCTTCTGCCAGCATCGAAAGGCTGATATCAAATATAACAGCAATATCAATACCTTCGCTCTGCAGATTGATTTCAGACTCGCCCATTTGAGGACGGGCTGCCGCAATTGTCAAAAAAGAGAGGGCAGAAAAAAGGAGAATCCTCTTAACCCACAACCTTCTTTCTGAAATAGCTACAACCCCGTTGATTTGTGTTCTGGAAAACTGTTTAAGAAAAGAATTTCTGCTTCTTTTTGATGCCGCAATAAAATAAATCAGAAAAGGAATCCAAACAATAACAATCATAAATACTAAATAATTTTGGAATTTCATCGTGCTTCCTACAAAAAATTACGGTCTTAAAACAGAAAGAGTTGCTGTTTTATTCCTGCAAAATTCAAAACTTTTTTATTGTTGAAAGTACGGTTTGTGTAAGGACAAAAATCTTGATTAATAAAATAAACTGTGTTAGAGTACCTCGCCTTTGAGAACACTGATATAAGAACATGGAGGATATCATGGACGCTAACTTATTGAATTTGCTGGGCAATGTTGTTCAGACACAGACCGCGGCGGCGGATGGAGCAGGTGGCGGAATTTTGGGAATGCTTGTTCCGTTTGTTTTGATTTTTGTAATTTTCTACTTTCTGGTAATTATGCCTCAGAAAAAACAGCAGAAAAAACATCTTGAAATGATAAATTCACTTCAAAAAGGTGACAGCGTTGTCACAACTGGCGGCATTTACGGAAAAATAGCTGAGATTAAGGAAAAAACTATGAAATTAGAGATTTCTTCAAATCCCCGCGTTGTTATAACTGTGCAGAGATCTATTTTAGCAGGCAAGGCAGCAGATGATGAATCTTCGGAAACAGCAAAATAAAATATAAGGGAGAAGCTTTAATGGAAAAAAATTGGAAAGCGAGGTTTATTTTTATTGTAATTGTGGTTCTTGGTGCAATGATTTCTGTTGCTCCATCTTTTTTTGACCTCAATCAATATCCTTTCTTGAAAAAAGTCAATGAAGGCCTTAATCTGGGTCTTGATCTCAAAGGTGGTATTCATTTTGTTCTCAATGTTGATGTTGACAAGGCTATTCAGGACAAAATCGACAGAATGACTGATGATATTTCTAAGAG
>CAZISX010000017.1:20771-47535 GCA_964542005.1 uncultured Spirochaetales bacterium
GATGAGCTTAAGCTTGGTTACGAATCAATTAAGGCAGATCCTGTTGAGCCTTTGATTCATATTACAATCAAGCCGGATACAAACAAAGAACAGTTTCAGAGCAAGGTGCTTGATTACTTCTCCAACATGAAAAGAGAGAACTCAACCGGCAACCTTTACACAATCAAAATGAGAGATGATTTTATTCAGCATCAGAAAGATAATGCTGTTGAACAGGCTCTTGAAACGCTTCGCTCCAGAATTGATGCTTTAGGACTTAAAGAACCGATTATTACAAAATCAGGCACAACTTCGATTCTTATCCAGCTCCCTGGATATAAAGATGTTGAAAGAGCGCGAAGCATTATCGGCCAGACTGCGCAGCTTGAATTCAAAATAGTTTCAGAAGATCAGAATCCTCTCGAACAGTTTTCATCAAACCTTCCTGAAGGAATTAGACTTCTTCAGGCATCAAGTGCTGATGGCAACAGATACAGCTATGCAATTTCTGAAAACAGAGATGCTTTAAAAGCGTTCCTCAAAGACAAAGCTCCAGAAGGTTTTCAGTTTCTTCTTGAGGAAAAGGACGCAGCTGGCGGCAAAAAAGAGTTTATGTCTTACCTTGTTGAAAGAAAATCATACCTTACAGGCGACATGCTCACCGATGCTTCTGTTCAGGTAGACAGACAGAGAAACAGACCCTATGTAAGTCTTTCTTTTGACAGAAACGGCGCTCGAATTTTTGAAGAAGTTACAGGCAAATTCATAAAACGCAAACTTGCGATTGTTCTTGATGAAAAAATCAACTCAGCTCCAGTTATCCAGTCCAAAATCGCTGGCGGAAACGCAATGATTACCCTCAACTCAATGACTGATTACAACACAGTTTTTGCAGAAGCAAAAGATTTGGCACTGGTTCTTAGAGCTGGCTCACTTCCAGCACCTGTTACTTTTGAAGAAAACAGAACAGTTGGACCAAGCCTTGGTGCAGATTCAATCAAAAACGGACAGATTTCTTCAATTATCGGTTTTTCAGCAGTAGCAGTTGCTATGGCTCTTTACTATGGAGTTGGCGGACTTATAGCAAATCTTGCACTTATACTTAATGTCCTCTTCATACTTGCGGCAATGTCAATGCTTGGCTCAACCCTCACCTTCCCTGGTATTGCGGGTATTGTTCTTACCATTGGTATGGCGGTTGATGCAAATGTTATTATTTATGAACGAGTTAGAGAAGAACTTAAACGCGGAAAAGATTTCTGGGAAGCAATAGATCTCGGCTATGACAAAGCTTTTAGTGCAATTTTTGATGCAAACATTACAACAGCTATTGCAGGTTTTGTTCTCTGGAGTTTTGGCAGCGGTCCGATTAAGGGCTTTGCAATTACATTACTTCTTGGTATTGCCTCAACAATGTTTACAGCAATTACAGTTACAAGAGTTTTCATGCACATGCTTAAAAGTTGGGGCGTGAAGAAGTTTTCGGTTTAATTGAGATAGGAGGAAATAAATGGAAATTATAAAGAATAGTTTGAATATAGATTTTGTCGGTAAAGTAAAGCTTTTTGCTGGGATTTCTACAGTTTTAGTAGTTATAAGTCTTATTCTTATCTTTACAAAAGGTCTTAATTACGGTGTTGATTTTGCAGGTGGAACAGAAATTCAGGTTAAAATAGATGGCACAACTACGGCTGAGCTTCGTAACGCTCTTGCAGAAGTTGGCGATGTTGAAATCCAGAATTTTGAAGGAAAAGGAGACCAGTTTCTCCTTAAACTTCCTAAAATTTCAACAGTTGATGCACCTGCCGTTAATGGTTATATTGATGAATTCAAGGCTCAGTTTCCTGAAGCAGCTTTGCTCAAAAAACATTTTGATGCAGAGGTTGGCGACAGAATTGAAATATGGTTTGACAAACCTGTTGACACAACAAAAGTAGCTGACCTTTACAAAAAGCACAACATTCCGACCAGCGGAATTATTGGCTACAAACAGGTTGGAGAAAGACATATCTACACTGTTATGCTTGTTGGTTTCACCAATAAAGTTATAGAGATAGCATCAAAAAAACTTGGAAAAACAATTGAGCTTGAACGAGTTGAGCTTGTTGGCCCTAAAGTTGGTAAAAAACTTCGTATTGATGCATTCATGTCTGTTATTTACTCGCTTATCTGCCTTCTTGTTTATATTGCATTCAGATTTAACTACAGATTTTCTCCAGGTGCTATCTTGTGTCTTGCGCATGATGTTGCAATTACAACAGGTCTCTTTGTAATACTCAGAATTCCTTTTGATTTAACTGTTGTAGCAGCTCTTCTTTCACTTGTTGGTTATTCCCTAAATGACACAATTGTTGTTTATGACAGAATCCGTGAAAATATGAATGATGACTCAAAAGGTGCTACTTTGTCAGAAAAGATAAACACATCTTTAAATGAAACTCTTTCCAGAACAATTATGACATCTGCAATGACACTAATTGCTGTTGTTTCACTTCTTATCTGGGGAGGCGGAATTATTAGAGGATTCTCTGTTGCAATGACTTTTGGTATTGTAATTGGTACCTACTCTTCAATTTACATTGCTGCACCGTTAACCATCTTCATTGATAACTACATAAACAAGAAAAAAGCAGCATAACGATGAAAAAAGATTGGGTGCTTCTTCAATCTGACCCTGAAAAAGTCAGTAAAATTGTAAGGTTTCTTGGAATATCTGAAACTATTGCCTCTGTTCTTGTAAACCGCGGGGTTGATACTGTCGAAAAAGCATCTCAATTTTTGCAGAACAAGTTGAAATCACTAGCAGATCCTGTCATTATGAAGGATTCTGAAAAAGCATCGAAAATCATAATTGATGCGATAAAAAAACGGAAAAAAATAATAATTTATGGTGATTACGATGTTGACGGCATAACCTCAACCGTAATTATGTATGAATTTCTCTTTCTTCTCGGAGCAAATGTTGTTTATCATATTCCTCACAGACTTGAGGACGGATACGGTTTAAACACCTATGCTCTTGAAGAAATTGCAACTGAAGGCGCTGATTTGGTTGTAACTGTCGATTGCGGCATTACAAGTATTGATGAAGTTAATTACGCAAAAAGTCTGGGACTTGATGTAATTATTGTTGATCATCATCATGTAGGAGAGAGAGTTCCAAATGCAAGTGCAATCATAAATCCGCACCAGAAAGAATGCGAATATCCTTTTAAGGAGCTTGCGGCTGTTGGTGTTGCATTTTCTCTTTGCATGGTTCTCAAAAAGTTTGTTGAAAAAGATGGTTTTTTCAAGGGAACACTTCCAAATCTCATTGATTACATGGACATAGTTGCTCTTGGAACTGTTGCAGACATGGTCCCGCTTCTTGAAAGCAATAGAATTTTTGTAAAACATGGACTGAAACAACTACAAAAAAACAACCGTCCAGGGATTGAAGCTCTTGCAAAAATCTGCGGGCTCAACTCTTTAACAGAAATCACTCCATCAACAATAAGCTACAAAATGGCTCCGAGACTGAATGCAGCCGGAAGAATAGGCAATGCAATCAAAGGTGTAGAGCTCCTTCTTTCAAAAGATTACGACCATGCCCTTAAAATCGCTGAAGAATTAAACCTCACAAATGAATACAGACAAAAACTTGAGGCAGAAATATTTGAGCAGGCAATTGCAATGGTTGAAAAAGATGCTCTTTACAACAACAGCAGTATTGTTCTTGCCTCCAAAAACTGGCATCCAGGCGTTATCGGGATTGTTGCATCAAGACTTGTTGAAAGATATTTTAAACCAACAGTTATGATTTCAATTGAAGGCGGCGTTGGCAGAGGTTCGGCAAGAAGCATTCCAAAACTCCATATTTATCACATACTTGAAAATCTAAGTTCACTTCTTGTTCAATATGGCGGACATAAATTTGCTGCCGGCCTTACAATTGCTGAAGATAACATCAAAACTTTTATTGAACTTTTTGAAGACAGAGTAAAAAACTCACTTCAAGAAGAGGATTATATCAACCTTCTCCAAATTGATAACATACTTGATTTAGACAAACTTTCTCCTGAACTTGTTGTTGCTCTTTCAAAACTTGAACCATTTGGCATGAATAACCCTGAACCGAATTTTATAGCAAGAAATCTTGTCATAAAAAAACAAAACATCATAAACCGTTCCCATCTCCACTGGAAACTCAAATACGACAAATCGGGATTCCTTTATGATTCTATTGGGTTTAGCCTTCTTGCAGAGAGAGAGCCGCCTAATATTGATAACATTGTTGATATTGTTTACTTTCCTCGCATTAATGTCTGGGGCGGCAATGTTAGTTTGCAGCTTTACATAAAAGACTATAAAGTTGTGGGCTAGTTTCCATTAAAGGTCAGAAAAGTTTGCATAAAATCAGCACCTTACCAATTTTGAGTTGATTTTTTATTTATTAGACTCATAATACACACGATTTTTTATTAAAATCTAATGAGGTGTTAATTTGAGAATCTTCGATTCACCTGAAATAATTACCTATTTTTACCATTTTTTATACCACTCAGGTATTGAAAAAAAATTCCAGATAAATATTGAGCGTAAGTCGCTGAATTTAATACAGGAAACTAAAATCAAACCACCTCTTTGGGCTAGAATGAAAAACTTTAAATGTCCTCACTGCACACTCGATGAAAAGACCACCCACTGCCCGCTCGCAGTCGCTCTTTCAAACATTATTGATACACACAAAGAGTCGTGCTCTTTTGAAAAAATCTATGCAACAATAAAAGTTGAGGAGAGAACATATTCAAAACACACAGCACTTCAGGATGCTCTCTCATCACTTATCGGCATATATATGGTTACAAGCGGCTGTCCACATACAGCAAAATTAAAACCGATGGTTCGCTTTCACCTCCCTTTTGCCACACTTTATGACACAGAATATAGAGTAACCTCAATGTATCTTCTCGCTCAATATTTTATCTACAAAAAAGGAGAGAATCCCGATTGCGGACTTAAAAATCTTGCTCTTATTTATGACAATATCCGCAAGGTAAATATTAATGTATCAAAAAGACTAAAAGAACTGAAAATAAAAGATGCAAGTATTAATGCGGTTGCGATACTGAATTGTTTTGCAAATTCAATGACTTTTTCAATAGAAAGCGATGTTTTCCATGAGATGGAGCAGCTTTTCTCTGTTTATTATTACGACACGGAGAATAAATGAGTCTTATCAAAAACCATGATTGTGATTACTTTGCAGGAATAGATATCGGCTCCAGAACCGGAAAAATCGCGATTCTGGATTACGCTGGCAATATTATTTACTCAGACATAACAGAGACTGTAAAAAATGCTTTTTCAACCTATGAAAAACTTATTTCAGCAGTGCCTCTTAATATAAAAAATCATATAAAATCAACAGTTGCTACAGGATATGGAAGAAATGCGATAGAGTCTGTAGTAAATCAAACACTTACGGAAATTACCGCCCACTATTTGGGAGTTAAGCAATTTTTTCCAGAAACCAGAACTGTAATTGATATTGGCGGTCAGGACAGTAAGGTTATAGCTGTGGAAAACAGCGTAATCCGTGATTTCTCCATGAATGACAGATGCGCAGCAGGAACCGGAAGATTTATTGAAGTTATGGCAGAAAGGCTTGGATTTTCCTTTGATGAAATCAAAGCTCTTGATGTTTCAACAGTAGAGCCAGTTTCAATAAATGCAACCTGCACCGTATTTGCCGAATCTGAGGTTGTATCATTAATGGCGACAGATATTGACACAAAAAGGATTATTGCCTCAATTGCGAAAATGGCGGCTTTAAACATTTTCTCAATGGCATCGAAGCTTCACGCAAAACCTCCTTTTGTTATGACTGGCGGCGTATCAAAATTACAGCCAGTTCTATTTTTTCTCGAAAAGTTTTTTGAGACTGAAATTAGAGTTCACCAAAACTCTCAAATAATGGGCGCAATTGGTGCAGCATTATCTGCGAAAAGCCATAACGATTTGATTTTATGATAGAAAACATTGATTTAACATACAAAAATCAGGGATTTTTTGTAATTGGAATAGATGAGGCTGGAAGAGGCCCACTTTGCGGACCTGTTACTGTGGCAGCAGTCTATCTACATGAATTTATTGAAGGTCTTGATGATTCAAAAAAACTGACAGAAAAAAAAAGGCTTGAGCTCGCCGAAGAAATCAAAAAAAAAAGTATCTGGCAGGTTTACTCAGTTTTACCATCCATAATTGATGAAAAAAACATTCTCCAGGCAACACTTTGGGGAATGAGCAAAGTCGGCCAAAAAGTTGCATCGAAAATTGATAACAAAATCATAATATTAATAGATGGCAACAAAACAACGAACAAATTCCAAAATGAAAAAGCAATTGTAAAAGGTGATTCAAAAAGTGCCTCAATTGCTGCTGCTTCAATCCTGGCAAAAGTTCACAGAGATAAAATAATGGAGCGGTGGCACACCTTCTATCCAGGCTATAATCTCAATGAAAACAAGGGTTATCCAACAAAAGATCATTACGAAGCAATTGCTAGAAATGGAATACTTCCAATTCACCGGAAAAGCTTCAAGTTAATAAAAAAAGATGCGCCGGAGCAACTTAAACTTTTCTAAACACAACTTTTCAGCTTCTTATAAACAAAAGAATTAATTTGAGAATCGAACAATTCAGGCTATAATGTCCAATGAAATTTTAATGGGGAATAATGATGAAAAATCTGATTCTTAAAATGGTTGCAAAATCTGTTATTTCTTCTGAAGAGGGCAATCGTCTTATGAATGCCAGAAAGAATATCGATCCTCTCTGGAGAGGACTTAATCAGGGCTATATTGATGAGAAAAAACTTGCCACTTTTTATGAGCATGAAGGCTATCCTGTTATTTACGAAGAAGGCAAAAATGTTCAGTATAATGACTATTTTTCGAGATTCTTTACCCCTGATATTATTGCGAAATATCTTGTTTTTCCAATTTCTTTCAAAAAGGAAAACAAAGACATTATTATAGGTTTTATCTCATCAGCTCATCTTGATTCGGTAAGAACCATGATTCAGATGGTTTTTCCTGACTTCAATACAACCTGCTTTCATGTGCCATACTCAATTTTCAGAAAAATTGTTTACCGTGATTTTATGTTTGATATTGACAGATATCTGACTCATGTTTCCTCGAAAGAAAATCAGAACTCGACCCAGAGCCTCCGCGGCAAAAAAGGGGAAATGTTAGCTAGACTTAGAGAAAAAGCAGATCAGGCATTTATTTTTACAATAGAAAACGAGACTGTTGTTCTAAAAGACAACAATGCTGTCAGCAGATTTCCCCTCATTTCCCTCCCGACAATAAAAGAAGGTCTTGATAGAGGTTATGTCGAGCTGACCGCCGATTCCTCAATCAAACGATTGAGCCACACAGAAAAAATCATCTTTTTCTCAAACATGGGAATCAAAAGAGAAGACAGAATAACAATTCTTTACCATCAGGGAGATCCTTTTTTCTTTTTTCTTGTTAATGCAAAAGCATCCAAAAAACAACTGGAGAGCCTTGTAAATGCTTAACAATATTCTTAAAAGGAAAATTGAAGGTTTGCGCGAGCTTCCGACTCTGCCCGATTCTGTCACAAAAATAATAGAACAGATTGATAGCGAAAGTTCCTTCAAGCTCATTGCGGAAATTATTGAAGAAGATCAAGTAATTGCAGCCAGAGTTCTTAAGCTTGTCAACTCAGCATTTTTTGGAGTTGGCGGCAAAGTTTCATCTCTTTTTCACGCCGTAAATCTTCTTGGGGTAAATGTTTTAAGAGGCTTAGTTCTTTCAAGCTATTTTCTCTCAATTGATGATTCTGGCATTGAAGGACTCTGGGAACATGCTTCAGCAGTTTCCAATATTGTCTACGCAATGGGGAAAAAGCTCAAAATTCCAAACGCTGAAGATGTTACAGCTGCCGCACTTCTTCACGATATTGGCAAGCTTATTTTAAGAGAAATTGAACCTGAAAAATTTATAGATTTACAGAAATATCTCACAATTCATACCCACGAAACATTCAAAGATGTAGAGATGAAATATTTTAGCACTGGCCACGAAGATGTTGCTTTGCTTTGGATGAAAAGATGGAATTTTCCTCCATTAATTCAGGAAGTTGCAGCATATCATCATAGACCGTCTGTTTCTGCCTTATACAAAAAAGAGGTAAGCCTTGTTCATCTTGCAGACACTGTTGTAAAAGGTTATGGCGCAGGTTTTTCGGGAGATTATTCTGTGAATTTGTTCAATAAAATCATAATGAAACACCTTAATATTGATGAACGGTCGCTTTACCAGCTCGTTTATGACACAGTTCCGGTAATTTATTGATGTCAAATCTGATTGATTCTCTTCGTGATACCCAGCAGCTTTTAGGCGAAAGACTTGATGAAATTGATGTTTTATCCAGTATTGTCAGGCTGTTAGAGCCTTCTATTGACAAAGAGCGGTTCTTCATAGAGATTGCTGAACTTCTTTTTTCAAGAAGCAGGGTTCAGTTTATCAAGTTTTACAATCTTGGCGAAGAGCTTGAGCCGCTTTGGCAGATGGGAGCTTTTGACAATGAAATGAGCTCCAAAAAATGGAAAATAGAAAAAGGTGCAATTGAAGCAAAAAAAACAAAGGAAGTTGTTTTTGGCAACGATTCTGGAGAGGAAAAATCTGTTTTTATTCCACTTCTTTTTGGCGAGCAACTTTTCGGAATAATATCGCTGACTTTTGATGATTTATCTTTTATTTCACAGTTTTCAAGACCCTATTTTTTTCTATTTGGTTCGCTTAACGCAGCAGCCATAAAAATCATTGATGAATGGAGAAGAATTGAAAACAAAAATGAGTTTTTAACCAAAGAAAACAAGCTCTTAAAAGAAATAATAACAGGCTTTGGAGAGCAGGAAAATTCTCTCATTTTTACAAGCGAAGTCATGGTTTCGCTGATTCAGAAAATTGATAAAGTTAAAGACTTTGATGTTGATATTCTGATAACTGGCGAAAGCGGAACAGGCAAGGATTTGTTAGCCAGATACATCCACTACACCGGAACAAGAAAAAGCCATCCATTTATCCCCGTAAACTGTGCCGCAATCCCGGAATCACTGGTTGAAGGCGAACTTTTCGGCATAAAAGAAGGTGTCGCAACAGGAGTGAAAGAGCGGAAAGGAAAGTTTGAAACCGCAGACAAAGGAACAATATTTCTGGATGAAATTGGCGAGCTTCCGCTCCCTATCCAATCGAAATTACTCCGTTTTCTGCAGGATAAAATAGTTTCGCCACTTGGCTCAACTGATGAAATTCCTGTTGATGTCAGAATAGTGGCAGCGACAAACCGCGACCTTGTAACTATGGTAAAAGACGGCAGATTCAGAGAAGATTTGTACTACAGACTAAACAATTTTCCTGTCTATATGCCTGCGCTCCGTGAAAGAACTGCCGATATTGTCTCTCTTTTTCTCTACTTTTTTAAATTTTTCTCAAAAAAATATGGCAAATCCAACCTCTCGTTAGAGCATGGAATTGAAAACGCACTCATAAACTACAAATGGCCTGGCAACATAAGAGAGATGAAAAACCGCGTTTTACAGGCTGTAATTATGGCAGACAACAGCTCTGTTGTAACTGCGTCCGCTCTTGGACTTGGAGAATTCACCGGATTTGTTCGAGAAAAAAGCAAGGAACCCTGCAAAGAATTCGGCGAAAACATTATTCAGTTTGACTCGATAAAAGAGTGGTTTGAAAGCGAAAAAGTGAGACTTGAAAAACGGGCAATTGTCGAAGCTCTAAAAAAAACAAACGGAGTCAAAGCCCGTGCCGCCGAAATGCTTGACATAAGTTTGCGTGCATTTCACTATAAATGCAAAGAATACAATATCGGAGACAAGGATTATAAAATCTAGGCTTCCTAAATCTGCATAAAAAATTTCTTGACATATAATTCGCGAAAATATATTTTCACAAATACTTTGCTTTGCAATTTTTCTACAAAACCGGAGGTTATTATGTTTACAAAATTTGTATTTCTAGCAATTTTGTCAATTGTTTTTATTGCATGTTCAGGCGAATCTGATAAAAAAAACGAAGATTCATCAAAAGACAGCGATACAACAAACATCAATGATTCTGACAAGAATGATGCCGAACCTGTTTCTGATGAAGCTGATGAAGATAAAGATTTAGAAAAACCTGAGTCAGAGGCGGAAGATACTGAAACAAACACAGATGTTGAATCAGAAAAAAATGACGATACAGAACAACCATTTGATTATGACAGCACTGTAATAAACGATGATGATTCACCTCGTGTTTGCGGAAACGGCAAGCTGGAAGCTTATGAATTATGCGAGCTTAAAGATACAATTGATTGCACTCTCATTGGCGAATATTCGAGCGGCATAGCCACATGCAATTCAAAATGTGATGCATGGGACTCTTCAACATGTATGCCACTCATTAAAAATTTTCCCGTTTTATGCACAGGTATTGATAAATGCTACAACAACACAGCAGCAATAACATGTCCTCTTTCTGACGCTGATTTTTACGGTCAGGATGCTCAGTACAAAAATTTATGCACAGCGAAAAGCTTTACTGTTGCTGACGAAACTGTAAAAGATGAAGTTACTGGTCTTTTATGGCAGAGAATTATCCCTGACAAATACCCAAACTGCGCCAAAGAAATTGTCTGCACCTGGAACGAAGCGGAAACATACTGCAACTCACTCGTTTTGGGCGGATATCCTGACTGGAGACTTCCAACAACCGAAGAGCTTGAAACTATTGTAGATTATGGCAAGTATAATCCGGCAGTAGATATAGCTCTTTTTCCCAACAATTATGTTAATTATCCATATTTCAGCAGTTATTCCAGCCTGTCTCTTGGTTTTAACATGTCTTTTGGGGTTGACTTTGTGTCAGGCAAAAACTTACCAATTCTAAATGCTCTTGCAAATGTCAGATGTGTAAGAGGCAATATCTGGTCTGTAAAAGATGATTTTTCTTTTGAAACAATCAAAGGAGAAGTTGTTGTAAATTATCCAAAGAGCAAACTTCAGTGGACAAAAAATGTTGCAGCAAAAAAAACATGGTATGATGCACTTAATTACTGTGAAAAGCTTGAATATGGCGGAGAAAAAGACTGGAGACTCCCAAATATTAATGAAGTTTCCTCTATTTTCTACAGAAAAAATGTAGACAATCCTCAGCCTGAGAGTTTTGTGCCAATGGTGACTATGAATGAGTTTTTAGCATCCTCTTCTACTGTGACAGATTCTCCATCAAAAACATGGATTTACGATTTGTCTCCAAACGGTTTTGGGAGAACAGCCGAAGCTGAAAAAAGCGGATTATTTAGTGTTGTGTGTGTAAGATAGCAACTTTTTCGGCATATTGCAAGTTGTTTTACCCCAACCTAAACAGACCTAAATTTCACAAGCTCAATAATTCCAACACTTGAATCGTTTTTAAATGGAACCCATAAATCTATATCGCGGAGCCAATTCCAAAGCGTTTTGTATTTTTTATCCTGCTTTTCTGTATTATCAAAGAGTCGTAATCCCTTTAATCAGGTCAATGTTTCTTTCTGTTCGGGAAGTATCGAGATAAAAGAAATAAAATCTAAGTCGTAATCCCTTTAATCAGGTCAATGTTTCTTTCCATCTGAAAAAATGGCATTTCAGAGAAAAATGTTAAGTCGTAATCCCTTTAATCAGGTCAATGTTTCTTTCCAAATTAATGGAAAATAAGTCCATTAACGAGCTTAACAGTCGTAATCCCTTTAATCAGGTCAATGTTTCTTTCAGCTCATTACAAAACTTGAATTGATAGAGACAATTGTTTGTCGTAATCCCTTTAATCAGGTCAATGTTTCTTTCCATGAAAATTTCAAAAGAATTGCTAAATGATATTAATCGTCGTAATCCCTTTAATCAGGTCAATGTTTCTTTCAAACAACTTAGCAACCTTGTTAAAGAATTATCAGAAATAGTCGTAATCCCTTTAATCAGGTCAATGTTTCTTTCCATATTATTTCACATTAAATTTTGATAATTTAAATAAAGTCGTAATCCCTTTAATCAGGTCAATGTTTCTTTCAAATAATAAGGAGGAGGAACTCATGTTTAAAAAACTCTGTCGTAATCCCTTTAATCAGGTCAATGTTTCTTTCAAAAAACAACGGCGAGAGCTGCGAGCTTCTCCTTGGGTCGTAATCCCTTTAATCAGGTCAATGTTTCTTTCAGAATCGAAATCTTTTGCAACAAACAAAATCGGAGAGCTGTCGTAATCCCTTTAATCAGGTCAATGTTTCTTTCACGGCACGCTTCTTGCTGTATGGCTAAAATCGGATGATTGTCGTAATCCCTTTAATCAGGTCAATGTTTCTTTCGTAACTATAATCATTTCGGTTATAGTTTATTGCTGGTTTGTCGTAATCCCTTTAATCAGGTCAATGTTTCTTTCTATTGAGAAAAAAAGCGATATTCTGATATGGATTGTAAGTCGTAATCCCTTTAATCAGGTCAATGTTTCTTTCTTTTTCCAAAAAGTGGGATTATTCCCCGTGTAGACACTAGTCGTAATCCCTTTAATCAGGTCAATGTTTCTTTCTGAAAAAGTGTTAAAACACTTTGACACAATGTATTTTAGGTCGTAATCCCTTTAATCAGGTCAATGTTTCTTTCGAGTTAGAAACAGATTCATATTCAAAATATATGATTTGTCGTAATCCCTTTAATCAGGTCAATGTTTCTTTCATTATGGTTAAATTTTCCATAACTGGCGAATATTTGAGTCGTAATCCCTTTAATCAGGTCAATGTTTCTTTCAGCTGCTACCGGCAGGTGTTTCGGTTACTTATCCTGGTCGTAATCCCTTTAATCAGGTCAATGTTTCTTTCGTTGTTCGCACGGCTGAAACACTGCCTTTTACGATGGTCGTAATCCCTTTAATCAGGTCAATGTTTCTTTCCATAAGGCGAATACTCCCTGCTGTCGAGCCTTACAAAGTCGTAATCCCTTTAATCAGGTCAATGTTTCTTTCGTTTATTAACTTTTTTTAAAGGAGATTACGATGAGAAAGTCGTAATCCCTTTAATCAGGTCAATGTTTCTTTCAGCGGCTGCTCCTGAAGTTAAAGAAGTTAAGGAAGCTAGTCGTAATCCCTTTAATCAGGTCAATGTTTCTTTCATATGTTATATTGGATGTTTTGCTTGATTTTAATAAATGTCGTAATCCCTTTAATCAGGTCAATGTTTCTTTCTGGAAAATAAGTCACTCAAAGAGCTTAATCAGCTCTTAGTCGTAATCCCTTTAATCAGGTCAATGTTTCTTTCCGCACATCTGTTTTTATCAATTTTTTCGGCATATTGCAAGTTGTTTTCCGCCAACCTTGATTTTTTTTCATCTTAAAACCTCAAAAATCAAAAAGCAAACTCATCTTTTCAAATCTAACAGCTTAATATTATTAGCTTCCGCCAACATTGACAGAGCAATGCGGTTTTTAGCTTATCTGAAAAGGTTGGCGGAGCATTTTTTCAAAAAAAGAAACAAATCTTTAAAGACCTGTATCTTTTACTCAATTGTCAGAGAGCTAGACGATATAATAACTTTTTTCGTCATTTTCCTCAAATTTTTCAGGACCATATTTCATCTTTTTTTGCCAGTCTTTGACGCAAATGTCAAAATAGACAACAAAATCTTCAGGCTCAATAATTTCTTTAATCTTTTCGCGAAGATATTCAACAACTTTATCGTTGGCCTCAACTTCAAAAACAGATTTTTGAACTCTCACCCCAAAGCTGACCATAACCTTAGCAACCCTCGAAAGTCTTTTCGGATCACGAATATCATAAATAACAAGCCAGTGTTTCATATTATCTCAAAGCTCTCAAGTTTAATAATTTCGCCATCGCCATCAGTTTTTGCTTTTCTTGTACAACTTTCACAGAGCGGATATATAAAAAAATAATCTTCATCAACATCAATTTCCTGCATAATCTTTTCAGTTAAAACAGAGAGCCGCTCTTTTGTTATTTCACACTGAAAAAATGACTTTTGAACTCTAAGTCCAAAGTTTTCAAGCACTTTTGCTGTTCTCTGGAGCCTTTTCGGCTCTGATATATCGTAGCAAATCATGTAAATCATTTTATAACCAGCGGTTTGTATTCCCGCTCCTCGCCCATAATCACCCGCTTAAAATGAGAAATCTGCTCGTGTATCAGCTGTTTGTAAGTTATCTGTTTTGCAAGCGGCGCATAAAAATAGGGCGTATCAAGCTTTTTTTCAAACTGAGTAATAACCTTGCGAAGCCCCTCTTTTGTAAGTAAAACGCCCCGCTTTTCCTGATAAACAACAGGCTCGGCAAGCTCGGATTCACCCTCTGAAGTTTCCTGAATCTGGAGAGGGAAATCATCGCTTTTTTCAGAAAAAACAACTTCTTCAAAATCTTCAGGCTTTAAAATATTGAGGTTAAAAAGAGAAACAGCAAGCATATCACCGAGCACAACCCTGTATTCTTCCATCAAATCAAAACTTAATGTTCTTTTCCCGTAATCAAGCGTATGAAAAAGTCCGGCATAACTGTCAAGTCCTTCAGTTTCAAGAGCAGCGTCAACCCTGAAAAAAATCATTGTGTAAAGAAAACTCAAAACAGCGTTTACATTATCTTCCGGCGGATGCATACTTCTGCCATTAAAAACTGCCCAATCCTGAATAATGCTGTATCGAAAAATAGAGAAGTAATGCCTGGCGCCAAGCCCCTCATAACCTCTTGCAGAATCAAGATTTTCAGCTGTTTCAAGGGTTCGGATTGTACCTTTCAGCTTTTCGGTTGCAATATCAATCCTCCCTTCAGTATCCCTTTTTCTGCCGATTCTCTGCATAAATGAGAGCTGATTTTTCATCTTTGCCGCAGCAATAGTTTTGGCAAAATTCAGTTTAAACTCATTGTTTTCAAGCAACTTAAACTGTTTTTGCCTGAGAAAAACATTTTTGCCAGTTTGAAAAGCAAGCTTGCCATTAAATTTTCCACTGCCTGATAAAAAAACTGTATCAATATTATGGTGCATCAGCATTCTTAACGCCGAAGCAGTTACTTCAATATTTCCCATAATAATTAAGTGCTCGGTTTTAAACGGAAAAATGGTTTTAAGCAAGTCATTTTCCCTTTTCAGCTGTAGCGTCTCCCCTTTTTTAATTAACTTTCCGTAGTCTGAAACGATATAAATTGTTGACATGGTTTACCTCGTTGTATCTGTAGCTGGAAAATAATCTTGGCGGAGATTTGTAAAATCAGGCATGATTATTAATTATTTTCATAAGCTCTTCATAAGAGCTTTTTAACTTTTTTGAAAACTGGTCGCTATTCCAATCATCACAAAAACCGCCGTGATTTATATTGTTTCTAAAATCTCTCAAAGAATCGTATATTTTTCCAATTTCATCAAACTTAAATACTTTTTTTACCAACGCCTTGTTATCCTGACAATTTTTATTCCATTTTTCTTCAGGGAAATTAAATGATTTTAGATAAAAGGCTGAAGACACAACTTCTCTTTTTTCCGCAACATTTGTATTTTCTCTTAATTCTGTCAAAACATAAGTAATAATAGTCTCTTGCAGCATTGTTATTCCCTGTTGAATAAGGTTATGATCAATGCACCATTTTACAGCTTTAAAACCATTTAAAACATCATTTTTTTCATAATCATTAACTTTTTCCTCAATTTTTTCAAGCAATGGCAACAAAGCATTTATAGATTCACTTTTAATTGCCAAGATTCTTGACTTCAATGTTTCAAATACAGTTCCATCTTTTATGTGGTTTCCTCGACAGGTGGAAAAAACTTTAGTAACTGTTTCAATACTTTCAGAAAATTTTTTCAAATTTTGAGCAAAAGCGTCTTTCCCTTTTGTTTCTTTCAGTATTGGTTCTATATTTTCTTTTATTAAATTTTTTATCTTTTCTGAATTACCATAATTAATAAAGTTATCTGCAGCCACAGACCAATCTTGCAAAGCAGAAAATGAAGTCAAGTCAAAAACAGGAACATTTCTTTGTTCTATTGGCATCTGTTTAACTTCTGGGATTGAGCCTAACGCTTCAAGAGCTCCATAATAAATAGCAGAAACTTTAATGTTTTTAAGAAATTTTGCATAATTTAAAAGCGTCATTCCAAGCATTGGGAGTGAGCGAAAACTGTGTGTAACATCATAATAAAGCTCATCATTTTCAATAATTTTTTCAAAAACAATATCAAATATCTGCCAAATTTCTTTTTCTGATTTCCCTTCAAAAACATTAAAAACCGGAATTATTTCTGGCTTGATGTTTAAGGAATTTAGTTTGCGCTCAAGTCCTTTTTCAAAATTTCCTTCATCTTTCCAGTTTTTTATTTCAGCATCTTTTGTCAGAAATATTATTATCTTATCATTTTCATCCCAAGACAAACAATGTTTTTTTATAAGTGCTTCCTGGACGAATTCACAATTTTCAACGCCATCATAGTTGCATGGAATATAAGGATTTGTTCCCAAAAAACTCAAAAATACTTTCCTGCCCATTATTTGCCTCCTTTCACATACCTTCTAAAATTTACATGCTTAAAAATATGTTTTCGTTCAATCGCACCGTCGTCATTTATTTTTTCTTCATAAACCCGCTTGCTTGTCGCATAAATCGGGCTAAGCCCGTTATGAAAACAAAAATCAACAAGATAAACCGTTGCGCCAAATTCACCCTGAATCAGGACAAAATCACCATTTTTTGCAGTTTTTCCCAGCCAGTCGGCAATAGAACGCAAAATCTCAAGATTTAATTCTCCAGCTGGTTCAATCTCTGAAAACATTTTTTGTAACTTTTCAGGAAGATTGATAAACTCATTAATTTTCAGCTTATTTTCTGCTTCAGAAATTTGCTCCGGCGTGAAGGTGTGGGAGAAGAGGAGAATGAGGTTAGGCATCAGGAATCTCCCTTATCGCAATCCAACCAAAAGGAAGTTCGCCATCAGCAAGTGTGCGGGTAGTGCCAAAAACATTATCGTTTGTGCCAATCCTTCGCCCCTTAATGTTTCTCAAAGTTTTTAGTGTCATTGATTCTGCATGAGAATAATGGCCGACACGAACTAAAGCCCAGCCTTCACCGGTAAGTTTTTCAATTTTTTCTTTTAAAAAGTTGATCTTGGAAAGCTCTTCTCTTTTGGAGTAAAACTTCTCATATTCCGCAATAAATTCTGGAATATAATACTCATTCATAACTCGCTTAATGCTTTCAAAGTTTCCAACACTAGCACCTTTTAAAGCAAGTTTGTCTGTCATTGTAATTGTTGTTTTTGATTTTGCCCCTTTTTTGAGAGATTCAGCATAGTTTTTGGGAACCTCTTTTTTGCCTTCATTTTCTTTTTTCTGTTTTATTTCCATAGGCTTTACAACTGCAACCTGTCTTGATGTAAAAAAAATATCGGGAACTATTAAGTTTTTAAAAGAATCTTCTTCAATTCCACCAGTAATTATATTGTTATAATCTTTGTATTCTCTGCCTTTAGGAAGCTGTTTTATTTCCGCCAGCTTTGACATTATTGCTGTTCTGATTACTCCTTTTAGCGAACTCCCTGGAATAATATATTTGCTTTCTACACGGCTATAACAAATCCTGTCTATTTCCAGTCTTTTATTTGATTTTGGATTTTTTATAGCTTCCTCAAAATCTTTAAAATATTGAGAATTGTTGATTTCTACCCAGCTATAAACCAAATCATCACATGTTTCATCTTTCTGAAAAAGATCGTAAACTGATTTTCTGATTTTATGATAATTACCACTTTCAAGATCTGAGTAGGAAATCAATTTTTTGTTAATCAGTTTTTTCAACATCTCTCCGCTTTCAAAATATCCAATAACATCACTATCTTCAGAATTCATGCAAACATATTCCATCGGGTCTGCAACCTCTCCGCTTCCTACATGAACAGGACTTAAAACTATTATTTCTAAATTATATTTCTGCGGCATCCAGCTCATGATTTTACCTCCTGAGATAAGTTGACAGGCACAAGAAAAGGAATTGCACAGTGAATAATCTTTTCATTCCTGTGAATGTTTCTGATTATGCCGTCTGAAATAGACTCTTTTGCGCTTTTCTCAAGTATTGCTCCAGGCTCCATCATAATTATCGGCTGCTTAAAAGGATTGTCAGATTCATCAATTTTATTAAACAGTTTTCCATATTTTGTTGCTATCTGGTAATAAAGAGCGTTTCTTGAAACTGCGTGAGAAATTGAGATAAAACTGTTTTTTTCTTCTTCCCATCCTTTAATAAATTCAGGCTTTTCTTCAGTGATTTTAACTTCTCCAGCGCCGGTCGCTGCATCTGCACCAAGTCCTCTTATTTCAATAAATTTTAGCGCTTCTTTAAGTAAATCTTCATAATTTTCAGATACTTTCACAAAAAACCACAGTGCTTCTTTGTAATGTATCTGTTCCTGAACAAAAAGAGCACCTTCTAAAACTCTGCCGCTTTCTCTATCAATTGTGTTGTGCATGAAATCCCGTTCTTCAGACTTTTGTAGCCAGATATTTTTATAAAGATTTTCAACATCAATTTCGGAAGTTAGAGATTTAGATAATTCTTTGAAATATTCATCTTTTATGAAGCGGGCTTTTTTGATTCTTTTCACTTTTTTGTAGCTAGTTTCATCGTCAAAAAGAGTTGAGAGATTAAAGCTCATTGCAGGAATTGGAAGATAATGAAAAGGAAAAAGAGACGAAAAAATCATAGGAAAATCAGCCTCTTTTTGTGCGGTTTTATATTTCTCGATAAACTGATTAAAAAACGCATCTCCCTTCAGCAATTTTATTGCCCAGGCAACATGACCAAAAAGCTGATCAGACCAAATATTGCCGGATAGAAAGGATTTGACTTCAACCTTAAAGCATAATATTTTCATATTGTTATCCTCTGTTATTATCCATTCCAGCTTTCAGTCCAGTTATTTTTGTTGCTGAATTCAACCTGTCCATAACCTCGTGTTCCGCGACCGCCAAGATAGGTCATTTCAATAAGTTTGAAACCATCCTCAATCATTTTTTTGATTTCCTGCTCCTTGTCTCCATCAAAAATCATGAGACTTACTTCATATTCAAACTGTACTCCGGCAGGAACTCTTTCAGCATTGCGAAGCGAGCCACCCATAGCTTTGCCGGAAATTCTGTCGATTGCGGTTTCCATCTTAAGTTCCGGCTCCCATTTTCCATCTTTAAAGTCTTTTTCAAAGTTTTCTGTCAGCTTTGAATCTTTGAAAATTATGCGGGTTGGTGATTTTGTTTTTTGAGCATCAGAAGAGCCAAAAACTTTTGCTGTTAATTGATTCTCTTCGCAAGAAGGCATTCCTTTATCACCCATTATGCGAACTTCACCTCTGGTTTTCTCAAGCAGCCAGCGCATTCTCCCTTTTAAAGAAGAGCCTGGAATATATGGAGCACCGCTAATTGAATCTTTAACAACTGGCGCATCAGAGCCGCCAATCTCAACTGCTTCGTTGCCAGCTCCAATATGAAGTCCTGTTTTTACTGTGATATTTCCTTTAAGCATGTATATCTTTGATATTTTTGTCATTTTTGCCTCCTTAATTTAACTTAATCTTGCATAGCCAATAACTGCTTCAAACTTCATTGCAAACTCATTGAAGTCTTTTTCAGATTGTATTTTTGAGATATTTGTCTGGATAAACTCTTTAACACTATTTGGCAATCTGTTGCCACTTCTGTTTGAATCATAAACAGCTTTAGGAATTATCAGCTTTATTTCCGGAAGAAGTTCAAAAAATTTTGCAGCTCCCATTGTTTCAAGCTTTCTTTGAATTCTTTTAACCTCTGAATAAAACTTTCGTGCTTTGGTTTTTGAAAGTCTGTCAGCTTCCCATTTTTCAGCCTCTTTTTTTGCCTCATTTTGAATCCATTCTGCTAAATTACTCATTTTCTCCTCCATTATTTTCTTGAAAAACTAATACCATATTGTAAACCGACTAATCTTTTCTTGTGATTATCGCTTGCACAAAGACCATCTCTATATTTATCAAGCTCTTTTTTTAACTGTTCATCTGTGATGTTTCTGTTTATATCATAAGTTGCGTGAGATATTGTCAGCAAATCTCTAGGGTTACACTTCTGGTTGATTCTTATTTCTTTACTGTTTTTCCAATAACCAAAAAAACGATACCAAAAACTTATTCCAATTTTGTCAGAATTTGCTTTTTGATGAATAAATTCAGCAAATTCTTTTGCCTCTGCTAATTCCTGCCAGCTAAGCGTTTCCCCGAAAACAGTAGCCTTATTCTTTTTGCCATCGCCTTCTTTTTTGCTTTCCTCAAGAAGCTCTTCTGCATTATGAATTGCCTTTTTTACCGGAAAAGAGTTTTTAAAATTAAAAATTCCGGCAGAAAAGGTGAGCTTTTTCATAGAATATTTCTCAAAGTGTTTTTGAATTTCAATCGAAAAATTTAATATATCCGAATAGTTCCCAATTAAAGCAACATCATCGCCACCAGCAAAAACAATGTATATATTTCGGTGCTCTCTTTTTACAAAATCTTTGAGAAGTCTTCCCCAGAAAAGTGTCAAAAACCTTGAAACAGCAGTGTTGTGAGAAATACTTGTCTGTTTTTTGTCTCCTTTTTTGACATGAACCCTTTTTGAAAAAACAAGTCCAAGACTGTCAACATCTGATTTGAAAAGAGAAAGAAAATTCCGGCCTTTATCTGTTTCTTTTGAAATATCTTCAAGCGTAAGAAGATTTCCGCTTTTGTCTTTTGGAAGATAGGAAACGGTGTTGCTTTTTGGCAGATAACTAGCTGATTCTCCTTCATTTTCTGCATACAGCCATGAGCTTTCCCATTTAGAATTGTCTGTAAGCAAAATTTTAATTTCGGGAATAATCTGGAATTCATTTTCTTTCTCAACATTGCCTTCTAAATAAACAATATTTTTAATTCCTCTGCCCAATTTCTCACCAATCTTTAATGAATTACTGCAAATTTTACAGAGAGTTCCTTCTGTTGCAGGCTGCTTTTCGCAGGCTGTGCAAATTGCTCTTTCATAACTTTTGTTATTTAAGGAAATAGAGAAAACACCATTTTTGAAAAGGGCGCGGAATTTTGCTCTCTTTTTTGCTTCAGTTTTCTGTCTGACATTTTTTATAACATCACTGTATCCATTCCGGAAATCTTCAATCTTAAAACCATCTGAAACTGAAATAGCAGGATAAATTTCGCCGCAAAATTCTGTAAAAAAATATTTCTCCATCTCTTCAACATAACTATTTAATTTTTCTGTATATTCATCAAGAGCCGGAATAATCAGCGAGAAATTTCCACCAGCATCAAGAAGTAGTGAAAGCGGCGATAAACCAAGCTTTTTCTGAATCCCAAGAACAAGACTTTTTGATAACGCCTGCACAAAAAATGAGCGGCCTCTAATAAGTTTAGAACCGTTTTCATCGTTACTCTTGCTGAGGCCAAAGATAAAATTCTGGATGCCGGAAATATCGCCAGAAACTATTTTGAAAAACTTTTCATCATCTTTATGTTTTTGAATCCAACTGTCTGTATCGTGGCCAACTCCTTTGAAATAAAGATAAAAAGTTTCAGCAAGAAGAGCTGTCAGCCGTGAATGCTCAAAAAGAGAGACATCTGGCTCGGTCTCATAAACAGCACTTGGAATACACCACAAGAATTCTTCAAGCACAGAAAGAAGCTTCAGAATATACTCTTCATAATTTTGCGAGCTTTGAATCTGTTTCAATCCCTCAATAAACTGATTGATGTGATTTTTGTAATCCTTTTCATCAACTGCATTTTCCGACTGTTCAAAATTTTCAAGCTTAACGGCTGAAAGCTTTTGCAATTTTACGCCCGAACTTCCAGAAACATCTCCTTCTATAAGCTTAAAAGGTGAATTGAGTGGTGTTTTTGTTACATCTCTTTTTTCGTCACTCACATCAGTCCTTTCATGAGCAGAAGCAGTTGTGTCGCCCCATTTTATGCACGCTTCAATAAATTCTTTGCGATAACCGTTGTGATGCTGACCAGCGGTTTCTGCAATTTTTTCAGCATCTTTTTTCAAAAAATCAGGCCAAGGAAACTCATTTTTTAAAAATTTCCAGGAAAAAAGAGCGTGAATGTGCGTACTTTTTCCATCTTTTTGCGGCAAAAAATTTTGCTTGTCCTGATCTGAAAAGTTTTTTGCATCGTAATAATTCGCTCTCTGCACAAACTTCCCGACATCATGCAGCAACGCCGCAAGTGTCAACATCTCGTAATCTCTGTTCAATCAATCCTCCATTTTTCAAAACTTATTTCTATAAAGTAATTTCTCTCATCTTTTTCCGGAAAAATTTCACTATTTCATCCAAACCTCAATTTGCCCTAATCCAAAACTTGCATTTTTGCCGACATGGAAAAGCTCTGCTCCTTTGAGCAGCGCACTCTCATATTGCGAAAAAAGACCTTTAATTTTGACTTCTCCAACAAATCCGCCAAGTTTCATTTCTGTTTTTTGTCTTGCACTGTAGCGGTCAATGTCAATCCATTTCAAATCTTTGTGAACTATCTCTTTATCTGTTTTTTCCTGTTTTAATTCTGGCTGCGCACCATAAAGAGAACTTAGCGTTTCCAGTCGTCTTTCTATTGATTTAATAAGGTCAAGAGGTGTAAAATCCGTTGTATATCTGCCGTTTATTTTTAATCTGCAAGGTGTCATAAATTTTATAAGTGCTTCCATTTCCTCATTTTTCTCTGATAAATTTCCGATTGCAAAGAGGAGTTTTTCTCCGGCTTTTATTTCTCCTTTTTCTGTCAGGAGTTCAACTCCAGCCGATTTTACGCTTGTTATGAGATACTTTATTCTTTCTTTGAAAAGCCCTGATTCCCCGCCTTTTGTGATTGCATAAAAAATATAGGGGAAATAATCAACAGCTTTGCCGATTAATGTCAGTCTCAACACAATTTCGCGTTCTTTACAATTTATTTTCCTTAGCAAAAACGGATGACTGGCATAATTGCGGCCTTGAAGTACATTGCTTTCTTTTTCGATTGGCGATTCAAAGATTATGCTGTAGGCACATTGAAAACGAAGAGAACATTCTTCACATTTTTTGGTTTTGAAAAGACAGTTTAACTGCCTGAGTTCATTCCCGATAATTGACCTGAATATAAATTCCGGCATAGTGGAAAAATTAATTTCTGAATCTAAAACCATTGTTAAATCAAATGTTGAATAATTGACTTGCATTTTTGCTCCTGATGGCTGTGTATTGCTATTTTAGAATTATAGACTTCTTTATCAAGAAAATTTATCTATTTATTATAATTCCAAAGCGTTTTGTATTTTTTGTTTGTATTTTTTTTCAGCAAATCAAATTTAGAGTATTGACAACTCTTCCTTACTGCAATATTTAAACTAAATCGTTCGATTCCCAAAAATTAATTTTTGCCTTTCAATCTGCTTTTAATACAATTTCAAGGTTACTAATTTAGTTGCAGGAGACAACAATGAACACAAAAGAAAAAATGTCCGTTTTCAGAGCAAAAATGAAGGAAAATAATGTTGATGCGTGGATAATTCCAAGCTCAGATCCTCACCAGTCGGAATATGTTCCTGAAAGATGGAAAGGCCGCGCTTTTATTAGCGGATTTACCGGGTCTTTCGGCATTTTAGTTATACTCGCAGACAAGGCTGGTCTCTGGACTGACGGCCGCTATTTTATTCAAGCCGAGAGACAGCTTGAAGGTAGCGGAATAACTCTTTTCAAAATGGGAATGCCTGATGTTCCTGATTATATTGACTGGATTGCGGGAGAACTTAAAGAAAATATGAGAATTGGCTTTGATGCTCTCGTTTTTTCCGCTGCTTCAGCAAAAGATGTTGCTTCAAAACTTGCAAAAAAAGCGATTACAATAGCTTCTGATGTGCCGGATATTCTTGATATGGTCTGGAAAGACCGCCCTGAATTTCCGAAAGCTCCTGTTATTGCCTTGTCGCCTGAATTTACTGGAGAAACAGCTTCATCCAAGATTGCAAGAGTTCGTGAAAAAATGGCAGGAATCGGCTGCGAGTATCATGTGATTTCATCTCTGGACGATATTGCATGGCTTTACAACATAAGAGGCAGCGATATTCAGTGCAACCCTGTTGTGCTTTCTTACTCACTTATCAGCAAAGAATCTGCATACCTCTTTATTGATTTGCACAAGCTTTCAGACGAAGTTAAGACAATTCTTTCAAAAGAGGGAGTAATTTTAGAGCCTTACAACGCAATTGAGCTTCACCTCGCAAAAATTCCTGCAAAATCAAAAATCGCGTTTGACTTTGCCAGAAATTCGCACCATTTTGCAACAATTATAAATAGTTCCGCAGAAATAGTTTCCGAAACAAACATAACAATTCCGATGAAAGCACAGAAAAATGAGGCTGAAATCAAAGGAATGATAAACGCCCACATCAAAGACGGCGCAGCAATGGTTAAATTTTTCAACTGGTTTGACAAAAATCTTGGAAAAGAAAAAATCACAGAAATCTCTGCTTCACAAAAACTTGAATCTTTCAGAAAAGAGGGTAAAAACTTTGTCGGACTCAGCTTTGATACAATCGCTGGATACAAGGAACATGGCGCAATTATTCACTATTCCTCAACTCCCGAAACTGATGTTGAGCTCAAAAAAGAGGGCATTTTCCTCCTCGATTCAGGTGGCCAGTATCTTGACGGAACAACAGACATAACCCGTACAATTACCCTCGGAAATCCAACAGAAGAAGAGATAAAGGCTTACACTCTTGTTTTAAAAGGACACATCGACCTTGGAATGGCAACATTTCTTTATGGCGCGATTGGCGCGAATCTTGATGTTTTGGCAAGACTTCCACTTTGGGAAGCAGGAATGAATTACAATCACGGCACAGGCCACGGCGTTGGCGCGTTTTTGAATGTTCATGAAGGGCCGCAAAGCATAAGTCTCAGACTTATAAATGTCAAACTTGAACCAGGAATGATTCTTTCAAATGAGCCTGGTTTTTACAAGGAAGGCGGCTTTGGAATTAGAACAGAAAACCTTATACTTGTTGAGCCAAAAGAAGAGACAACCTACGGAAAATTCATGCAATTCAAGACACTTACAGTTTGTCCTTATGACAGGAATCTTATTGATGCAACGCTTCTAAGCAATTCAGAAAAAGAGTGGCTCAACAACTATCACAGAGATGTTTTTGAGAAACTTTCACCATATCTCAACAATGAAGAGAAGAGCTGGCTTAAAGAGAAAACTGCTCCGATTTAAAACTCGATTACAAGAAATTTAACAAGAACTACTCAACCGCAGAGGTATACCATAAATCAGTAAGATAATTTTTATCAAAATAATCAGGATAATCTATACTCTTAACAATCTCTTCACCGCCAATTACGATCAGATTGTCGTCAGCAACAAGGGTTGCAAAATATGCTCTTGGTGAAAAGGCTGTTTCTGTCTCTCCTTTTTCCCAGTTAATTCCATCACTTGTATACCAGACATCGTTGAAGTATTTTGAGCTCTCACTATTTCTTCCACCAAGAATAAAAAGTCTGTCTTGATACACAACTGCTTTGTGGTATGTCCGTGCTTCAAATGGAGCATTTTCAACTGCTTTTTTCCATGAAATTCCATCATCAGAAACCCAGACATCATTAAATTCCTTATTTTCAGAGCTTCCCTCAGTAACAAAATAATTGCCACCAATAAGCCATAATTTAGTCGCCCCTGAAAAACCCATCAAGCGCCTGTAATTATTGTTGATTATTGCAAAAACTTATGCTAAAAACTCCTGAGAAAGTTGAAAAAACCAATAAAAACGCAGGAGTTTGATATGCTGGAGAGATGTCCAAAACAGGGAAAAATATTAGAAACACCAATTTTAGACTTTGCAGACACGACAGTGATGGAAAAGAACATAAGTTTTCCGACAGATTCCAAACTTTTATACAAGGCAATCGAGCATTTAAACCAGTTCGCAAGAGAGCATAAAATCAAGTTAAAACAAACATTTGAGCGAGTTGGGAAAGAGCGGTTGCTGATGGTTTCGCGCTATGCGCACAGCCGCAAAATGAACAAATCAAAAAAAGAGCAGCGCAAGCTGAAAACATATCTCAGACAGCTGATCCGGATGATAACAAATAAGGTAAAAGGCAAGGTTGCAGAATTGTTTAGTGCAGTAAAAGAGCTGGCAGAAAGGGTTTTAAATCAGAACAAAACCAGCAAGAACAAGGTCTACAGCCTTCATGAACCACAGGTTGAATGCATCAGCAAAGGCAAGTCTCACAAAAAGTATGAATTTGGCTGTAAAGTTGGGTTTGTGAGCACATCAAAAGAAGGATTTATCCTCTCTGCCAAAGCATTTCACGGCAATCCCTATGATGGCCATACACTGAATGAAAATCTGACAAACGCTGAGCAGATTGTCGGCAAAAAAGGATCTATTAAATCAGCATTTGTTGATCGCGGCTATCGCGGTCATGATTACAGCGGAGAAGCCGAAGTTCACATTGTTAAAAACATTGGAAGACAAAAACAACCACTAAAAAAATGGATGAAACGCCGCAGCGTTATTGAAGGTGATATCGGATTTATGAAACACGAAACACGGCTTGGCAAAAACTATCTGTTAGGAACCCGTGGCGATGAAATCAACGCCATTCTTGCGGCTGTCGGCAAAAACCTGAGAATACTCCTTCGGGAG
>CAZISX010000018.1:0-1014 GCA_964542005.1 uncultured Spirochaetales bacterium
AAAGTCTTCATAAAAAACTTCCTGAAACTTTTTTTGTTTTATATCAATCGTTGCTGCATTATAGAGTGCTGCGACACTGGTGTTATCAACTTCAAAACTTTTTAAATACCACTTTTTCGCATCATCAATTTTTTTCTGCCGCTCAAGACAAAGAGCAATATTAAATGCAATTTTGCCATTTTGACCATCTTTAGCAAATGCTTTATTCCAATCAAGAATCGCAGCATCGCAACCTGATGAAAAATATTTTTCAACACCCTGAGAAAAATCAAGAGCTGCCGCTCCTTTATATTTCAAACCATCATAATTTTTATCTGTCTCAGGAGAGGTCGCTGGCTTGGAATTATCTGTTTTTTTGTCTGCAGCGGCTGCAACACTGGTTTTGGCACCTTCTTTTGCGCTGTCTGCTGCCGCATTTTCTGGAGAAAGCTCTTTTGCCGGAACAGACTCAATCTTTTCTTCTGATTTTTTCTCAGGAACAACTGCCTCATTGCTTTTCTTTTCGGCGGTAGCGCATGAAGCAAAAGAAACCACACTGATTAACGATGTAATAAAAATTATTTTAGCAGACAAACTATTGTTTTTCATTGACTGTTTTCTCGCTATTTTCTTTTGTTTCAGGAACCTCTTTCTCCGTATTAGAAGAAGGCTTTGATTCCTGCGTATCCTCTTTTTTATCAAGTCTTTCAAGACCTAACTTCATATATTTTTTCTTTTCCTCTTTATCAAGCGTAAGCTGTATTGGATTTGGAGTCTCAAGAGTGGTGTCTGTCGACAAAATAAGAGGTTTGCCCATTTTATATTCGCCAGGTCTCAAGGTTGAGAGTCTTTCAATAATCAGCTGAGTCCATTTGTTAAAAGCCTTCTGCTCTCTTGCTTTTTCCAGTGTTTTCACATACATGTCTACAGAAGCCTCTTCAAGAGGAGAAACCTGATCCTGCACCATTTGCTCATAAATCTGAGTTTCTTCATCACTTAAACCTTCAGGAATTGGGGCATTGTAAAGCATGTTTG
>CAZISX010000018.1:1024-24064 GCA_964542005.1 uncultured Spirochaetales bacterium
TCCTTTTCTAAAAAGAGAAGCAAAAGTCCATTCAGCAACCTTGAATTTGATAACTTCATCATATTTTTCGTTAAGAGCCTTAAGAGATGTTTTCATCAAAACAAGAGATTCTTCAAGTTTTTTAGGGTCTTTATCTTTAATTTTAAACTTCTCGAAAGTTGAGAAATCATCTTCGATAAGCTTAAACTGCGCTTCTGCTGCATAAGCCAGGGCTCTATCATCCATCTCTTTCTTGGTTCCATAGTATTCAAGCATCTTTTTATAGGTATCTTTAGCTTTAGGCCAGTTGTTAAGTTTATCCTCATAAACCTTAGCTATTTCGTAGTATGAGGCCATAACTAAATAAAAAATCTGGGAATCATTTTTAAAAGTATTAATGAAATCATTATACCGGCTAATCATGCCGTTCCATTCCTCGGCCTTTTGGTACATTACAGCAACAAAATAGAGAGCTTCTTTGCCCTCTGGTTTTGAAGGATTGTCTTTATAGTAAAGAGAGTAGTTTCTTGAAGCATCTTTGTACTGTTTTAATCTTTCTTTCAGAAGTGCTGCATTGTAAATAGCATCAGATCTTCTCGGATTGTCGGGGTATTTAGAATACAAAAGCTCGTAAGTTTGCACAGCTTTTTCGTAGTCGTAACTTCTTTCCGCATTGTCAGCAACAAGGAAGAGAGAGGTTGGAGCAAGATTGGATGACGGATATTCTTTGTAAACCCGCTCATGAAGCTGCAAAGCAGAATCAAACATCAAAGCTTTTGAATAGCATACGGCAGCGTTGTAAAGCGCAACATCTGCATTTTCTGTGTAGGGATTTTCAAGAACAACTCGGAGGAATTCCTCTCCCGACTCTTTGAATTTTGATTCTTCCATTAATTTTTCAGCATATTTGAAAAGAGCACCAACTCGATATGTTTTGAACTGCTCTATATCTTTTTTATTTGCCTGCCCGCCCGCAGAAGAGAGTCTCTCAGTTAAAAGCTTTGACCATTTAGCAACATTTATCCAGTCTTTTTTTTCGTTGTAAGCATAGATAATATCTCTGGCCGCATTAAATGCGACCTCTGCTGTTGGGAATTCGTTAATAATTTCAAGATATCTTTTTTCAGCTTCTGGATAATTTCCGTGATCATAAAAAATTCTCGCAACAGTATACGCAAAAACAGCCCTGTTCGGATCGTCTTTTGTAAGAGAAAAATATAAGTCAGAGGATTCAACAAGCTTTTGCTCCAGCTTTGAAAAAGCCTTGCCTTTAAGTGCTTCGGCATCCTGCTTGCCGTCCTGAGTTTTTTCCCAAAGCGTGTAGTAGCATCTAAATGTTGCATCAGCAGCATCTTTCTTATATTTATCCTGATTTTTATCATCCCTTATTCGCTCAAAAACAGTAACAGCCAACTCAATATCACCTGACTGATAAAGGGTTTCCGCTAAACTCCAGCCAATGTCATAACTATCCGAAGTATAAGGGAATTTGTCTAAATACTCCAAATAAGAAACTGATGCAATTTTATATTCTTTTTTTGCAGCTTCAGTATCTCCTTTGCCTTTTAAGGTCTGCGCCTGCCGATGATGGTAGGAAGCTGATTGTAAAAGAGCCATCTTTGCCTGTTCTTCCGCAAACTTCAAAGCTGTTACATTTGCTCTGTTTTCCTTTGCCCAGTCACTTTCTGAAGCATATTTTTTACTAAAAACTTCAAGCTCTTGAAATGCTTTATCAAAGTTTCTTGACCTGTTAAATGTATTTATAAGTTCGCTGTGAATTTTAGGTGCATTCTGATACATTGGATGTCTGTCAAGTATAAACCGGAAAGCCTTTTCCGCATATTCATAATTACTATTTTCCTGGTAATAATTGCCAAGTTTTTCAAAAACATCTATCTCAAATTTTTTGCCCTCAATAGAAGAAAAATATGAAACTGCTTTGTCTACGCTGCCCCACTCTTCATCCGCAAAGCTTATTGCAATATACTGAACTGCTTCTTTTCTGAGATCCTGTCCTTTATCAATTCCTTTTTTCTTATTTTCATCAGCGAACACAATAAGTTGAGAGAACATATCAATAGCTTTCTGGAACTCATTGGTTCTGTAGTAAGTCCAAGCCAACTTATAAAGAACCTTATCATAAAAATCACTCTCTTTGTACTGAATAGCTTTTGTAAAATAGTTTATTGAATCATTCAGCTTATTAGCATTAAAATAATACTCACCAATACGATAATAGATTTCAGCCGTATACTTTGACTTAATCCCTTTTGCAATCATAGCTTCCCATGTTTCGGCCGCCTCTTTCTGATTTCCGGAAACATCAAGACAAAAACCAAGCATATAATATGTACCATCAATATATTTGAAATCAGGGAATTTGCTGACAATTTTTTTGTACAAAACTATTGTATCTTCATAATTAACCAAAGGCGCAACAGGCTCGGCTTCAAGTTTTCCTGCCTCATAAAGCTCAATCTGCTCCTCATATTTATCCATCTGTCTGCTGTAATTAACGGCAGAACGATCAAAATAAAGTTCTGCAAGACGGTAAAGCGCATTTGGTGTATATTCTTTGGAATCGGGATATTTTTTTATAAAACTTTCAAAAAGGACTATAGCATCATCTCTGTTTCCCTCTTCCTGCATTGACTCTCTTTTAATTACAGAAGCATACTTAAGCTCTACAAGTCTTTTTTTCTCTTCAATATTTCTTTTCAGCAGTGATTGTATTTCTTTTTTGTAGTCATTGATAAGCGATTCATAGTGAAGAATCTGCCTTTCCATATATCCTTTTTCAAATTCTTTCTCTGAAACAAGATAATTATCTGAATTTGATGCGTCCTCTTCTTTTTTCTTCTCTGGAACTTCTTGTGCTGAAATAAATGTTCCGGCATACAGAAAAATGACCATTAGACATAACTGCTTGAATTTCATTCAATATTCTCCAGATTCTGGTAGAGAGATTGGATTTCTTTAGCCATTTCAGTTCTATATTTTATTAAATTATCACTAGCCTCCTGCTTCCGCTCCCATGCCACATCAAGAATTCCAAGATCTGCCTGCAAAACAATATCATTAAACACAAACCTTACCCTGCCTATATTTGACAACATTGAAGAATTAACGAGCTCAAGTGTTTCATTCCTAAGAACAACAAGCTGCGTTTTATATTCATCAACCTTCATTGCTTCTTCTTCGTATGACTGCTTAATGTTTCCTACAATGCCGGAAACAACCTCATTCAACTTCAAAAAGAAAGTGTTTACTCTGGCATCCATCACTGATATTGTCTGCTCTAAATTTTTTATTCGCTGAGCCTTTTCATTAAAGGAAGGAGAAATGCTGTCATAAATTTCTGACTGCTCAGAAAAAAGTCTCTTGTACTTAGATCTTGCAATAATCATCATTGAGATAACTTCACCGCCAAGAATCAGATTGTTTTTTTCCTGCTCTATCTCTTTTTTATATTCGTTTAAAGAGGTTAAAAGTCCAGACAAATTGTTCTTTTCAGCCTCTATTCTTCTCTGGAAAAGCAATTCTGGATCTTTCTGGTCACCTTTGTTTTTAAGATAATAAGTATTTACCGCTGTTATCTGCTCCTGTGCTGTCTTAATCTGAATCGAAATAAGATGAAGCTCTTCCTCAACCTCCATTATTTTTTTTGCATATTTAGAAGACTCTTCTTTAAGACCGGCTTCTGTAATAGGAGTACCAATTAATTTAGCATCAAGCGATTTCTTCTCATTATCAAGATCCCGTATTCTATTTTTCTGATCAGAGGAAAGAGAATTCCAGGTTATCTCCTTTCGGATATCCATCAATCTGCTTTTAAAGTTGAGAAGCCTATTCTGGAGTGCCACACTCATTTCAGAGGCAGCTTTCAGCGGCTTAAAAATTACAGCGGCATTCTTGCTTGTAATTATAGCATTTATTTTATGTTCAATTTTCTCAATTTCATCCAACTCTCCTTGAATTTCCTTGATATCGGAATCGAGCCGTGATGAATAAAGAAATTTTTTATTGTCTTTAAGAAGCGATTTAACCATTGGCGGAAACAAAGAGAAGCTGTTTTCTGAGGCAAAAATATCAGACAAACCTTTATCGCTTTTTTTCCCTTCAAATTGAGAAAGTCTATTATTTATTGCTCCATACTTTTTAACTATATTATCAAGAGCAATCATTGCATCGCCATATTTCTTCATTTTTATAAGAAGATTTCCCTCAAGAACATCAGCTTTTGGAGAAAGGATTGATTCAGGATCAATAATTTTCAACAATCTAATAGCATCAAGTGCCTTGGCATATTCACCTTTTTTGATGTATGTCCAACAAAGTTCATAATAAGACTGGGAAAAATAAGAAGAGCCTTTGCTAAGTTTTAAGTAATAATCAATAGAATCATTGTAATTCCCTTTTTCAAAGCTGATTCTGCCAAGAGCAAGCATGGAAAGATCATAAACCTGAATAAATTTGTAGTATTTACCACCATTTTTCTGGGTTATTACCTTTTTGAAAAATTCCTCTGCTTTTTGAAAATTGTTCTGCTGAATAGAGATAACGCCAAGAAAATAAAGAGATTGAGGATAATATATTGTGTCAGTCTTTACTGTCTCAAAAATTGCGGCAGATTCTGAATACTGATTATCAAAAAACAGCGATTTGCCAAGAAAATAAACAAGCTCATCATCCTTTGAAATATCGTACCCTATTCCCATAAATTCTGCATAGTAATTTTTAGCCTTTGAATATTCGCCAAGGTAATAAGATGCTGTAATTAGTCTTTTTAAAATCTCAATCTGATATCGAGTCCCGGGAATAGATGTAAGAAGCATTTCATAGTATCTGACAGCAGAAATGTAGTTTTTGTTCAGGAAAAGAGATTCTGACAATTTAAAAAGAGCCTCTTCCCACACAAAATCTTTATCTTTTTTTGCAGAAAATATTGAATAGTAAATACTGCCGGAAATTGAAAAATCCTTTTTAGAGAAAAAATAATCACCTCTTTTAAGTTTCTGGGAAAAGGATTCTGATATTTCGCTTTTAACAATCAGTGGAGAAAGATATTTCCCCTCTGCCGACTCAAGCGTGTTTTGCATATCATCAATACTCTGTTCCATCTCCGCCAATTCGCTGATATTGCTTACATTTGCAGCCATCAAGCTAAAAGGCAAAAAGAAAAAAAGGAACAGAGAAAATATATTATTCAGATTTTTCATTCTGAGGAGCACCCTTACTGTCTTTTTTCTCTTCATAAGTTTTTTCTTTTATTACAAAATCAACAAAAAGTCTGTTTTCGAGCTTAACCGACGCTCCTTTATCTTTTGGAGCAGACGCAACCTCGACAAGACGACCTTCTTCTACATTAAATGAATAGCCTGCTTTTATTTTAAAAGTATAGCCTTCAAGATAGGAAAAAAGACCATATCCCTTTCCTTTATAAACAAGGTAGGCAGAAACATGATGAGGCCCTGGAATTACCGAGCCGTCAAAAACAACAATTTCTTTTTCGGAAAGGCCGGCCGGATCATCAATTTTTTTGAACACCGGAGCTTCATCAAGATAATAAATTGCAGAAATAAGTTCAAAGGTATTTCCCACATCATTTCTGTGAACAATTGTTGATCTTGCGCCAGTTATTGCACCGCTTAAAACTGTTTCTTGAAGAACAGAAAGTCTTTGTTTTGCTCTGAAAATTTTATCCTTCAAAGAATTAATTTTTTCCTCGAGAGTGCGGAGTTTTATGTTGTATTGCCCATCATCTTCTGCTGCTGCATCCTCTTTTTTAGCTGGAGTAGCAGCCACGGAGCCCTCTTTCGATGACTCCTGATTAATTTCGATAACTTTCTCTTCTTTAACTTCAGGTTTTGAGTCTGGAGCTGGTTCTGCATACAAATAACTGCAAAACAAAGAAATCACAATCAAAAAACTCAGCGAAACTTTCTGAACCATATTAAAGCTCCTCAAATTTAATAAAGAATTATAATACACTCTAATCAGACAAAATCAATTTTTCAAATTCTTTCAACTCTATCCATCTGTTTTTCAAGAAAAAATTCACCAACCCGCTTAAAGCTATCTGCAGAATCTGTTACAAAAAACACATCATTCCCCGGCAATTTTTCCGAATTCAGCAGGTTTGAATTAAGCAAAACCCTCTTTATTTCTCTAGCTGCAAAAAAAGCAGAATCCACAATTGTCACTTTCCCTTCAAAAAAATAGTTGAGCACGCTTTTCAGCAAGGGATAGTGGGTACATGCCAAAATTAGTGTGTCAATTTTTTCAGCCTTCATATTGCTTAAATAATGTTCAACAATTCCGAGGACAAAGGAATTTGAGAGAAGCCCATCTTCAACCAATGGAACAAAAAGAGGACAGCTCTCGGCAAAAACTTCAACAGAAAGTCGCTTTTGTATTTTTGCCTGATAAACGCCAGAATCTATGGTAGCTCTTGTTCCTATAATTCCGACTTTTTTTACATTATCCAAAGTAATCAGCCCTTCAACTGCAGGATTAATAACACCAACAATTGGAAGCGAATTGTAGGCTTCATTGAGTTTTTCAAGCGCAATTGAAGAAGCTGTGTTGCAGGCAACAACAATAGCTTTAACATCTTTTTGCATTAAAAACTCAACATTTTCAAAAGAGTATCTGGTAATTGCCTCTTTAGACTTTGTGCCATAAGGAACCCTGGCTGTATCACCAATATATATAAGGTTTTCGTTTGGAAGAACCCTTCTAATTTCTTTAAAAACGGTAAGACCACCAATGCCGGAGTCAAATATTCCTACTGGTCTTTTATCTGAAACTGCAGACATAATTATTGTTTTCGCTCCTTCATTATACTTAGAATATCTGTCGAGCCGACATATTTTTCTGAATGCGCAATATCTATTTCCTTAATATTTTTAGAAAGTTCAACAACTTTAGCAACTTCATTTTCAATTTTATCTATATATCCAACCAGCTTAGGATCCCCAATTCGTTCTTTTAGAATTGACAGATACATTCCCATTACAGAGAAGCTTTGATTAAAATTATGGGATATAGCTCCTGCAAGTTTTTGCAAGATTTCTTCATAATATTTGCTGGAATCAGTATTAAAAGAAAGGGGAAGACTTTTTTTCCGATTTTTAGAAATTGTTGCAACAAAAAGCTCTGTCTCAAAACAGTACGCAACCGATGCAAGAATAGCGCGTTCTTTCTTTTTCAACTCCCTCTCTGGAGAAAGCGATGAAACAAGTTCAAGATTGATCGGCAGTTTTACAACACCCGTCTGAACCTTACTTTGCCGAACAAGATCATAGAGATTTGATATAACATCTACATCTTTCAGCAGAAGCGAAATATTTGAAATATCTTCAGTTTCTGACGCTTTTCTATTTAATTTCGATTCGGCGACCGAGTTAATTATCTTTATTGTTCCAATAATATCAAAACAGATAAGACCATCACCTTGATTAATAAAACCCCTTAATTTTTCGATTTCTTTCTCAAGCTTAACTGTCGCATTTTTATCTGACTCTTCAATAAAATAGCAGAATTTCTCTTCAGAAAGTCTAAATTTCTTCCAGACCAGCTCTTTTTTAAGAAGTGTATAAAAATGATAATATGGCAAAGATTGCGTTATCTCCACAGCAGATAAACCAAAAATATTTGACGCATTTTTATTTAGAATAGCCTCTTTTTCCAAGCTAAGCAGTTCCTCCAGCTTGCCATTTACAAACTCGATTATTCCTTGCCCGTCAACAATCATAACTCCGACAGGAAAAACATTAAAAACAGCCCAGCAGAAATCACCATGTTTCGTGTTTGTTAGAAAAGGACATCCGCCAACATTTAACCCCCCTTTCTCAAAAAGAAAAATTGAACCGAGGAAATTTGCAAAAACTTTCTGAGCAATAAAAACCATATCTTCATCAAAAATAGCAGATGATTTCCTTTTAATTATAAGTGCGGCGACAATTTCTTCTGATTTATTTTTAAGAGGCAAAGCTGTCAGCTCTGTAAAATCTTCATTCTGTGAAAGCTGTACGCCTTTAGCGAGAAGGCTTTCTCTTGAATACCTGACAACCGATTTCTTTTGAATCAACTCTTTCAATTCAGGATAACTATCGAGAAAAAGAACATAATTTTTAAAAGCAAAGTTGTCGGTTGATGAAACCACAACACCGTAGTTACCAACAGGAAAAAGAACAACCATTGTTATTCTTTCAGATGCCGAAATATTTTGAACATACCTAACAAAGCCATTTATTGCGTTATATGTATTTTTTGTAAAAATAGGAAGTGTTACAAGATTTTTAATATCAATATCATTAAAAGAAGAGAGCCACTCAATATTGTATTTAGATGCTTTTTTTATCTGGAAAGAAATATCAGCATCAGCCCAGATTATGGGCATAGAAAAACCCTTTTCAGGCCAGACATCTATCTGATCAACTAAAAGAAAAGGCTTCAAATCATCCCTGTAACTGAAAATTTCGCGATATTCCTTGAGAGCAGAAAAGCCAAGAACTATAATTTTAGCCCCTGTCTCAGGCGTTTTCATTAAAGCATCACTGATTTTTATTTTTTCAGAGTTCGCCCATGCTAGTATTCTTTTGAGATAATTAGAATCTGAACCTAGGTAATATACTGACATTATTTTCTTCACATAAAAAACTACTCTGAAAATCGTAATAATTTTTTCAACAAAGTCAAAACTTACCTTCAACATTCCGCTTTTTTCTCTGTTTAGATTTAATTTCAATGCGTATAGAGGCAAGGTGTTTCTGGTTCTGGGCAATGTGTCTTATTTTATTTTCTACAAAGTCAAGACAACATTTGCACAAATGCCTTTAAAACAATTTGATAAATAGAAGGCAAAACATTAAATGCTTTTTGCAAGGCGGAAGCCTGTTGTAGCGGAGCGTGTCGATGGAGCTGCTTTGCTTCTTGAAGATGTTCTTGTCTCCTGACTTGTGCTCTCGTAGCTTCCGCCACGGATAACGCGGTCAGTTCCATTTGTTAGAGCTGGATCGGAGCTGTTGTTTAAATTTTCATTATAAGTATCCCACACCCATTCAGCAACATTTCCGCTCATGTCGTAAACACCCCAGTCAGATCCTCTTTTTGCTGCAACTGGATGTGTTCTAAGCTGAGTATTTTCCTCGCTGTTTCCGCAATACCAGCCAATTTGGTCAAGAATTGGATCAAGATCGCAATTAAAAGCCGAAATATTGCCGAGGAAAAATGTTCTGTCCTCAAAATTTGGAGCATCGTAGCCGCTTCCTGCTGCATATTCCCATTCAGCTTCAGTTGGAAGTCTGTATCCTTTACACTGCTGAACCTTTGTCCAGCCATTGTTTGCAAGACCAACTGCTGCTGCCTTTATTCCGCCGTGCTCAACACAGTAATTTGATTCGTCCGAGACATCATCTTCACAAACAACAGAGGTTAAGGTGTAGCATTTTTCAGTTTTCGCTTCTTCGCTGTAGCGGTTTGCAAAAGCTAAAGCATCATAAAAACTAACAGATTCAACCGGACAGCTTGCATTGTCGCAGCCAAATTTTGACGGATTGTAACCCATTGTTTCTTTAAACTGGTCTATCGTTGTCTCTTTTGTTGCCAACTCATAACCAATTGTGAGCTGGGTTGAATGGTATGTTTCATCATTGTTTTTCCACTGGAACATTTCTTCTCCAACTTGAGCAAATCCTTTATCCGGAGGAGTTCCCAACAAAACCGTTGTGTTTGTTAATATTTTAACTCTTTCAAGTGCACTGTAGCAGTAAACTTTTCCATAATCATATCCGGCTGCATCACTGCTTGCATCTCTGCAACTTGAAGCACCGCACTGCATTTCTTCCGGAAGAAGCTGTCTATCCTCGCACTCACTTATGCAGCCGCGGAGATAGTTGTGTTTTGTCATAAAACTGCCTTCATATTCATTTTGGTAAGACTTATATTTTGCAACGCCCCACACAAGAGTTTTTATCAGTGGCTCTTCAATTTTTGAACACACAAGTTCTCTCGTTTTCGGGTTTTTTCTTCCTGAAACAACTGTGTTGAAGGTTTTTTCAGTTGCTGTGCATTTATTTATCAGGTATTCTGAAGAATTTACAGTTTCAACATGGTGCGGAAGATTCTGGTCTAACTCCTCTTTTTTTGTCAGAGCCATACATTTAAACTGGCTGTGGTGATGCATTCCACACCATGAGCCAGCCATTCCTGGGCTGCATATCGAAGGATTTGTGTAGTTTGCAAAATCAAATCCGAAAGGCTTGGTTGTTGTTTCATTGACAAATCCTGAATCACGCCATCTGAGACATTCTTTCCAGTAATTATTTGTCTCATCCTCGCCATAATTTAAGGCAACACTAAAACCCTCTTCAGCAAATTCAGATCTGCTTTTTTCTCTAATAATGTAGCGGCCATACTTTTTTCCATCATTTTCATACCATCCATGATGAAGCTCTATAAAATATGAAAACATTCCAAAAATCTGGTCTGCCACACCTGTTTTGTTTTCAGATTTCCATCCCATTTCATCAGCATCTTTGATTCCGTTTGCATTGTAGTCTGCATCTTTTGATTCAACCTTCTCGTTTGTCGGACACGCTTTTGTAAATGGGTTGAGTTCATCTGCCTGAAGTCGGATTTCTCCATACAATGGAGCGTAATTTGATGCAGTTGTGTAGTCAGCTTCATTGTAAAGCATCTCATCAACATCTCTATTTTTTGGCTCATAAAGAGGAATTGAGACAACTCCAAGATTAAGGTCGCTTATATTGACAACTTTTTCTTCTCTCATCTCGTTAATTAAATGAATTCTGTCAATATAGCGCAAATCACATTTCGCATTTATTTTATCTGAGGAATTTGTCGGAGAATTTATTGCATCTCTAGCTTCATAGGTAATCCAGCCATCATTGTCAGCATCACATTTTCTTGTTCCCGCCGGAGCTGATGATGAATGAAAATATCCTGGCACTGTTTCGCAGACACATCTTCCCTCGCCCGATGTTTCGGGAAAAATTCTTCCTGTTTCACCTTCAGAAACGCATGGCGAACATTTTATACATTTTTTACTGTATGAATCCCACGCATAACCAGCTTCACATTTTGAGCAAAGCGCATTTGTGCTTAATGTCTCTTCAAGGCATTTTTCACCTGTGGCACACGACAAATCGCTGCAAGTCTTCTTTATTTCACATGTTTTTGTCTCAAAATTTAAAATCTTATCCGCAGGGCACACGCAGCGACCTGTTCCTAATTCTTCAATAAAACCGTTTTTGCATTCGCCGCAGCTGCCATTCGGCTCATTAAGACAGGTTTTGTTTTCTGCATCACAATTTAATTCACCGCATGCAATTTTCCTTACACACTCTCCATTAATCAAAACAAACCCTTTTAAACATTCACCGCAAGTAGCAGTTGTTTCAAGCTGAAGGCATGATTTGTTGTCTGCAAGGCATGTTACACGAATTGAGTTTTCGGCAGGAGGTGCATCGCAGGTTGCGTTTTCAATAATCTGGCAAACGCCCTCAAGTGATTCCTCATACTCCCCAAAACATTTTCCACATTTTGCATCTTCTGCGTCTTTACCGGGAATACAGTTTCTGTGCTCTATTCCACAGTTTAAATTTTCGCAGGTTTTAACAGCAACACATGTTTGGTCAACAAGTTTAAATCCGCTCAGACAATCGCCGCAGGAGGCGGAACCATTTGATTCAATACATTTTTTGCTGAAAAGCGAACACTCTTCATAAATTGAATTATCTCTTCCTTCCTGACAGTTTGGTGCAACAAAAACACATTTTTTGTTTACACTGTCAAAAATATATGAATCATCACATTTTTCAAGACAAACATCATCGCTGCCAGCTGGTTTTGACTCGCATTTCTGATGAGTTGCACATTTGGAGCAGGTTATTTTCGCTCTACAGGATCTTGTTGTTAAGTCGCAAACATTGCCTGTTTCGCAGCCGCTTTCAAGACAGCCCGGTTTTGACTCGCATCTTCCTTTGGTACACAACCCATATTCGCCAAACAAAGAATCTTTTATGCAATGTTCATTAATTTCGCAAGGCTGGCAAAGCTCATCTTTACAGATAAAGCCAACTGATTTTTCATCAGACTGACAATCCTCACTCTTTGAGCATGGAACCGCAATCGAAGCAGCTTCATCGTTTTCTACATCAGCAGTAACTTCATCGTCTTTCCCGCCATCCACATCATTTTCCGCGTCATAAACAACATCTGAATCTACAATCAAATCGTTGTCACTTTCTGCAACTCCTTTTTTGCTTCCATCTCCTCCGCATGAAATCAGCGCAAAAGATATTGCCAAAAGAAAAAATATACCAGTCATTTTAAACATTTAACCCTCTTAAATCAAAGTTCTGTAAAATCTGTGTAGTAAACATAAATCTTAATGTCAGCAAGTGAGTTAAGATTAATATCCTTATTCACTTCTTCATCAAGGTTGTTGAATATAAATTCCCAGTGGCTGTTAAGATATGGTCGGTCGGTGAATCTTTCACTTCTGTAAAGAGTCATATCTGCAGACGGTTTCTCGCCTGAAAAGAAGGTATCAATTACAGCTGTTCTATCCGGGAATTTGTAATATTGCTTTCCGCCACCTAAAATATTTACAGTTCCTGTTCCTTTCTGTTTGAGATAGATTCTTCCAATCGGATCGCCAGTATCATCACCTACGATTTCAGCTTCAATAAATTTGATTTTATGATTTTTTGTAAGTGGTGAAAGTTTTGAATAATTTGTATTAAACGGAATAGAAATATAGCCTTTGCTGTCAATAACTTCTGTTGACTGCATTTTTTGGCGGAAAAGAAGAGATCTTTCTGCCTCACTGATTGAGAGTCCGTTTTCATCAATTCTAGGAATCTGCATTATATCATCACGAAGAGATACAATAGCAAGTCTTGTGTCAGGATTTCCATAGTTTTCCTGAAACTCCTCAAATGAATCCTGAAGCTCAGCCATATAGTTTTCAAGGTTGTAATCACCATAAGAAATCATCCTGATAAGGAAAAGGTTGGATAATTTTTCATAACTTTGTGATGTGTAGTATTCAAAAACTTTTGTAGCTTTGTACGCAGCCTGAAGAGCACTGTTGAAGGTTTTGTCAGCATTAATTATTGCATCATTTTTATAAATTCTGACATTAGGATCATTTTTAGCAGCTTCAACATTGATAAGAAGCTGTTCTGATTCTTCCTGCTGAACCATAATTCTTTTTGCTTCGTTTTGAAGTTTTTCAATTTTTGAACCTGCAATTGCAAGACGGTAACCAATTTTAGCAGTTTCTATAGAAACATCAAACTGCTCGAGAGCAATTTCTTTGATTTTAGCAGTTGATTCAATTGCATCTAAGTCACACTGTTTTTGAGTGTTCCACTTAGCGCGACCTCTTTCAACTGCACTTTTTGCTGCTTCCATTCCTACAATTGATGCTTCAAGTGCAACAGAAATTCCCTGATAGATAGCTGCACATGTCTGGAATCCTGCAACCGCTGCTACCGCCATAGGACAATCGCCACCGGCAGATGTTCCTGCAATTACTGAGCATTTTGTAAGTTCGGCTGTAGTTTTACCCCATTCATAAACTCTGTCTGCAGTGTTTAATAATAACTGAGAAGAATTGATTCCAGCATCAAGACCAAGAATTTGTCCATCAACTTCAAAATTGTAGTCTGCAATAGTTTGGTTGAGTTCGCAGAACTTGTTGTGTCTTTCTACCTCTATCTCTATTTTGTTGAGGTGAGTTTTTACATCGCCTCTTGCAGCCTGGAACGAGTAAAGCTCAAGCTCCATTTCTCCCATTGCTTCATAAATTAAACCGTTTCCTGCAAGTCCGCAAGGATTTCCAATCAGTCTTGCTCTTTTGTTGAGATACGCATATTTTGGAATTGCCGGATAAATTTTACCATCATCCCCAGTCATTGTTCCACAAATTTCTGCAAGCTGATTTTCGTAGTTGTTCTTAACTTTTACAAGCTCAGACTGGAAAGAAGCTGCATCAGTTTCATAAGCTCTGTTGCTTGCAAGGGCCTCTTTTTCCTTGATTCTTGCAAAATCAATCTTCTTCTGTGCAGCAGTAAAAAGTTTGTAGAAAGCATTTACATCGCCTTTATCCATTGCTGGGAATGGAATATAGTCAGGTGCAAATCCAAGAAGTGTAGCATCGTCACTAATTTCTGAGTAAACATCTCTCATATCAATAAGAGCAGCCTTGAAAAGAAGCTGAGCATCATCAATTGACTTTCTGATCTGATCTCTTTTTTTAGTATCAGCTACTTCGATTGTTTTAAGCATCATCCTTGAAATAATTATAGATTCAAGATATGCAGCCGTATAAGCTCTTTCTACAACAAGTCTTGCTAAATCAGGTCTATTGAAACTCTGATATTTTTTAGCAGCCTCAGACCATGCTCTTGATTTTTGAGCAGATGCTCTGATTAATTTGGAGAAGTATGAAACAACTGTTTCCTGGGTTATAAAATTGTCATCTCCGCCGTTTTTAATAGAATTCCAGACAATTGGAGAAATCGTATAAAAACGGTCAAGTGCTTTCTGGTAGTATTGAGCTGCCTTGTAAAGAGAGTACATCTCAAAACCTGCGCCGCCTGAAAGATCAATACCGTTCGGCTCAAAAAGAGAGCCTTCAAAAGTTTTCATATTTGAGCCTGCAAGATCAAATCTGGATGCAAAAGATTTTGTATACTCCTCATCGCCGAGCATAATAAGAAGCTCGGAATTAAGTCTTTCATAACCGTCTCTAAACTCGTTGTAGGCAAATGAGGTTTTAAGGTAATTTACAAGTTTGGTTTTTCCTGTTTGGGAAAGATTTTCATAATAGTTCCCGTAAATACTCAACAAGCAATCTGTTCTCTCCTCTGATTCCTCAATATTTTCAGGATTATAGCAGTATGGAACAAGATCAGACTGTGCCTCGCAGATTTCCGGAGCAAACCCGATATTTTTACCGCTTCTTGCCTGAAAGCGGGTTTTGTATTTGAACGCATTTGCGACAGATGCCTCAATCGGAATAAATTTTGGAGCATTTTCAACTTCCTGATAAAAATATTTCTCCGAAGTAAGATCTTCTCTGTCCAAATCACAGAAAACTTTGTCTGCTTCTTTACATCTCCAGACTGGCTCTGTTCTTATCCCGAATTTTTTTCCTTCAATATAATCATTAAGGATAGTTTCGCATGAACCTTTTTTCGTTATTTCGCCGTAATCAGCCTCTTCATAGGTGTTGTTGCATTCATGTTGAGCAAGGTTTTTATCATACCCCAGAATAAAATAGGTAACCATGCTGCTATCAGGACATGGAACAATTTCTCCATTGAATTTTGCGCCATTAAAAAGTCCGGTATCGTTGCAAAGATAGTAAGCTTTTTCTGTATTGCCATTAATGCCTATGATTTTTGAGTTGTCAAGAACAGCAACGCCATCAATCAAAGTTGTCATCATCGCTTCAGCGTTTGCTGAATTAATTGTTCCTATTTTTGATGTAATTGCCCCTGAGCACACCGAATTAAGCACTTTCCCTGTAAATTTAGCCGCAGGTTTTGAGGACTCGCCTTCAAAATCAGCAGTTTTAAGATTGGCTGATGATTTTCTAAGCTGGATTACACCATAGGAAGAAAAGCCTGCGCCATCACCATCCAGGAATGAATCAAAGCTCTCTTTAAAGAGTATAATAATAGATTCCTGATCAACAATAACTCCGTCAATAATTTCAACTTTTCTCTCTCTATATCCGCCGTCAGGAACCGGATTAGAGCTTGCAACATTTGCATTTATTTCAATATTTTGAGCACTGCCGCTGCTTAGCGGAATTGTTTTTTGTCTGCACTCATATTTATATATACTGCCAGCCTCTTCGTAGCTGTTTTTAACAAAGCCCTTAACAAGCCATGGAATTCTGAAATGCTTAAACTCGCCAGACAATCCTTTTGAACAAGAGGTGTCGTCATTTGTTGTTGCATATCTTCCGCCAACATAAGATGTAAAATCAAGACTTTTTATGTGGACAAGACAGTGGCCGCTTTGATCATAAGCAGAGCAGTTTCCACCATCCGCAGGATCAGAGGTATACTCAATTTTGACAGCAGGATTTCCGAAATACTGAAGTGCCTGTTTTGTATCAACTCGGCCGGTAAAAATGGTATCTGTATCACCTTTTTTTAAATTAAATGCGATTGGAAGCTCTGCAAGACCTGATGGAATAGGATTTACAAATCTGTCATCTGTGAAAGTATTGTACCCTTTAGCATTATCATAAAGATAACAAGCACTTTTGCTGTTGTTAGGGCAAATATTCATAACAGATTTCCAGCTCCATGAGCCTGTAATCATTGCCTGCATTGCAGCATTCATCTCATTAAATGAAACTTTTCCATTTCTGAAATTTCCCCAAACCTGAATAAATGCGTTTTTAACCATATTAAGGGTCGCGCCAGTATCATTTTTGTTGTAGAACCAGCCATTTTTTGTTCCTGCACCATATTGAAACAAATCTTTGTCGCTGAAATTTGCAAAATAATACATTTTACCAGACCACTGACCTTCCGGAACAGAAGCATAAACAAGTTTTACATTCTGGGTTCCAAGCTTTTCATTTGAAACAGAAAGAACTCCACTCCATCTTTTAAGCTCTCCAGAACCATCATCAACAATCCCTATTTCAACACTTTTTTCTGCTTCAACAAATATTTTGAACTGATCCTGAATTGATTCGCTACCTTTTTCGCCAATCTTAATCCATTTCATAGAATTTGTTTTTACAACTACAACACTGTTTTCGCCATCGTAAGAATGTTCCTCTTTTTTAACAACAAACTCTCTACCAACTTTGCTTTCGTTAATAATTGTAAAAGAGCTTTCTGTTTTGACATTTGTCATCGAAATCATATCTTTACCAAGTCTGAAAACGCCGCCTGCATCAGCTTCCGCCGGAGCATCTGACTCAGCTAAAGGCATGCAGATACCCTGTGAACCGTCTGTTGTTTTACAGAAAAAATCTTTTTCACAGCTTTTACCCGCATTGCTGCACGCTTCTCTGCACACTTTGCGATGACATATTGTTCCAGCATCACAATCGCCGTCTTTTTCGCAGTTTGACTGACATTTTCCATCAAGACACGCCTGAAAATCAGGGCAATCAGAATCTTTTTTGCAATCGCCGGTTTTTACATCTTCATAAAAAGCAGCTCTTGATACTGGAGCAACACAGCTTCCTTCAAGACAAACTGTACCAAAATAACACCCCGCCATCAACCCTTCAGAGGAACATTTTATAAATTTACCGTCACTTTTAATAAAATCGCTTTTGCATGGTGTGTAGCATTTGCTAACTTCAGGATTTTCACCATCAGAAAATTCATCAACATCACCTAGAATTTCATCAACATCGCCTGAAATGTTATCAAAATCACCTGAGAGCTTGTCATTATCACTTTCTGAAAAATCTGAATCAGAAGGAATATCGCCATCAAGGAGTGACCCGGATCCTTTTTTGCCACTGCTGTCATCACCGCAAGAGACTAAAAAACAGATAATTAAAGATGTGAAAATAAATTTCAAAACACTTTTTTTCATGAGTTTCTCCCTATTTTATTGTGACATTGAATTTATAATTTGCACTTTTCATAACGCCGCCAGAAGCAGGCTTGCCAATAGAAATTTCCATACTATAATTTTCAGACTTCATCACTCCGCCGCCCGAAGTTACGCCAAGAGCTGTCGGAGCACTTGTTTGAACTGGATTATCCTTATCAGGCTGTAAAATTAAATCCGTATCTGAATTTGAATCATCCGCAACATCTAAATCGCTCAAATTATTATTGTCAGCAACAACATCTTTATCATTTAAATTGTTGTTGTCACCTTCTTCAACTTTGTTTTTGCTTTTATCATCACCGCAGGAAATGATGAAAAGCAAAGAAATTACAAGTAAAAACAATCTCATATCAACTCCTTACAATTAATTACCAGTTCCAAACAACGCAACTTGCACAACACTTAACGGATGCGCCGCCACCATTAGATACCTGAAGAAACCAGTTATTCGAACCGTCAAAATTTACTTCGCAGAGCACATCGGCATCATTTCCCGCTCTCCATGTATAATGGCTATTTAAAGAACAAAAAGCTGTTGACCCGGTAAGCTGAACATTATTGTACTTCAGCCAGGTTGTTCCGCTTACCGCATTTCCAGCAATGCATTGATTATTTAATTGCTTGAAACCTCTGGCAGATTGGCCGTCTCTAAATTTAATGTTTTTATCAAATTGAATGTCATAATCATTCTCTCTTATAGCACTTGGCTGCGCTCTTCCGTCATAAATCCTTGGAATAACATTTCTGAATTGTTCAGGAGCGAAACTTTCGTTATATATGTATCTGCTGTCAGCTTCAGTTTTGTTGTAAACTTCAGCTTTTGTGTATACTTCATTTTTGAGATAGTAGTCGTTGTTATGCTGATGATTAATCAACGCGTAAAGATAAGGATTTACACTGATTTTTCCATCTTTTATAACAACACTGTCGTCAGCGGCCGAGTAAAAATCTATTGATTGATCTATACTTATTTCTTTGCCGTTTATTTTGATGCCGTGTCCTGCAATGTAAGTTGCAGCTTCACCTTTTTCGTCACTCTGACATATTGGAGTTTTCCCGGACCAGCCGCGGAGGTAGCTTCCCTCTTCACAGGCAGAAGCGAAAACCTCATCAAGCGATTTTTCCGAGTATTTTCCGAGAGTTTCAGCCTGATGTGCAACACCTGCCTCCATCGCAAAAGGAACACTTGCAAGCTCGATTCTGCTCAGTTCTTCGCCTTTGTAGTTGATAGAAAGCCAGAGCCCTTTTTTGCCACCGATTTTTTCATAAGTAAGCGGAGTAACCTCTCCAAGATAAATAGCAATTCTTCCCTTTTCGATCAAAAGAGTTCTCTCTTCCGTCCAAAGCTCTTTGCCCTCTTTCTCTGCATCATAAATAGAGAAAGTTACCTGCGCAGCCTCATCATTAATAAGATTGCCATTTTTGTCAGAAAGTGTTCCCTGAACCGGAATTTTTGCCGGAACTGCTGCAGAAAGCAATAAAGAACATAAAAAAACTGCAAATAAAATCAAAAGCTTCATAAAAACCCCTCCGCCAATTATGGCTTTCCAATAGAACAACATCTTATATAAAGATCATTGACTGCTGTATCATCGCCGCCGTCCTGACTGCCCTCAACTCTCTGATTTATTCCGCAAACATAGTAATTTGCCGGGCAGTCTGTCCAGCCCTGCCAACCACCCCAGGGCGTCCCGCCGGCAACATCAAACTCCTTAACATCTCTGCCGGTTGATATCAGTTGCTGTTGAATAAGAATATGTCCTGCATTGGTTATTCTCATCCTTTCCTGTCCCGATTGTCTGAATATTATCGGCTCAGTTCCATCATCTCCAGTTTCGATAATAAGACTTCCATCATTATTTGGACCTTCACCATAAATCTGCCAGAAATCATTATCTGCCATCTTGCCTTTTACTATTCTGCCATTTGATGCAGTAAGATCAAGCCCCGCATCATTTATTACAACTGATGTGTTTTTTGCATAGTACTTGTTATCAGCTTCAGCTTTTGTATAAAGATCAGCTTTTGTGTAAACCTCATTTTTAAGATAATGATCCTGAATATGGTTGTGATTGATAAGAGCGTAAAGATAAGGATTTACACTGATTTTTCCATCTTTTATAACAACACTGTCGTCAGCGGCCGAGTAAAAATCTATTGATTGATCTATACTTATTTCTTTGCCGTTTATTTTGATGCCGTGTCCTGCAATGTAAGTTGCAGCTTCACCTTTTTCGTCACTCTGACATATTGGAGTTTTCCCGGACCAGCCGCGGAGGTAGCTTCCCTCTTCACAGGCAGAAGCGAAAACCTCATCAAGCGATTTTTCCGAGTATTTTCCGAGAGTTTCAGCCTGATGTGCAACACCTGCCTCCATCGCAAAAGGAACACTTGCAAGCTCGATTCTGCTCAGTTCTTCGCCTTTGTAGTTGATAGAAAGCCAGAGCCCTTTTTTGCCGCCAATTTTTTCATAAGTAAGCGGCGTAACTTCCCCAAGATAAATAGCAACTCGACCCTTTTCAATCATAAGAGTCCTATCTTCTTTCCAAAGCTCGTTGCCATCTTTGGCTGCATCATAAATCAAAAATGAAATTTCAGCAGCCTCATCATTAATAAGGTTGCCGTTTTTGTCAGAAAGCGTCCCCTGAACAGGAATTTTTGCAGGAACTGCTGCTGCAAGAAGAATAGAACAAAAAAACAATAAATTAAAAACAAAAAATTTCACTTAACACCTCCAAAAAAGAAATTTAAAACATAAAAACCGAATGACTATACCTGAGCTAAAAACATTTTTCAAATTTTCTCAATATAATTAATATACTTATTGTTATTTTTCACGATTAACAAACCTTTTCTTTCTTGTAGTTCTCAAAAAAAAAGCAATCTCTTTTGCAAAATTGAAAATATTCAGCTATATTGTCTCGTTTTGTATGACATTAATGATTTAGAGAGGATATCATGGCAATTACAGAAAACAGAGTGGAAAAGATTGTTCAACTGGCTAAAACGAGAGGATTTGTTTATGCAGGTTCAGAGATTTACGGCGGTCTTGCAAACACCTGGGATTACGGCCCGCTCGGCGTTGAATTCAAAAACAATGTCAAAAAAGCGTGGTGGAAAAAATTTGTGACAGAAAGACTTGATGTTGTAGGTCTTGACTGCGCAATTCTTATGAATCCGACAACATGGGATGCAAGCGGTCACACCAGCAACTTTTCCGATCCGCTGATGGATTGCAAAGAGTGCAGAGCCCGTTTCCGCGGAGACAAACTTATTGAAGATGTTTTTGGCGAAGGAAGCGCAGCAGGACTTACTCTTGATGGAATTTACGACAAAATTGTTTCAAGCAACATAAAATGCCCAGAATGTGGCAAGCTCAACTACACAAAACCGAGAGCTTTCAACCTGATGTTCAAAACCCAGCAGGGCGTTATTGAAGGCGAAGGTGCTGATATTTATCTCCGCCCCGAAACAGCTCAGGGAATTTTTGTAAATTTCAGAAATGTCCAAACAACCAGCCGTAAAAAAGTTCCGTTCGGCATTGCACAGGTTGGAAAATCTTTCAGAAACGAGATTACTCCCGGCAATTTTACTTTCAGAACAAGAGAATTTGAGCAGATGGAACTTGAGTTTTTCTGCAAACCAGGCACAGAAATTGAGTGGTTCAACTACTTGAAAAATTATTGCAGGGAATGGCTCGGAGCTCTTGGCATGAAAGATGAAAATGTGAGAATGAGAGATCACGACAAAGAAGAGCTTTCCCACTACTCAAACGGAACAAGCGATATTGAATATCAGTTTCCATTCGGCTGGGGCGAGCTTTGGGGCATAGCTTCAAGAACAGACTTCGATCTTAAAAAACACATGGAATTTTCCAAAAAAGATCTTTCCTATTTTGATGATGAAGCAAAAGAAAAGTAAGTTCCTTTTGTTGTTGAGCCATCACTTGGCGCGGACAGAGTCGCTCTTGCTTTCCTTTGCGACGCTTACGAGGAAGAAACAATTGTAGAAGGCGACACCAGAGTAGTTTTAAAGCTTCATCCCTCTCTTGCGCCAATCAAAATTGCAGTTATGTCACTTTCCAAAAAGCTTTCGGAAGGAACAATGAAAGTCCATCAGCATCTTGTTAAAACACTTGACTGCGCAATTGATGTTGATGAAGCTGGAAGTATCGGAAAAAGATACCGCAGATACGATGAAATCGGAACTCCGTGGTGTGTAACTTATGATTTTGATTCAGAAAATGACAATGCAGTAACTGTTCGCGACAGAGACACAATGAAACAGGAACGCATTGCAATTGATGCTCTTGAAGGTTATTTCAGAGAAAAACTGAGATTCTAACTTTATTTTATTTCTTACCTTTGTAATTATTTTCTATAACAAATCAGCTAATATTTCTTGAAACTCTAACCATTTTCTGATATGTTTTTGAATCAATACATTTTACTTAATGGAGATTGCGTAAAAATGAAAAAACTCCTTTTTTTTTCACTGATAAGTTCGTCACTCTTATTTGCATCTGAAGGCAGCTCTCTTTCGCTTCAGGAAAGAATTGCTCTTTTAGTTTTCCAGCTTGGAGTCATAATTGTTGTCTCAAAAACTGCCGGATTTTTGATGGAAAAAGTAAAGCTTCCATCTGTTATTGGCGAGCTCACAGCCGGAATTATTATCGGCCCGTATCTGCTTGGTCACATTGCTATTCCAGGATTTCCCGCCGGTATATTTCCGCTCACAGGGAACATTATTTCTGTCAGCCCTGAACTTTATGGATTTGCAACAGTTGCCTCAATTATTCTCCTTTTCACATCAGGCATAGAAACAGATATTGAGCTTTTTAAAAAGTACGCATTTGCCGGATATGTTGTTGGAATGGGCGGAGTTATTGTTTCATTCGCAGCAGGCGATATTCTTGGAATGATAATGCTCGGAAACGGATTTTTGCATCCCGTTAATCTCTTTTTAGGCGTTATCTGCACAGCAACTTCAGTCGGAATTACAGCAAGAGCACTCTCTGAGCGCAAAAAAACAGATTCGCCTGAAGGAGTCACAATCTTAACCGCAGCAGTAATTGACGATGTTCTTGGAATCATTGTGCTTGCAATAGTTATAAGCATTTCAGGATATTGCGCTACCTGCGGCAATCAGGCTTCGTGGGGACAAATTGCTTTTCTGGCATTCAAAGCATTTGGAATATGGATATTTTTTACAGTTGCAGGCCTCTATTTCTCCAAATATATCAGCCGCTTTTTGCAGATTTATGAATCAAAATACAATATAACAGCAATGGCAACAGGACTTGCACTTCTTTTCTCTGGATTATTTGAAAAAACCGGACTTGCAATGATTATTGGTGCGTACATCATGGGCTTATCTCTCTCGTCAACAGCTCTTAGATTTGTAATTGAGACAACAATTCATCCG
>CAZISX010000018.1:24074-24304 GCA_964542005.1 uncultured Spirochaetales bacterium
TTTTTCACAGTTATGGGAATGCTTGTAAATATTGAAGTTTTGTTTTCAAAAGAGTCGCTTCTTTTCGGCCTGATATTTTCGCTCGTAGCTATTCTGGCAAAAGTAGTTGGATGCGGCATTCCTCCACTTTTCCTTAAATTTAATTTAGTCGGAGCCACGAGAATTGCTGTTGGGATGATTCCAAGAGGCGAAGTCCTCCTCATTGTCGCCGGAATGGGCGTTTCTTCAGG
>CAZISX010000018.1:24314-37859 GCA_964542005.1 uncultured Spirochaetales bacterium
TGCTTTTTACAACATTATTGCCGCCACCGCTATTTGATTATCTTTTAAAAATCAAAAAAGAGGGAATAAAAACTCCAGTTGCCTCAGAATCATCAGTCACAACAAAATACGAACTCCCGACAGAAGAGCACGCCAAGCTTCTTGTCGACTATATCCTAAGTTATTTCAGACGGTTGGGTTTTTTTGTAAGCAGAGCTGAGATTGATACACTGATGTTTCAGATAAGAAAGGAAAACCTCTCAATAACACTCTATTACGAACCTGTGGCTATTGTTTTTATAACCACAAAAGAAAATGTCACAATAATCCACGACATAGTTCATGAAGCATTTCTCCAGCTTTTTGAAACAATCGAAAAATTAAAAGCAGTAAGACCAAGCAGAATACTGAAAGAAGCAAACGGATTTGACAAAAAATCTGTAACACCTGCCCATATAATTGATTATATCTCAAAAGAAAAAATCTTTTTCTGCGACCAGTGCGACAAAAAAGAACTACTAGAGGCAATGATTCAACATCTTGAAATAAATGACGAAAACAAACAAAAATTATTAGAAACTTTAATGAAAAAAGAAGGCATTATCTCAAGCGGACTTCACGAAGGAGTTGCTGTTCCCCACATCAAAACAGAGCTAATAGAAAACATTACCTGCCTTCTCGCCATATCACAAAAAGGAATAGACTTTGAAGCAATAGACAGCAAGCCAGTTTTCATAGTGTTTTTAATAATTTATCCTGAAAAAGAGGAGGAATTAGGCGAATCTCTTGCCGAATCAGCAGGATTGTTCTACAGGCAAGGGGCACTCCAAAGTCTGCGCAGCACAAAGAAGCCAGCGGAGGTTATCAATATTTTGCAACGGGCTGGAAAACACATTGGATAATTCTCCAATCTGGTTAAATTCATTCTTATTGTTTTCCTCAAATTTCCACGGAAAAACAGTTAGCTTAATCCCGTCACCATAATCAAACTCCCGTTCTTCCTTAAATTTTTCATTCAGCGGATAAATCACCACAACCTTTTTTGAGCCATATTTTTTGGCATAGGCAAACATCTGATAAAGATCCGCCTGAGAGATTTTATAATTGTTTTTTTCATCAGTTAAATCAATCATTTTCCATTTTGTGTCGATGATGATTTTTTCATTATTTTTTTCAAGAATAATATCAGGTCTTAGCCGAAATTTGCCGGGTTTTTCAACAAGATATTTTGAACCTTCCTGCAATTTAACACTCCAGCCGGACTCAATATTTTTCTTTATAAAATCAGCAACATAACATTCAAAAACCTTTTCCATCGGAAAAAGAAGAGCATAAACATCGTTTTTTCCCGAAGCAGTTTGAAAACTCTCGTTTTGCAAAAAAATCCTGCACCACGGAAGAATATTTTCATAACTTTTTGTTGTTCTGTTTTTACCACACTGAGCAAAATCATTAGCAATATTGGTGGATTCAGGAATCTCATCAAAAATAAATTCATACTGCCGAAGATGCAAATTCGTAGTATTTGAAAACTCCTTTTTTGCAAGAAACTGAATAGTTTTCTTCAGGATTCTGTTTTCCGGTCTGTTTGGCGAAAACTCGTCATATTCAACAAAAACCCGCTCCTTATGAACAAGATTTTTCCTCAAATGTTCAGACCACTTTATTTTTCCCTTCAAAACAGAGAGATTTTCCTCCTCTGAAACATACTGAGATTTCAGCCCCGACTTCACAATCCTCCCAAGCTCCTCAAGAAACATCAAAACAAAAATCTCAAAAAGATGAAGCGAACAATTTTTTAAAGCAGCAGAATTAAAATGTCTGAAAGGCAAATCTTTTACCGATTTCAGCATCTTGAGAAATATTTTCCTGGTTTTATCAACAGATTTATCTTCTTTTCCATCATAAATCTTTGGCAAAATCTCGATAATATGGTGTTTTGTCTCAATAATTCCGACAAAATTCTTAGCAGTCAGAACCTCTTCGCCATTTTTATATCCAAGCCGCAAATATTCGCAGCTATAATCATCACTATCCCGACTTTTCAGGACAAAACTTTTAAGCGATTCAAACTCATTTTTACTTAAATCGTGCTGGGTGTTCAGCCCGATTGATTCATGCTCTTTAATTGTTATCTGCTTCTTTTTCATTCTTTTCAGCCATAAATCTTGATAAATGCCTGAGAAGTAATTAACTCAGCATCTTTATGCTTGAGCAATTTAGGATTTACTCTAAATTTAACTGAATCTTCAAAATCGGGATGATCACACCCTAAAATATCTTGTTCGCTTGATATTATGCTCTGAACAAGTCTCTTTTCGTTAAGTTCATCTTCCCATAGTTTACATGTTTCTGTTACCTGTTTTTGCTTTAATTGATTGATATGATCTCCCAAAACAAGCTGAATCTTCTCCCAGTTTTCATAAAAATATTCCTGCAAAAGCGGAATAATTTTGTTTGCAAAGACATCACAAAGATCTTTATAATTCTTGATTCCCATAAAATAAGCGTGACCAATCTGATGATCCCTGTCATAGAGAAATTCGATTCTTTTGTTAATAGCTTCAAGAAGTTGCCTTATGTCCACACCATTTACGACAAAATCCAGCAATTCCGGTTTTGGCATCATCTCCTCAAAATGAAACCTTCTTCTGAGCGCCATATCCATCAGAGCAATCGAGCGATCAGCTGTGTTCATTGTCCCGATAATATAAAGATTTGAAGGAACGCCGAATTTATCTTTTGAATAAGGCAGGGTGACAGTCAGCTCATTTTCCGCTCCGAGCCTTTTATCCTCTTCAATAAGAGTTATCAATTCTCCAAATATTTTTGAGATGTTGCCGCGATTGATTTCGTCGATAATTAGGACATAGTTTTGTTTCTCTTTTTTAACAGAACTCATATTCTCACTTAGTTTGAACAAATAATTTAATAGAGATGAATAATAAGGTTCAAGACCACCTGCAATAATCTTGTTTTTCCCATCATAGTACATTTGTTTTAAGGTTTTAAATGAAAGTGTGTGTTTACTGCTGCCTATTTTTTTATCGAATCTCACAGTTGTTTCATTGAAGTCAGTAATAAAAAAAGATGTTCTTTTCATTGGAATTTCAATATGGAACTCAATAGAATCGTCAATATTTTCAGTTAGTTTTTTCCAAACATCTTCAAACAAAGGTTTTTGCTCAGCAGAATCTGCTATTTTCTGGTTTATTTCCGCGAGCTGTGATATTTTTTTAAAAATTCCTTCGCTTATTTTATAGGAGATCTCATTATTATCAAAATCAGGCTTTATCCCTTCCACAAAATCATCGTAACTGTAGGACTGATGAAAAGTTATGAATTCAATTTGTCCAGCTGTTTTTAGCTCATCAAACCTTTCAACAGCCTCTTTTCTATCATCTGGAACTTTTCCATCAATAATTTCAAGAGCTTTATTTATTGTATTGTAAGTTTTCCCTGTTCCGGGAGGTCCGTAGAGGATTGTGTTGAGGGAAAGTTTTGTTGAATTATTATCCTTGCTTGGCATTACTGTTTCTCCGTTTTTATTAGTTTTATCAATTTCATTAAGAGTTAAGGCATCATTCCATAAATTTTCAGCCTCATCTTTTGGCAACAGTCTTCTCGACCTGTTTCCGATATTATTCATAAGTTCATGATATAATTTGGGATATTTTTCTCTTATACGATCTTTAACAATCGTATTTGACAATATTTTAAGATATTTAATTTGTTTAATGTTAACAATTTCTCCAAGGCATTGAATTCCTATCTCTAAGCTTTGATTTGTTGAGTTGTCAATAGCTGTGTTAAAGAAAAAAACTTTATCACCAACTTTAGCCGCTGATGGCCAATTAGACCATTCCACCTCTTCTTGATTTTGAAAATTATTTTGAAAACCTTTTAAGTTATAGAAATAATCCTCATTTTGTGGATCATATTTAAAAACCCAGTAATTTGCTGTAAATTCCTTGTTTTTTATCTTATCAAGCGTGTCTAAATGGTTACCTGAAACAATGAAAAATATGTTGTTTGAATATCTAACACGGAGATCCGTTCCATCTTCTGTCATTGTTTTAACATAGGTAAATATTGGTGAAGTCCAAAAATTTGAAACTTTAGCTTCCTTTCTAACAATAAAAACCCCTTTTTTATCATAAATATCAATAACAACGCGTCCACTATTAAGACAATCTTGCTTAAATTCTTTTTCCTGCCTTGGATAATGATAATAGATGTTTCCATTCTTACCACTGCCCTTATTCCATTCTTTTTCATTAAAATTAAAATAGTTGTCCATAAATTTTCTCCTGATTTAACAACAATAATGTCGTTTTTTATTTTTTATATTCGACACGATACTCTTCAACGCCATTAACAACTTTCCTTGTACATACAAAACCAAGTTTTCCTATAAAATCAATAAAATTAGGAGTATTTCCTAGTCCAGCACCTTTTCCAGAGTTAGAATAAATATAAACAGTCTCGCCATTTTGAATAGTTAATGTATGGCTATATCTTTTTTTACTCTTCTCTCCTTCTTTACTATTTTCAGATTTTTCATTAACTTCTTCTTCCGCCAACACTCTTTCTCCAAAAATTCTTTGCAAATCTCTAAGCGTAAGCTCTCTGTTTTCTTCGATAAATTTCCTAATAACAATATAGAATAAATCCTTGGCCAAACCATCTGATGGCTCTACAATATTGCCTTTATCCCATAGGAAATATTTTGGATATTTATTGCTTTGCTTAATTTCATTTTTTCCCATTACCGCCTCCTTTATGAAATAAAAATTACATAAACTAACAAATCACAACCATATAATCGAAAAAGCCTCGGCTTTTCTTTAATAATATCAAATCTTCTGATGTCAAAAATGTCATAACACCTCCTGCCAATTAAACGCTATTAATTTTCTAAAAACAATCGTTTTTACAACAATACTAATTTCATCTTTACATGTCAATTTTCACCAGTCTACAGATGCTAAAACAAATGCCGAATTATTGTAGGCTTTATTTGGAGTAACTCCCAGTATTACTATAGAATTTTCATGCAAAAATTTGGAGCAGTAGTCAATCATTCCACTCAATTCATTCATCATGATCTGGCTTCCTGAAAAATTAATTAAAAACCCGTCAAATTTTGGATGTTTGTCAATATCCCATCCTTTCATAGCGTCCTCCACTGCATCAAAAAGGTTTTCTCCATTTTTTGCAACACCCTTAGAAACAAAAATCTCTTTTGCTTTTTCTACAATTGTGCCAAAATCACTTGCATCAACTTTAATTAATGGCTCAGACTGAATAATCATTAATTCATTAATCAAAATCTTAACCATTTCAACATCTTTTACGCTTTCAAAAAATTTCATACTATCCTCCAAAAAATTGTTTGCAACACCATTATACACACCCAGACCGACAAATAGCGTCGGTGACGGAAATTTTTTAAGATTTTTTTAAAGATTTTTCGATTTCTTCGATATCTGCCAGATCTTTTAGTCGTCCTGTTGCTTTCTTATTTTTAATATATTCCTTGATTCCAATATATTTTACCGGAACATCTCCATAAAAATCATCAACAGCCCCGGAAAATGCCTCTTCCCATTCGACACCACTTATAGATGTGAGAAAATCAATTCGCACTGGCGCAATGCCTAATTGGATAACTGCATCTTTTTCTGTAAAATCAGAGACACTCAACCCTAGAGATGAAAATCCAAATTCATCAAGAACTTCAATGATTTTACGAGCATTTTCAATTTGAGGATTTACAAAAATATCAATGTCTCCAGTAAATCTTGGAGCCCCATAAAATGCCAAAGCATAAGCACCTACAATTAAATACTCAACCTTTTTTAAGTTTAATAATTCTAACAACTCTTTGTAATCGTTCTGAACATTCCGCATACTGTCTCCTGAGTATTTCGACCGCTTCAATTCTTTCCTGAGGCGATTTAGAGAGCCAGAACTTTAAATTTTCTGACTGCTCATCATTTTTAGTCATCTTTTTTTTTACAACAATTTTTTCGATTTCGCTCATCGGCCACCTCTTTTAAAAGAATAAGTTAATATATCACAATGAATAAGTTTTTTCAAGAAGTCAGTTTTCCACAAAAATTTATGTTGTTAAGTTTTCACAAATTCCTAGGATATTGTGCTACAACATCTTTGCCGAGAGCTATAAAGTTTTTCATAAATCTGTCCGTCATATTATCTTTATAAATCTTAGAAACAAGCAATTTAATAAATTCGTCGGACGGATTTTCTAACTCATCTTTCAGTTTGCTTATTATTTCATCTGAAAATTTATTTTTTATAGCATCTTCCAAAAATTTTTCAGAGTCAAAAATACGCTCATGGAATCTCTTCAACATTTCTATCTCTGAATCATTTAAAGATGTTATGTCAAATTCAAAAAAGGGAAAATCATCTACTTCATTCTGCTGCTTCATGTCTGTATAAAACCTATAATTTACTCCATTTGTTAGAATTCCAACTTTTGCATTTGAAGCATGAAAACATTCAGATAACTGAGAGTTTATGATGTTTAAATCTTCACCATAAGATCTACATTCTATCAAAATAACAGGAGTTGAAGAATCGTTGTTTTGAGTAATTGCATAATCAACTTTTTTGCCTTTTTCTACAGTAAATTCAGGAATAACTTCTGTTGGGTCAAAAATGTTATAACCCAGAGCTTGGATAAATGGCAAAACAAATGCTTGCTTTGCAGCTTCTCTTGTTTCAATAAGATTTTTTCTTTTCAAAATGTTTTCTGAAATACTTTTTAAAATGTCTTGAAAATCCATAGTTTTTCTCCTTCTTTCAAAATAAATAAAATTAAAGAAAGCTGTTTTCAGCCGTCTTAACTGATGTCGTTGTTTTGCCGCTACTCGGCCTTTTGCCAATAAAAACCAATCTGCTTTTACCAATTTTCTCAAAAAAAATTTCAAGATTCATGTTCGCCTCCTTTTTTTAAGTTCTCAAAAATCATTATACACACACCGACCGACAAATAGCGTCGGTGGCGAAAATTTTTTTATTCTTTTTCTTCAACTTTTTGACAAAAAAAAGCAACCCTGTATAATCAATTCAGTTTTTTAGTTAAGGAGCTATATTTGTTGAACAAATTTGAAACTATTGATATTTTGAGAAGTTTTAAAAAAAGTTTTTCTGAAAAATATGGAATTATATCTATCGGTATTTTTGGCTCTGTTGCAAGAAATCAGTCAACAGAAAAGAGTGATATTGACATTTGTATTAAAACTGTTTCTCCGAACCCTTTTGTTCTTATTAAAATTAAAGAGGAGCTGGAATCGCTTTTTCATCGCAAAGTGGATATTGTCAGAATCCGTGAAACAATGAATTCAGCTCTCAAAAAAAGAATTGAAAAAGAAGGGATTTATGTTTGATAAAATAACATCAGGAAAATTGCTCATAAAATACCCCAAAATTGACTGGTCAGGTGTTAAAAAATTTAGAGATATTGTTGCTCATCATTATTTTGATATTGATGCAGAGCAGATTTTTTGGATTATTGAAAACGAGCTTGATCAGCTGATTTTAACTGTCAAAAAAATGATTTTAGAGTTGGAGTCAAATCATCCTTGATTTGTATGGCGGTTCTCAAAACCATTATACCCACACCGACCGACAAATAGATTATGATTAATGAATCGAGCCCTCAGCACATTGTGTGATGAAATACTCTTGCGGCTTATTATTTCTGAGATGATGAGCAATCACTGATTCAAGCAATTATTGTTGCAAAAAATCAGAAAATAAATCTCAAAGAAATTGAAAAGTGGTCAAAAAATGAAGGATTTAGTGAAAAAAAATTTCATTTCCAGAGATTATTTCAGCCGTAAAAGTCATGAAAAAGTCATGAAAACTTGATAAATATCCTTTAATTTGCTATTTTCAACATTTCTTTCTTAAAATATGAGGTATGCAAGATGAAGGTTGTTTTTTTTCTATGTATTATTTTTTTCTTAAAAGCTGTGATGGCAGAAGAAAATAATTCAATCACTAAAAAAGTTATTGATCAGAACAATTTCTATATAGGAATTAATTACAATTTGTTTGAATATTACAAAATTGAGCTGAAATGGTATGATGCTACAAACAAGTTTGATTGCAAAGAGGAGGCCGAAGGATTTTCATATAATCTTAACTTAAAAAGTGTTGATAAGCTTAGTGCTAAAAGCTTCATTGATTTGGGTTACAAAGTTATTCCTGATTTTTGGCTAACTGGTTCTTTATATTTACAATCGTCAACAGACGAATCCTACCGCACCAGAAGTGCTGAAGAATTCAAACAAAAAAGTAGCGGTAAGACAAAAAGCAGAGATCTTATAATTTCTTTTGGACCGAGATACGATTTCTACAAGTCCGATAAAACAGCCTATTATGCTTTTTCTCATTTTCTCTATAAAAATCAAAAAGAAACAATCAAAACAGTACCTGCTGGCAATACTGGACAAGAATCAACTTCTTATGGATTCCAAATAGGGGGAGGCGTAGATTATTTTGTGCATTCGGATATTGCTCTTGGAATAAAAGGCGCTGTCTCTTATTCTAAGGGAAAAATAAAACATGAAAATCTACCTGAAGAAGACACTGACATCTGGCAAATTGATAGTGCATTGTCTTTTAAAGCTTCTTTTTACTTCTAGACTGGCTTCTGGCAAATTGCTCATAAAATATCCCGAAATTGACTGGTCAGGTGTTAAAAAATTTAGAGATATTGTTGCTCATCATTATTTTGATATTGATGCAGAGCAGATTTTTTGGATTATTGAAAACGAGCTTGATCAGCTGATTTTAACTGTCAAAAAAATGATTTTAGAGTTGGAGTCAAATCATCCTTGATTTGTATGGCGGTTCTCAAAACCATTATACACACCGACCGACAAATAGCGTCGGTCAAGAAAAAAATCTTGATAATTATTATTGACCAACTATATTGGTCTCATGACCAACAAAAGGAGTCAACATGCTGGAAGGATTATTTGGCAGTAAATCTGCGGAAAAAATACTTTTTTATATGTATAAATTCAATAAAGCGTATGCAAGAAAGGTTGCGGAAAATTTTGGACTCACTCTTTATGCTGTTCAGAAACAAATGATAAAATTTGAAGAGTTAGGCATTTTTGTCAGTTTTTTAGAGGGTAAAACCCGGATGTTTGAATGGAATCCGAGATATCCGTTTCTTGAAGAAATACAGGCTCTTCTAAAAAAGGCTTATCAATATATTCCTGAGGATGAAAAAGCACATTTTTTTATAAAAAGAACAAGACCCAGAAAAACAGGTAAGCCATTATGATTAATGGAGCAACCACTCTGGAAGATCTTGCCTTTATTGTTGCCGATGTCTTAAATAAAAATGGAATAAAATCTGTGCTTGTTGGTGGAGGTGCAGTCAATATTTATACTGAAAACAAATATCTTTCTGACGATCTTGATTTTATCTCTCACAGCGATATCAAAACAATAGAAAAGGCACTTTCTCAAATAGGGTTTAAGAAAAACAAAGGCAGATATTTTATCCACCCGGAAACTAGATTTTTTCTTGAATTTCCAACTCCTCCAGTCTCAATTGGAAATAAACCTGTTGATGAATTTAGCATGCTTGAAAAGGAAGAAAAAAAATTGCAGATTCTTACCCCAACCCATTGTGTAATGGACAGGCTTGCAGCTTTTTATTTTTGGAATGATGAACAATCTTTTATTCAAGCCCTGATGGTTGCAAAAAACCAAAAAATCAACATGAAAGAAATTGAGATATGGTCAAAAAACGAGGATATGCTTTCTAAATTCAAAATTTTTAAAGAAAAAATTCAACAGTCTGAATAATAGGACTTTTAACCTTTATATTGGCAAAAAAAATTTTATGGCATTGCTTTTTCAGAGCATATTTGTAATAGTTCTATACCTTAACTGAAAAACGAGGGATACCATGTCGGTAATGCACCATTTTATAACAAATTAAAGAGGAGCTGGAATCGCTTTTTCATCGCAAAGTGGATATTGTCAGAATCCGTGAAACAATGAATTCAGCTCTCAAAAAAAGAATTGAGAAAGAAGGGATTTATGTTTGATAAAATAACATCTGGCAAATTGCTCATAAAATACCCCGAAATTGACTGGTCGGGTGTTAAAAAAATGATTTTAGAGTTGGACAAATCACCCTTGTCTAAAATTAATCATCCATAACTTTGCCGCGCATTTTTTTGGTTGTGCCTCTTGTTTTTTTCCCTTCAAGCCGCTTTTCTTTTGAAGCTTTTGTCGGCTTTGTCGCAAATCTCTTTTTTTTAACAACAAGAGCGAGTAAAATCAGCTCCTTAAGTCTCTCAAGAGCTACTTCTTTGTTGCGGTGTAGCGAGCGGTTTTCCTGAGCTTTTATAATAACAACGCCACCTTCTGTAATAAGATGGCTTCTCATTTTCAGCAGCTTCACTTTGATTTCTTCAGGCAATGTAGATACATTAATGTCAAATCGCAGCTCAATTGCGCTATTTGTTTTATTAACATGCTGACCGCCAGGGCCTTCTGATCGGGTTGCAGAAAACTCGATTTCTGAAAGCGGAATGGATAGGTAGTCGTTTATAATTAACATTTAAAAATCTCCAAAATTGTGCAGAGCAATATTCCTGTAAAACTATTTTTTTGTCAATATTTCAAAAGAGAAACAGTAATTTTGATGACTTCTATCAACTTTTTCTCTTGACTGGTTTTTGTAATTCCCGGGAAAGCTGAAAAAACTATTCAATAACAATTGTCGAATCACCCAAAGCTGCTGTATATACTGTGATTTTATCATCGTGTACAACCAAATCCCGAACAACAATTGATGAAATATTTCCAGAAAAAAAGATGTGCGGCACCAGCTCTTTTTTGGAAAGACTATTCTGCGCTGTTTCGCGAATATCGGAAAGAGTTTTTTTCAAATCTATTTTAAGTACTTTTGCAATATCTTCTTTAAAAGAATCGTGCATAAACCAGATTGCTGTAGCTACAAGAAAATCTTTTGTTTCAATATCAAAATCAATATTTTCAAAATAGAGTAGTGAGTTTTTAGTGTTAAATTTTGGTGTTCCGTTAAGATAAATATTCCCATTTACATCACCACTTAAAATAGCAGTAATTACAACATCTGACCCATTGCCATAGATTTCAAATCCTTCAATTTTTATCTTTTTACCTTTTTTTATGAACGATTTTCCCTTTATTTGTGCAGAAATAATTTCGGAAAGATTTTTATAAAAGATATCTGCTTTTATTGTAATGTTGAATTTGTTTGAAATTGCGCCGCTCTTTAAAAGAGCCGGAAGCGGAGAAGATTTTTCGGATAAAGGTTTTGCACCTGACACAATTTCTGTCCAGCAGGAAACTGAGGCGGTAAGCTCTATTAAATTGTTGTTAGCGGAAACTGGAGATGAGATGATAGAAACAGGCTTGATTTTAAGCCAAAGAGGAGAACCTTTTTCTGAGATTAAAAAAGGCGTGTGGAGCGTTTCCCACACCTCAGAAATTCGCGTCTGAAGTGCCAGATATTTGTTCAACTCACTATTAATCATCTCGGAAATCTGTGTCTGCATTGGTTTCAACGCATTTTCAGCAAAATTTCTGGGATTAAAAAGAAGTGTTCCAATCTTGATTTCTTCTGCCAAATCTTTATAAACCGACTGGAACTCTGTTTCTGCAGCAATCTTCCATTCATTTGTTATAGCAAGCTTTGTCTTAAAACTAAAGTCAACAGGAAATTTTAGATTAAAAATAAAGTAACTGAAAACAAGCTCGCACGCCAAATCAGCAAATACAAAACCGTCTCTAGCTGACAAAGTAATTTTGCTCAATTTTTTTACAGAAACATTTAATCCATCAATTGAGGTCTTCCCCTGGTAAAGTGTTCCGGCAAGATAACTATTTATAATCTTTGCTAAATCATCTGTTGTTACCTTTATGGAAATTCCTACTTGGCTAAGTTCTTTTTTTTCCACAAAATCGAGGCGTTTAGCGGCTGGCCTAGGCGCGAATTTCTGTGTTTCTGCACAGCCGGATAAAAGAAAAATAAAGAGAGGAATTAGAATTAAGCATTTCATTTCTGATAAACCGCTGTAATTTCGCCCATATAAAGTCTGTGATAATCTTTTAACGGGTAGTGTTTTTCTATTTCAGGAATAAGAAAATTTGCCGGATTAATATCTTCAAAATATATCTTTCTGCAAATCATAACAATCTCTGCTTCACAAAAAAACGGTGCAGATTCATTTGAAAAATCGGCAGTCAAGCCTGATTCCTTGATTTTATCAGAATCTTTTCCCGATTTCGAGCCAAGAAGCATAAGCTCCTTTCTACAATTCATTCCAAAAAAAGATAGAGAAAAAGAATCGTTTTTCTCAACAAATTCAAATGTGTAGCGGTTAGGACGAACTGCGGTTGTAACTACGAACTTATTCCACATCACGCCGAGCGAGCCCCACGCGATTGTCATGGTGTTGAAATTTTCTTTATTTCCGGCAGTGAGCAGCCCCCATTCATCATTTAGAAGAGAAAACGGGTTTTTTTGAAGTTCTACCGGATTAATTTGAGAGAATTTATTCATCTGTGCCTCCATGGAATTTGATTAACTATAGAATTTATCTGACAATTTAGCGCAGAGGCATGAGGGAAAAGAAAAACTCTCCGGTTAAAGAGAGTCTGAACACACCGGTTGGCACGGTTGACCCCGGGTTTATTTTATAGTAGGTCTTAATTCCCAGCTCAAAATCAATGTTTTTAATCGCTTTTTGAATAATATATCTGCCATCATAGGTGTATTCAAGATTAAATGAGCTGCCCGGAACCAAAAGTTCATTGAGAAAATTCCCAACCCAGTAATCAGGATTAGGAACCATATCGCCGTCACTATTTTCAATTTTTGCGTAGGAATCGGTTGTATCATCAAGCGATTTAGCAAAGAGTTGTGTTTCAATTTCAATGGTACCAAGATCTGGAGCTTCCTCTATTTTCAGATCAAGCTTGTTTATAGTTGCGGAAGCAATTTTATCTTTGCTGTCAAGATAGCCGTTCAAATCTTTTTCTTCGGAAAGCTTTATAACTGTTGGCGCGTTCTCGTGCTCCATACTCAAAAAAGGCGTATCTGCTGCATTCTTCTTTTCTGCCTCGGAAAGCTCGCAATAAGTTGTTACCCCATCGCTGGCATCAATTTTTATATTTTCAATAACCATGAGGATTTTACCCGTAGCAGTGGTTCCATCATTTTTGGGGTAGGTTATGACTTGCTCGAATCTTGGCTCAACATTAAAATCACAGATTGAAAAAGCGTTTGAAAAAGATTGTTCTACCGGCTGTCCCTGCACTGTACCTTTGACCGTAATGTTTTTGGTCACAGTTCCTCCGTCAATCATCTTAAAAATATCGGCAAGAGAAACAGAATCATAGGTTATGGTATAATTTGTTCCCTTGAGTTCTCCAGGAAAGCTTGGGGAATTTGCTGCAACAGTTTTGATAACATTTGCTGTCTGCTGCTGAATAGTTTTGTCAATTTCTGTCATA
>CAZISX010000018.1:37869-41008 GCA_964542005.1 uncultured Spirochaetales bacterium
ATTTGTTTTGGTGCGAGTTTACCTTTTGAATAATCAATCTTCATTTCTTCTGCCGGCTTACTGTCGTCTAAAGGATACTTAACCGTTAAATCAATCATCAGCAGCTCAGAACATGCTGCAACCAATGCCGCAACAACAGAAAAATAGAGTGCCTTTCTAATTTTTTTATTCATTTTTGCCTCCGCTTTTTAAGAGATACTCTACCATAAATCTATCCAAAATTTCTTCCCCGTCAAGAATAGCATCAGCATTTCCTGTTTCATAGTCTGTTCTGTGGTCTTTTACCATTTTGTAGGGGTGCAAAACATAGGAGCGAATCTGGCTTCCAAAATCAATTCCCATCTTGTTTTTTTCCTGTTCATCAAGACCTTCCTGTTTCTTTTTCATCTCAAGTTCATAAAGTTTTGAGCGGAGAATTTTCATCGCAGTCGCCCTGTTTTTATGTTGAGATCTTTCTGTCTGACATTGAACAACAGTATTTGTCGGAACATGGGTAATTCTTATTGCTGAATCTGTTTTGTTGATATGCTGCCCGCCAGCTCCGCCAGCCCGGAAAGTATCGACCCTCAAATCTTTTTCTGCAACATCTATATCAATTGAATCATCAATTTCCGGAGTCACAAAAACAGAGCAAAACGATGTATGCCTTCTTTTGTTTGCATCAAATGGCGAAATTCTGACAAGTCTGTGAACACCGCTTTCAGCCTTCAAATATCCGTGAGCATAATCACCCTGAATAATTAGAGTCACCGATTTTATGGCAGCCGCATCATCTCCATTTACACGATCTGTAATTTCAACATCAAAACCGCGTCTTTCAGCCCACCTCACATACATTCTAAGAATCATAACAGCCCAATCCTGCGACTCTCTGCCTCCTGCGCCAGCATTAATGTTTAAGATCGCATTATTTGCATCCATTTTTCCGCCCAGCATTTTCTGGAACTCAAGCTTTTCAACAATATGCTCAATCTTTTGAACAACCTCGTCAGGTTCATCAGCAAACGACTCGCCCTCTTTCATAAGCTCGTAAAGCATTCCAAGCTCTTCGATTAAATCGTCAAGCTCATTAAAAACAGAAAGAGAAGTGTCAAGCCGCCGTTTTTCTTTATTTAAATCACCCATTTTTTCTGAATCAGCCCAGACAAGAGGATTGTTTAGTGATATTTCTATCTGCTCTCTTTTTTCTCTTTGCTCGGCTACTTTTAGAGAAGCCTGAAGCCCCAATATTTTTTCCCTCAGATTTTTCAAAAGAGACTCAACCTCTTTAATCGCAAGTGCCATATATTACTCCCAGTTCAGTTTATCAAGATTAATTTTCACGCCATAATTTCTGATAAGTTTTTTCCGGTATTCGCTCCATTTTTCCTTATCCTGAGACTCCATCATCTGCTTTACAATAAGGTGATAAGCTCTTTTAAAACTCAGCTCCCGTTTATATGCAAAACCCGAAATTTCAAGAATTGTATAATAACCCTCAGAATCGCGAAATGGCCCCAACGCATCTCCAATATCTCCATTTATAACAGAATCACGCCACACAGAATCCATAATATCATCACTGAAAAGGCCATAATCCCCGTTATTGCTTGCAAGATTTTTGTCATCGGAATAGCGGGCAGATAAAATTCCAATTCTGAAGTCTCCGTTTTTAAGCATTTCCATAACCTTGTCAGCCTTTTTTTTTGTCTTAACCCTGACAGCAGAAAGTCGGTAAAGTTTTTCGCGGAGAAAATCCTTTTTATGTTCCATATAATAGTTTTTTATCTTCTCATCAGACATGGAAAAGACCTCTTCCTCAATCTTTTTCTTCATGGTTTTTATAATCAGCTCTTTCTTGTATTCCTCAATCTTTTTAGCAATATCCGGCAAATACTCTATACCTTCCTGAACACCCTTGTCATACATTATCTCATCAATAACCCAAGTAAAAAGAAAGCTTTCTCTCATCTTCTGACTATCGCCATAACCCTCGCTGTTTAACCATGTTAAATAAGATGATTTGAACTCCGGCACCTTAACATGCTCTCCTTTGAAAACAAAAACAGCTTCCTCCGAATCTGTTGAGCAGCCTGCCAAAAAAATGATGACTATTAAAAAAACCAAAAACTTCAAAAAATTACCCGCCTTAGATAAAACCTTCCTGATTTTATTCTAAAGAAGAGAGATACTCAAGAAAATTCAAAACTCTCTCTAAAAAGTGATTAACTCATCAAGATTTATTCATCAAATCTACATTTCTTCTTAACCTGGTTTTAACACTTCGCAGATATTATCTCTTCAGAATTTTGATGTTTCGGGAGAAAAAATGAAAGAAAAAAATTATAAAGGAACAAATTTTTTTGAAAAGCTTTTCAGCCTCACAACAATTAGTGCAGCCATAGTTGTTCTTGTAATCATGGCTTCAATGTTTGCTATGCTGGTTTATCACTCAAAGCTTTCAATCAGCACATTCGGATTTTCGTTTCTAACCTCAGCTGAGTGGGATCCTTACTCTGGTAAATTTGGTGCGTTAGCTGCTCTTTACGGCACAATTGTTACAAGCGGAATTGCCATGCTTATTGCTGTTCCGATGTCAATTGTAATTGCCCTTTTTCTGGTCGAGCTCAGTCATCCTGTTGTCTCAAAAATTGCAGGAACCGCAATCGAGCTGCTTGCTGCAATTCCTTCAATTATTTACGGAATGTGGGGATTATTTGTTTTTGCACCATTTATGGCAGAAACAGTTCAGCCATTTCTGATCGACAACTTCGGCAATCTGCCGATTATTGGAATCCTTTTTCAAGGCGCGCCGATGGGAATCGGAATGTTGCCTGCCGGAATTATCCTCGCGCTGATGATTCTCCCTTTTATCTCTTCAGTTATGAGAGATGTATTCAGAATGGTTCCGCCAGTTTTAAAGGAATCAGCCTACGGAATGGGTTCGACAACCTTTGAAGTCACAAGATTTGTAACCTTAAAAAGCGGCATAAAAGGAATTATTGGAGCCTGTTTTTTGGGACTTGGCCGTGCGCTTGGTGAAACCATGGCAGTAACTTTTGTAATAGGAAACAGTCAGTCAATATCAGCTTCACTAATGAATCCAGGCAGTTCTATCGCCTCAACACTTGCAAACGAATTTGCTGAAGCATCCGAACCG
>CAZISX010000018.1:41018-43635 GCA_964542005.1 uncultured Spirochaetales bacterium
GCGCACTTGTTGAGCTTGGTCTTGTCCTGCTTTAATGACCTTTATTATTCAGGTTTCAGCTCACTTCTGGATTAAGAGAATCCAAAAATCTATGGGGGTTTTATGAAAAAAAGTGACATAAAAATGATGAAAAGAAAAGCGCTTGACATTGCGGTTTCAATATTTTCAGGCATAGCCGCGTTAATTGGAATATTTTTTCTAGGCTGGATACTTATGACAGTTTTTCAAAAAGGGGGCAGCGCATTTTCCCTAGAATTTTTCACAGAACTTCCTGCACCTCCTGGAATGACAGGCGGCGGACTTGCAAATGCGATTTTAGGAACCCTGATAATGACTGGAATAGGCTCATTAATTGGAATTCCAGCTGGAATGCTGGCCGGAATTTATCTTGCAGAATACGGGAAACACTCAAAATTTGGCGATTTAGTCAGAACAGTCATAAATCTTACAATAGGAGTTCCATCAATTGTTGTCGGGCTTTTTGTCTACACAATTTTAGTTCTTCCTTTTCATAAATTTTCAGCAATTTCAGGAGCAGTTGCACTTGCCATAATAATGCTTCCGGTCGTTGCCAGAACAACAGAAGATATGCTTTTAATGGTTCCAAACGCACTTCGCGAATCCGCGCTTGCACTCGGAATGCCGAAGTGGAGAGCAGTTATTTCCATTATCTGCAAATCGGCAAAATCAGGACTTATCACTGGAGTACTCCTTGCTGTAGCCAGAGTTTCAGGTGAAACCGCACCTCTTTTATTTACAGCAATGAACAGCCAGTTCTGGATGAAATCACTTATGGAGCCAGCCGCAAACCTGACAGTTACAATCTACAACTATGCTATGAGTCCTTTTGAAGACTGGAAAACACTGGCATGGGGCGCATCTTTTCTAATCACCGCATCAGTTCTTTTTACAAATATCTTAGCAAGAATAATAGTTAGGGAGGCAAAATAAATGTCATTATTTTCACTGTTTTTAAATGAGGGAAACGCACCAAAAAATGTGGAAGAGAAAAAAGAAGCTGTTTCAACATCTCTTTACAGCCACATTCTTTCTGATGTACCAAAAATATCAGTCAGAAATCTTAGCTTTTTTTATGGCAAAAACCAGGCTCTACACAGCAACAATCTCGACATAGCACCAAACAAAGTTACCGCAGTAATCGGACCTTCAGGTTGTGGGAAATCAACACATTTAAGGGTTTACAACAGAATTTTTGAGCTTTACCGTGACCAGAAAGCAAGCGGGTCTGTCCTCCTTGATGGAGAAGAAATTCTTTCAAACTCAATCAATATCCTTGAACTCAGAAGAAGAATAGGAATGATTTTCCAGAAACCGACACCTTTCCCGATGAGTGTTTATGAAAATGTTGCCTACGGATTAAAGCTCCATTACAACATGAAAAAAAGAGAAATTGAAACAAAAGTTGAAGAAGCACTCAAAAGCGCAGCACTTTGGAACGAGGTGAAAGACAAACTTCACAAGCCCGGAACCGCACTTTCAGGCGGCCAGCAGCAAAGACTCTCTATCGCCAGAGCAATCGCAGTTGAGCCGGAAGTATTACTGATGGATGAACCGACAAGCGCGATAGACCCGATTGCAACAAGCAAAATCGAGGAATTGATAGAAGAACTCAAAAAGAAATTCACAATTGTAATTGTTACCCACAACATGCAGCAAGCAGCCAGAATCAGCGATTTCACAGCCTTTTTCTATCAAGGACACATAGTTGAATTCGATACAACAAAAACTATTTTTACAAACCCGAAAGAGAAACAGACAGAAGCCTACATAACAGGCAGATTCGGATAGGAGGCAAAATGGTAATAAGACTTCAAAGAGAGATTGAAAAACTCCGTGAACAGTTTATGGAAATGGCTGGAGCTGTTGAAGAGACTGTAAAAAAAACAATCTTCTGCGTAAACAGCCGTGACAAAGAACTGGCTGAAAAGATTGCAAGTTCCGACCACGCAATAGATAAACTAGAAGTAGAACTTGAGGAATCATGCCTCAAAGTTCTGGCACTCTACCAGCCAGTTGCAACAGATCTCAGGTTTATCGTAACAGCACTAAAAGCAAACTCCGACCTCGAAAGAATCGCCGATTTAGCCGCAAATATTTGCGAGCGGGTAATCTTTTTAGTAGAAAAGGAGCGATTTGAATTTCCGTTTGATTTCAACAGGATGAGCGCGGTAATGCTCTCAATGCTCAAAAAAAGCATAGACGCACTGGTTTCTGCTGATAAAACAATGGCTTATGAGGTAATTCTTATGGATTCCGAGATTGATGAAATCCACAAGGAAATGTACAAAAAAGTCGCTGTCGAAATAAGAAAAAACCCTGAAAACATTGAGCTGATGATTAATGTTGTCGGAATCTCAAGATATATTGAGCGGTTAGCCGATCACATCACAAACATTGCCGAAGATATTATCTACATGATTGATGGAGAGATTATCCGCCATAATTACAAGAAGATTTAAACCTGAATCGTTTGATTCAGTTAAACAAATTTTTTGACACGAAACCAAGAAGATTCGAGTTTTTAGACCAAGACACTATCCTTTTTATCCTTTGCTGATTGATAATTCATTGACAAAACCAGCTGATTTAACTATAT
>CAZISX010000019.1:0-19320 GCA_964542005.1 uncultured Spirochaetales bacterium
TTGATATTTCTGTTGTTGCTGAAATTACTGGCCTTTCTGTAGAACAAATCAAAAAGCTCGGATAAAAAAATCATAGGTTCTTAAGTTTTTCATTGTATTCTTTTCCGCTTTACCGAGAAAAAAGCAATGACCGCCGGTATAATTCAAAAATTTCTAACTCTTTTAAATCTAAAAAGATTCACAGCATTTTATCCCAAAACCAACCGGAATGGACTTAAATATTAATATTTTTTGCAATTAACAAGCAACTAACTATGATTATTTATGTTATTGTTAATTTTCGAGGAGTGCCACATGAAAACCATTGTTTTATTTTTTGTTCTTCTGCTGACTTTTTCTTCGTGTTCTGACAAATCCTCAGGAAAATCGAAGGGCGGAGAAATTGATGACGCACCTGTTTCAGATTTTGATTCTTCTTTAGGTGATGATTCTGCCTTAGACAACGATGCTATAAATGGAGATAGTGATTTATCTGCAAATGAATCAGACCCATTAAAAAATGACACTGACAAACCGGCCGGAGATATTGATTCTGATAAAGACGGCCTCTCTGACGAAAAAGAGGCAGAGCTTGGAACAGATCCGAAAAATCCTGACTCTGACGGAGATGGGCTTTCTGATTATATTGAGGCGAACTCAAATTATGGCAAAGATGATGCCGGAAATATCAAAAAAACAGATCCTTTAAATCCAGACACTGATGGAGATGGGCTTAAAGACGGGGATGAAGATTTAAACAAAAACGGGTATACCGATTATCCGGTTAATGATAAAGGCGAATACATTAATGAAAACGGTGAAGTAGTCAAAGATTCAGAAGGCAATCCCGTGAAAAACCCTGAAGAATATCTTTGCGGCTGTGTCAAAACCTCTTGCATCAAGGCTCTGGAAACAAATCCAACACTTGCTGATTCAGATTGCGATGCGAAAAAAGATGGAGATGAAGAGATAACTTCTGTCTGCACTGCTGAAAATAAAATTGCTGTCAATTTTTATAAAAGTGAGGGAGGAACCTACAATCATGCTCTTTTAAGCAAGGAAAATAGCGATAATTTTTATAAAGGCTTTGATTTTTATAGAGAACTAAAAAACAAAGGCGGCGTTGTGGTTGGCGGTGTTTTTTATGATTCCCTTCACAATGTTGGCGGATTTATTTATTCCGGCGCATCCGAACTTACAGATATCGGAGAAATCAGAGAAGCAGATATCAAAAAAACAGCTTTTGACATTAAAAAAACATTCACTCCGCTAAAAACATGGGATAAATATAGTGGCGAAATAATGAGCGGCACGCTTGAAACTGCAAATGAAATTTCGCTTACAGAACTTGTTGATTCTCTTGTTAAATCTGTTTCAGGCGAAGAGCTTACGGGATTATTTGAGGAATCAAAACTTGTTGCAGATAAAAAGTGGCACCTAACTTGGGAAACTCTTTATCATGGAACAGGAAGCGTTATCCGTCTGGCAACTTTTGCGCCTGACAAAGAATGGATAAAAACTGTTTCCGAAAATGAGACTCTTGGAGACGAGCTTGCAATTCGCCTCACAGATGTGAGCGGCGGCTCTTCTGTGGCTGAATTTTCTAATTTTGATTATCTTTTCTGCGAATCTTTTGATGCTGATAAAATAGGCTCAAATCAGCTTGATATTATCTGGATTGTTGATTATTCCGGCACAATGAGTAATGAGATTGAGTCTGTTTTTGCAGCAACAGAAATAATGGCAGACAAACTTAAAACCTCAGGCGTTGACTGGAGAATTGCGGTTGCTCCAATACTTAGATATACTGATGAGGCTGAAGGGCGTTTTGTTTCTGAAGATAGATTCACCAGAGATGTTGAGGAGTTCAAGGGATGGGTTACAGATGAACAGGATAACACTGCGTCAGAGGATGGACTTCATACTGCGATGAAAGCAATTGAAAAGCATCCGCGCTCAACCGACACTCTTGAAGAAGCTTCAAAAATCCGTAAGAACGCGAAACTTATAGTTATTTCATTAAGTGACGAGATGCCTTCATGGATTTGTGGCGGCTCTGGAAGCGGTGATTGCACATTTAATGAAGCAAACTACAATGAGATAAAAAATGTTTTTGACAAAGAAAAAGCTACTTTTTACACAATTTCCAAAATTGATGACAGAAAGAGCGATTTTTGCAGCGGCGGCGGCATTGAAACTATTTACAGCAAAATGGCTCAGGAAACTGGCGGCGTTTCTGCAAGTATTTGTGACACCGATCAGAGTCAAAACATTGAAAACATTATTGTTTCAGGAATAAGCAAGGCTGGCCACACAAAACTTAGCGGAGTTCCTATTTCCGCATCTATCAGAGTTTCGTTCCAAAATAGCGAAAATAAAATTGAATATATTCCTAGAAACAAGGTTAACGGATTTGATTTTGTTGCAGTTGACAACAAACTTCTCTTTTTTGGAGATTACAGCAAAAAAGTTGGTGAAGCCAAAGAGATATTTGTAAGCTATCGCGTCTGGGGCGGAAGTGTGGGCTCAAGTATTGGTGAATCAAGATAGTCGCTATGAATTGTTTGATTTCAGGTCAGGTTAAAAATTCTTTGATTTTTGCTCCAAGCTCTTCCATTGAATATGGCTTCTGAATAAATCCTACAGCTCCGCTATCAAGCATTTTCTGAACTCTATCATCCTGCCGAAATCCAGAAGTACATAAAACTTTGACATCGGGCTTAATTTTTTTCATCTCAAAAAAAGTCTCTTTCCCAGACATTTTGGGCATTGCAGTATCAAGAAAAACAAGATTTATCTGGTCTGCTTGTTTTTTAAATATTTCAATACACTCCTCGCCATCGCCAGCCTGTATTGCTTCATAACCAAGTTGAGTTAAAATCAGAGAGGTTGTTTCTCTGATAACCTCTTCATCATCAACAACAAGTATTTTGCCGCTACCGGAAAGAATTTTTATTTCCTGTGCCTCATTTTTACCTGCTTCATCACCTAGGTGTTCGGGGAAAAACACGGTAAAAACAGTTCCTTTGCCAAGCTCGGAAACAACATCAATAAAGCCTTTATGTTGTTTTACAATGTTATAAACCATTGAAAGCCCAAGCCCAGTTCCTTTTCCCTTCTCTTTTGTTGAAAAGAAAGGATCAAAAATTTTGGATATTATTTTTGACTGAATTCCAACGCCTGTATCAGATACCTTAACCGCCCAGTAATTGCATGGAATAGAATCTGGGTGAGATTTAATTAATATGTTGTCTGACTCAACTTTTACTGTTGAAACAATTAATTTTCCGCCAAGAATCTCATCGCCAGGCCGCATTATTGTCATTGCATGAGACGCGTTTATACACAAATTAAGCAACACCTGCTCTATCTGCGACGGATCGCCTTCGACAACAGCATTTTCAGGAGAAAAATCAGTAATAATTTCAATTGATTTATCAAAAGTATTTTTACACATCTTTAAAACATGTTTCACAGACGAATTCAAATCAAGCGGAGTGAGAACAAGCTCTTGTTTTCTGGAAATTGAAAGAAGTTGAGAGACCATGTCTGTTGCTCGGGAAGAAGAATACTCTGCCGTTTCAATATACTTAGATAAGTTCTCGTATTTATTCATATTAATCGAGTATTTCATAAGAGAAAGAGAACCGGTTATTCCACCTAAAACATTATTGAAATCATGCGCAAGCCCACTGGCAAGATTGCCGATTGTCTCCATTTTTTGAATTTGTCTTAGCTGCTCATCTTTTTTAACCGAATCTGTCACATCGTCAATTCTTACAACTACGCCTCTAAAATCAAGAACACCAAGAGGATAAAAATTTGTGTTAAGATAGTGTTTTTCTTCTCCAAAATCAACCTCGTTCTGAAATTGAACAGGTGTGCGCCTTTCTACTGTTTTGAAAAAATCAGACTCAAACGGCTTTAAAAACAAAATAATATCCCAGAGCTTTTGCCCTAAAGCATTTTCCCGGCTTACTCCCGTAATTTTTTCAGCTTCAAAATTCCATTGCGTAACAAATCCAGCTTCATCCGTAGCAACTAGAACTGATTGAATAGAGTTAAAAACACTGAACAAATAGTTTTTAGCTTCTTTTAATTCAGCTTCAGCAAATTTTCGTTCAGAAATATCTCGAACCACGCCTTCAACCCCAAGAATATTGCCTTTAGAATCATAATAAAAATGAGAATTGGTTGACCCGAAAAGGATTGAGCCATCTTTTTTCCAAAGATTAACCTCATAATCTTCAACAAATCCATGCTCTTGCATTCTTTTAAGGAAAAGTTCTCGCTGAAGAGGTTCTACATAAAGCTCTTTTGCAATGTTGTGACCCATAATTTCCTCTACAGAAAATCCCAAATTTGTTGCTACAGATGGTGAAATCATTATCAAATTTCCACTTTTATCTGAGCGATAAAAAACATCCTGCATATTTTCAAAAAGAACCCGGTAATTTTTTTCAGAAATTTGTAATGCTTCTTTTGTTTTACTCATTTCATTATAAAGCACAGCATTTTTAAGAGAAACAGCGGCTTGAACAATCAAAAGCCTAAGAACCTCTACTCGCTCTTCAGTGAATGAATTCAGAGAGTTGCAATTCTCAAGATAAACAAGCCCCATGATTTTATTCTGTTCTTTAACTGGAAGAGCAACAAGAGAGAGCGTTTCTTTAGCCTCAAAATATGAATCAGTGCCAAACATTAAATCTTTTTTTGCATTATTTAAAATAACATCTTCGCCTGAACGAAGTGTGTAATTTAAAATTGAGTGAGGCAAATCAGAATAATTAGAGAGCTCAATATGCTTGCTTTCAGTTATAATTTCCTGAGCCAGCACACTTACAGATTCTACAAAATATATACCGTCTAATTCGACAATCAAAACCGCTTTTGTAGCACCTGCATTGTGGATAACAATGTTCATTATTTTTTCAATAAGCTTGGATAAAACAATTTCTTCTGAAATAATCTGATAAGCCTTAATAACACTGATAAGATCAATAAAATCAAACCCTTTTGCTGTCATTTTTTTTGATGATGTTGTCGCAAAATCAGATGTTCCAACATTTATTCTAATTTGCTCGGATTCAGAAACAATCATATCTCTGTATCTAGATTCAATAAGGGCAATCTTGGCATCTGCGCCCCATCGTTTGTAATTTAAAACAGCATCTTCCAGACAGTGTCTTGCAACTCTTGAAATACCATGCTTTAAATAAAACTTTGCCGCACACTCACTTGATATGGCTGCTAATGAAAAAAAGCCTCCATCTAAAGCACATTTGAATGCTGTGTCATAATATTTCTCAGCATTACTATTTTCATTAATAAGAGTGCTATATTCAGCTTTCAACAGAAAAAGCATTCCTCCAAAATTAGCGGGACAATTGTTGTACCAGCCTTCCATTTTCTCAATATTTGAAAAGAATGTTTCAAGAACAGCCTCTTTTTTGCTCTTTGAAAGCTCTTCAAAAATTGCAGCACAAGTCATTGAGTAATAAAAAAGAGTTTCAGCCTCCTGGAAAGAATTAACAATAAATCCAATATGTTGGCAAGCCTCATCTCCGTAAAAAAGAGCATCGGTATAATTTTCAAGTATGTAAGAAGTGTAAAGTTTATAGTAATAATAAAGGGCAATGCCAGTTCCATATTTTATAGATTTCATTTTTTCTATGTGGAGGTTTTCATTGAAACATTCGCCAGAAGCAACGCCTAGCTCGCTGTTAATTCCTTTTAATGACATGACAACCCGCTCAATCACTAGCTGCCGCTCTAAAGCAGGAATATTTTTAATCCGCTTCAAAAATGTAAAAGTAGGTCTTATTTCATCCAGAAAACTTGAGAGGTTGAGATGTCCCAAAGATAAAAGCACCCGACCAATCGCATTTGCAGCAAAACTTGCATAGATAAAATCGCCAGTCAAAGCACCCTCAGAATAAGCTTCGTAAAGATATTTCAGGTTTTCGCGAAGCTCTCGTTTCCAGTGATTTATAAAGTTTCCAAAGACAAATGGAACATTTGATTTTGTTGCTGGGTTTCCATATTTCTGGTTGAATTTTAAAGAAAGGAATCCAAATTCATAGCCTGCCTGATAATCCTTAAACTTAACACCAAGCAACAATCCCCAAACTGTAAAAGCATAAGTTGCATCTTTGGAAATACCATGAATCAAAGAAAGATTGACTGCCCTAAGCCCTAAAAGCATAAGATATTGAGGATTGCTGACATAGGCGGATGAAAGCATATTCATAATAATTCTAAGACAATATCGGATTTCTTCCTTTTCGGCATCTTGAAGATAAATCAAATCAGAAATCTGTTTATCACCTAAATTATTAGCATAATCAACAACTTCTTTTGCTATTAAGTCGGAAACCTGCTCTGTTTCCTCTGGCATTGGAAAAGCCATCCCAAAAAGATTAAGTGCCATTGCACCAATTTTGTTGTTTTCAACAAATCTTCCAATATTTGCGTAAAGAATGATTTTGATTATATAAATATCGGCTTTTTCATAAATACTATTCGCGTTTGACAAAACAAAATTAAAAAGCTCCTCTGCTTTCTCGTGATTTCCGCTCAGATATTCGTTTAAAGAGAGTTCCTTATAAATATTGAAAGCAAGTTCATAATCTTCGTCCCAAACACCTATTTCTAAAAGAAAAGCAGCTTTTGTGTAGTATCCGGCAGCTTCTGAAAAGGCAGCTCTCAGTCTTGACTTAAGACCAGCCGATGCAAGATATTCTGCATATAATTTTTTACTATCTGAATCAACCTTGGAGATTCCCTGGATAATCTGGTTTGCCAGCTCAAAGATAAGCGCCTCATTTAACTGGGCTTTTTTCTCTAAATAGCGAGCTGTAAGAATGTGTTTCTGTGCTTTTTCATCTTCATTATTCATCTGATAAAAAAGAGCTTGAATTTTGTCATGAGCAAATCTGTAAAGTGATTTTGTTATTTCCCTCTCAAAGTTTTCGGTTGCAACATCTATGACAAATCCATCTTTCAACGCAGGCAAAAGATGTCTGAAAGCCTCTTCCTCGGCAGTATGAGTTACAAAAGCTGCCGCTTCAAGCTCAAAGTCAACACCTCGGCATGATGCAGATTTGAGAAATTCTATTGTTTGCTCTGGAAGACCTGCAACTTTCTCTGAAATTAAATCGGCAGCATTTTCAGAGACTTCCATGTTTTTAATTGCAGAGATTTTTATTGCCCATTGACCATTTTCTTCATTAAAAAAGAGGAATCCTTTGCCATAAATAGCATTTATAAAGTGATGGAGAAAAAATGGGTTTCCAGATGTTTTTTCAAGCACAATCTGGGCTGCAACTCTGCACTCTTCCTTTGGAAGTTTAACCATATCCAAAAAAAGCTCAGCAATATCCTCCCTCCCAAGATTGTTAAGATAAATTTCAGACAAACCATGCCCTGCAGATGCAGCATTTTCTTTAATTCCGGAAAGGATTTTGTCATCGCCATCGGTCTGGTAGGCGCATAAAATCAAAACATTTCTCATCTCAAAATCAGAAGCAATAGACTCAAGCATTTTAATTGAAGCACTGTCCGCAAATTGAATATCATCCAGAAAAATAACAAGAGGAAAGCCTGTCAGCCCAAAAACTTTTATTGTATTCTGAAAAACCATATTAAACCGGTTTTTGGACTCAAGAAGTCCTGCCGGTTCGACTTCTGGCTGTTTTCCCACAATAAGCTCAAGCTCCGGAATAACTTTTGTAACAAAATTACCATTTATTCCGAAAACCTTATTCAGCTTATCTTTCCAAACTGCAATTTTTTCAGACTCTTCTTTTAGAAGGATTTTCACCATATTTTTAATAGTATCAATAAGAGCGGAATAGGGTGTCTCCCGCCTTAAAACATCATATTTTCCCTCAATGAAAAAGCCCTTGCCTGCGACAAAATTTCTGCTGAAATGTTTTATCAGCGCACTTTTCCCGCATCCAAAACCACCTTCAATAAAAACTATCCTTGAATTTCCTTCCATCACGCCCAAAAGTGCGTTATTGAGAACTTTAAGCTCAGAAAATCTGCCATAGAGCTTGTTTGGGATTTCAAGAGTAAAAGGAATATCCTGCTCTCCCAAAGTAAGTAACGGAATTGTCCCATTCTTTTTCCAGAATAAAAAACACTCCTCTAAATCCTTTTTCAAACCTGTTGCGCTTTGATAGCGGTCGGCAGGATTTTTTTCAATCAGCTTCATAATTATTTTTGAAAGAGTTTCGTTCAAAAATGTATTTATTTTGTGTGGAGGCTCCGCTATTTTGGCAATATGTGCGTGAACAATTTCAATCTGATCGGAATGAGAAAAAGGAAGAATTCCCGTCACCATTTCATAAAGAGTTATTCCTAGCGAATACAAATCGCTTCTTGGATCTGTCCCTCGTCCGACTCTTCCTGTTTGTTCTGGAGAAATATAGGCTACAGTACCCTCAAAAGCCTCTTCCAAACAATTAAATCCATCTGACTTATCCCACTTTTTGGATATGCTGAAATCAGTTATTTTAACAGTCATATCAGCCAGATTAACTATAATGTTGGATGATTTTATGTCGCGGTGAATCACGCCAGCTCTATGAATTTTTTCCAATGCCTCTGAAACTTTAATTGCAATATAAAGAATTTTTTCAACAGAAAGAATCTCTCTTAGCACAATTTCTTTCAGAGATTCTCCTCCAAAGTCTTCAAGAACAAGAGCAATAGCATCCCCTTCATCAACAACCTCATAAACCTTTGCAATCCCTGGGAAATCGCACAATCCGGTTATATACGCTTCATGTTTAAAGGTGTTGAGCTGTGAAGAGAGGACACTTTCTTTAGCGACTTTAATAATGACAGGCAGATTTTCATCAACAGATTCGCCTCTATAAACACTATTTCTGTTATTTTCAGCAATAAGTTTAAGTTTTTTGTAGCCAGATAAAACTACCATAATTTTCACAATTTTATTTATTTTGTAACACTGGATATTATCACAACTGAAACAGAAATGAAACTTTTTGGATAAAAATAAATGAAAAATTTGAGAGCACTCTTTGTTGAAAATAAAAAAGTGGAAGCTATCTTTTTTCTTGTATATTTTATAGCAAATCTTGCGGGGAAATTAATTTGCAAAATTTCATTAATCGACTAGGCTATAGCAATAACTTAGTTATTTTATTCAAGGGAAAGATGCGTCTCTGCTTTGTTTTATTTATTCTTTTTCTATCAACATCAATATTTGCGATTACACCTCAAAAATATGTTTTTCAATATGGACTAGATCATTGGACTACAGACGATGGGCTTCCTCAAAATTCTGCGGTTTCGCTATCTCAGAGTTATGACAAATATTTGTGGATTGCAACAGAAGAAGGTTTTGTCCGGTTTGACGGAGTGAAGTTTAAGGTTTTTGACAAAAACAATATTCCAGAGCTTGAAACAAGTTTTGCAAAATTTATTTATGAGGATTCTTCAGAAAAAGGCTCTCTTTGGGTTGGAATGATGATAGGAAAAATCCTTCGATATAATTATCTCAAAAAAACCTACAAATTCGATTTGTTACTTAAAAACGCAATAATTAGATACCCTCGAATTGACAAAAATGGAGTTATCTGGTTTTTTGTTCAAGGAGGCGCAGAAACAGGTCTTTACTGCATCAAAAACGGTAAGGTTGAAAAGATTAATGTTTTTGAGTTTGACAAGACTAAACAGGTTGTCCTTTCCTCTGATTCTACTGATGGTCTCTGGTTTTCCTATGACAACACAGCTATTTATCATATTAAAGATGGTGTTGTAGATAGAAAATTTTATCTAAATGAAAAAATCTACTCTCTTTTTGAAGACAGTGACGGAAAACTCTGGGTTGGCACCTCTTCAAATGGTCTCTTTTTTTACAATGAATCAACCAAAACTTTTGATAAAAAAAGTGAGGGCGATCTGGAAAACGCTATGTTTATCTATCTTTACGAGGATAAAGACGGGAATATCTGGGCTGCAACAAAGGCCGACGGCTTAATAAGGATGAGAGATAAGGGGCGCGCCAAAATTGAATCTTTTGATAGACTGCCGATAAATAATGTAAATGCAATGATGGAAGATCATGAAGGAAGCCTTTGGATCGGGGCAAAAGGAAGAGGACTTTACAGACTGAAAGATACTAAATTCACTCCTGTTTCCGGGAAAAAAGGACTTCTTACAGAATCAATATTTTCAGTCCTTGAAAGATCAAATAAAGATATTTTGATGGGGACAAACAATAATGGAATTTTTCGCCTTTCCGGCGGCGATATATTCCCGTTTGATGTCCCAGGGGTTCTTGACAGAAAAAGCGCATTATATTCAATGTTTGAGGATAAATCTGGCACTTTATGGAGTGCTGTTTTGGGCAAATATATTGCAGCAATAGGTAAAGAAAGTGTTCGGATTATTGATAAAACGGCAGGACTTAACTCTTCAAGGTTTTCGGTGGTTTTTGTTGATTCTTCTGGAAGCGTCTGGATAGGAACTTACAGCGAAGGTGTCCAAAGAATTACGCCTGATGGAAAAATTACCTATTTCAGGCAGGAGGACGGACTTGGCGATAATTACACTCACAGCATTCAGGAATCGTCCGACAAATCTATCTGGATTGCGACAAGAGGCGGCCTAACAATTTTTAAAGATGGAAAATTTAAAAATTATACAGAAAAAAACGGCCTTTCCGATAAAATCATCTACTCTATCAACTTTGACAATGAAAAAACAGCTTGGATTGCCTCCGAAAAAGGGATAACAATTTATCGGGACAATAAATTTACTCCTATTACCCATCTGAATGGACTTCCCAATTTTGCACTTTTTCATATTATAACAGACAATGCCGGAAACATCTGGGCAAGCTCAAATAAAGGGATTGTTTTTATCAGAAAAACCGAATTAGAGGCATTCCTCCGCGGAGCAATTCCTAAGATTGAACCTAAAATTTACGGCAGAGAAGATGGCCTGCTCTCAAACGAAATGAATGGCGGCACTCAGTACGACATTATAAAGACAAGCAAAGGCTTACTCTATTTTGCCTCATCAATAGGGGTTGCATTTATTGATCCGTCAAAGATACAGGAAAACAAAGAAAAACCGCCTGTCGTTTTTGAATATATAAGAGTTGATGAAAAAGATGTAACATCTCAAAATAACAACGAAACTATCTTTCCCGCAGGATCTAAAAAATTTGAATTCCACTTTACAGCATTGAGCTTTCTGTACCCGAACAAGGTTAAGTTCAAATACAAACTTGATGGTTTTGATCGCGAATGGTCAGACCTTGGAACGCAGAGAACTGCATACTACACCAACCTGAAAAACGGTCATTACACATTTAAAGTAATTGCAGCAAATAATGACGGGATTTGGAACGCAGAAGGGGCATCTTTCTCCTTTTTTATAGAACCTCATTTTTATGAGACATGGTGGTTTTATCTTTTATGCGGAGCCTCAATTCTTTTTAGCGGAGCCGGAATATACAAGCTGAAGGTTAGACAGATGAAAAGAAGAGAGGAAGCATTAACGCAGCTTGTAGAGGAAAGGACAATAGAACTTGTTGAAATAACAATTGAGCTTGAAATTAAATCAAAGGCGCTGGAAGAGGCTTCTATGCGAGATCCGCTAACCAATCTGCGAAACAGAAGATATTTTTATGAAGTAGTCAGCGAAGAACTTTGCGCAATACTTAAAAAACAAAAAGCACTTATAAACCACAATGACAGAAGAAATCTCCGCCTTTCTTATTCCGGAATATTTATTTTTGACATTGACCATTTCAAAATGGTAAATGACACTTATGGTCACAATGCCGGCGATATTGTGCTTCAGCAGTTCAGCAGAATTCTTGCAGAGTCAGTAAGAAGTGATGATATACTTATTCGCTGGGGCGGCGAAGAATTTCTTGTTTTTCTAAAAGAAACACAGGAAGGGTTTCTCTCTTTTTTTGCTGAAAAAATCAGAAAAAAAGTAGAAAACTACACATTCATACTGCCTGGCGGGCAAACAATTAAGAAAACAGTTTCAATAGGTTACATTGCTTTTCCGTTCTATCCGGAAAACCCAGATTTCCTAACATTTGACCAGTCTGTAGGAATTGCTGATTTTGGACTTTACTATTCAAAAGAAAATGGTAGAAACCTTTCTGTTATGGTGGAAATAGGAGACAAAACAGCTGCAACAGACGAAGAAAAATCGGTAATGCTCCAATCACTTTCAAGCGGAATCAATGCCGGATTTTTAAAAATCAGAAAATCTGTTCGCGATTAAAAAAAATCGAAACATAAAAGCAGTCAGATTTGTAAATAAAAAAACAGACTTGACTTAAAATATTTTGGAAACACAAAGATGTAACTATTGTGATTTTTTTTATTAACTGATTAAAATGTCTGGAGAATTTAAAGATAAAAAAAATGGTCGCGGGGATTGGATTCGAACCAATGACCTTCGGGTTATGAGCCCGACGAGCTACCAGCTGCTCTACCCCGCAACCTTAGTTTCGTTCGTCATCTTACTATAATTTTAGTGAATGTCAATAGATTCTACAAAAATAATATTTATTTTATAACAGAACAACCGCATGAAGACTCATCTCCGCCAGAAATAGCAGTGTTATCAGAGTCTTGAGTGCTATTAGTGTCTGAGTCATTATTCCCGGAATTATTGTCAGAAGCTTGATCTGAATCATTTCCAAGATTCTCATCCGGCAGTGTTTCTCCGCAACCGCCGCACTCTGGAGAGCAGCGATCAGGTTTGCATTCTTGAACACAGGAATTGTCTGCTCTCAAACGGAGAGGAACATCACTATTTGTTTTGTAGGGAGTCATCTCATCTGCGCTGATTGATGCGCTGTTGTCTATTTTTGCTGATTTATTAAGGGCTTCGGAGGGCTGAACCTGAAAACGGACAAACACTGTGTCGCAGGAATCACTGCCGCAAGGCCTCATTGTCTCTGCAACTATTTTTGCTTTTTGAAAAGGGAATGCGCCAGCATCATCCGCAACTGCTTCCCAGACAATTTTATTACCTGTTGATTCGAGTCGTTTTCCTATCTCTGCGGTTCCTGCAATATACTTTAAATCTTTGGGAAGAGGATCTGCAACTGTTACATTTTTTGCAGGATTTGTCCCATTATTCTGAACAGTTATTGTGTAGTAAAATGGCAACTTGAGGCAGAATTTGTCTTTTTCTTTTGAGCAGCTGCAGAAATTTTTCTCTCTTTTATCTTTAATATCAAAATCCGGAGCTTTTGTATCTACAGAAAGAACAAGAAAATTTGTGTAAATTGTGTCTTCGTTTGTGCTGACAGTCAGGCGCATTGTTTTGTCGCCCATATCAAGCTTTGTGCCGCCAAGCTTGTTGTTGAAAATAAAAGTATCAACATCTATACCGTATTCCAGCGTTGTTAAATCAAGTTTGCCTGGATCGCCGCCAATACACTGTGGTGTTCCGCTATTCCAGTCATAAACACTTGAAATTGAGTTATAGACCTCGGTGTAAACAATTGTTTCATCGTATTCCTGTGCCTCAAGCTGGGGATTGCATTTGTTTGAAAGAAGAGCTGTTCCCTCGTCATCGCCCTCTCCTTTTAGATAAAGACCTTCAGGCGTTTCAAACTTGTGGGGATTAACAAGATTGGGATCTCCTTCAAGCGCCATAAGAGTAAGTTTTACTGTAGGCTCTGAGGGAAAAACAAAATCTGAAACATCAATCGGTGCCTGCTCATACTGATACATTTGAAAGCCGCTGTAAATATAGATTTTTTTTGGCCGTACAGTTTCTGATTTATAAACAAGAATAATTGACCAACCGCCCATCATGCTTGTTCCGGCAACATAATTAATGTCCTGACTGCACTGCATATCGCTAACTGTATAGCTCCCAAGAAGAGCTGCTCCATCACTTGCAAGAGCTTCTGCATTTCCCTTTTTATGAATTTCATTAAAAAAATCAGTTACTTCAACCCTGTAGGTAAAATATCCTCCATCAGTATTTGTAAATCCCTCAAACTCAAAATCCTGCAATGGATCATTTAATTTTGCGATTCTTGATGCAGTAATTGGAGCTGTATGGGTAATTTTTTTGTCTGAATGCTCAAAAGAGAGTGTAACGCTGTTATCGGTATCAAAATCAAACTTATCTTTGTCTATTGCGCTTGTCCAGACAAGGAAAGCTCTGTCAATTAATGCATCTGCGGGAATATTTGCGGAAGAGAGATTAAAGCTGCTTTTTTCTTTGCAGGCATTGGCTTGTGGATTTTCGAGATTTGCCTCTGCCGTATTGTCAAGCAATGACTTAAACATAACAAAATAATCGTGAGAGCCAGTTTCAAAACTGAGCGGATTACCTTTATATTCTGCAACGCCAGGCCCAATCTTTCCGGCAGAAAGAATTAGCGCAAAAAAGACAGAAAAAACACAAAACGACAATTTAATACTTGTTTTCATTAGAGAACCTCTTTTTTTGCAGATAGTAACACGGCATTTTATAAGATTGAAAGCCAGTTTTTGTATTCAAGATAGGGCTTAAGCCAAGCCTTATCCTCTAATTTTTCCTCTTCAAAAAATATAAAGAATGATTTCAGCACAGCAAACTGCATCTCCGAAAGCGTCATCTGAAAGCTTTCCTGCAGATAATCCTCCCATGACTCGTGCATAATATATTGAATCTTTCCAATTAGATACATTGATTTAGCCTGAAAATAAACCGCACTATACTGCTTGGCTGTTTCATAAGCTTCGATTAAAACCTCGTTTGCATATTCCAGATTTGAAAGAGCAATATTAACCTCCCCAAGTCGAATGCAGCTTTTTATAAAAAAGATCATAGAAACATCGTCTCGGCTGATTTTACCAAGTCTTTTATCTGTAAAAATATCTTTGATTATTTTGTAACTGCGCAAAGCAAAAGTATTGGCATCAAAATAATTTTCTGACTCCATCAATAAATCGGTAAATCTTTCGAGAAGAAAAAGCTCGTTTTCATAGCAGCCAATATTGTGTAATTGTGTAATAATTTTAACCAGTTCCGCACTATCAAGCCTGTTAGGTTCACCAAGAAGTATTTCAGCCTCAGCCAGAAGCTTGAGCTGAACAAGTTCTTTTGATTCTGCGGTTTCTTTTAACTTCTTCCAGAAAATCAGTCCCCACTGAGGATCAACAAAACGCCACAGTTTTGAATTTTTGATTTCGAGAAGAATTTTAAAATCATCATAACTGTCATCTTTGCTGAAAGAAGAAAGAATTGACTGATAACTTCTCTGTGCCATCTCAAAAAACCCCAGTTTTTCCATATAGATAGCAGATGAAAAAAGAAATGAGTTAAATCTTTTATCAACAACTCCTCCAAGATTTATATAACTCAAAAGAAGCCAGTTTTTATTTAAAGGAGCAATATTTTCCTCACTTGAAGAGAGCTTCATTACGCTGTTTTTGTAAAAAGCCTTGTCATCCTCATCTATTTTCAAGTTTCTTCTTATAATGTTAAAAAGAGAAGATGAAGTGAAAACCAATTTTTCAGATTTATCTACCAGATATTCCTTCAAAATTAACTGTGAGAGAATTTGCTTATCATGTTCATTGAACAAAGAGGCAAAAAGACCTGCAGGAATTTCGTTAATATTAAGTAAAATCAACTTCTTAAGCAATGACTGCTCACTCATTTCCAGCTTTTCATAACGCAGCATGACAAGCTCTTCAAGCGAGTCAGCAGGTAATAAATCTTCTGGAAGCTTCCCAAAACGCCAACTGTTTTTCATCAGGAAAATAAGTCCGGCATCTTTCAAATATCTAACAGTTTCAATAGCATACAGATAGTTACCCTTAGCAGCAGCTATAAATTTTTCGATATCTGTTGGAATGCGGGTGGTTTCAAGCTGTTTAGAAATAAACTCAAAAACCGACTCTTCCCTCGCATTTTCTATTTTAAATTTTGTCTTTTTATCGCTCTCTTCCGAAAGCTCAAAAACAGCATTTTCAGGCTCGGTAAAAAGAACAATAACTAGAGCAAAGGATTTAACTATATCTTTCAATTTTTTCAAAAACTTAACTGTTCTAAGATTTAGAGCCCAGGCATTATCAATAATCCAGAGGGCAGGATGCCTTTTTGTAAGCATATAGATAACATAAGAAAAAAGAAAATCGAGATCATTTTTAGGTAGCTTATCCTTAACTGGAAGAAAATTAAAACACAAAAGAGCAATAAGACACTCTTTTTTGTGTTTTGGAAGCGCATCTCCCAAATATTTTTCAACCTTTTCCTTAACCTCGGCCAAATCATCGCTTTTGATTCCCATAATTCCTTTAATAAAATCAATTATTACCATGTAGTCAAAAGCAAGATAATTTGCGGTTGTAAGAATCAAATCAGCCCCAGTTAAACCTCTTGTCTCGGAAAAAGAGACAATTTCCTGAAGAAAATGACTTTTCCCGACACCCTCTTCCCCTTCAGCAAAAAACATAGCTCCGCGGCCATTTTTAATTGTCTGACCTGCAATTTCAAAAAGATTGCACAGCGAAGGGAACGAACTTTCTTCTTTAATAAATTGAATGAGAGGCTCGTAATTTACATTGTAAGTTCCATCAACAAAAACAGGTGTCAGCTTTTTTGAGATATCTTTTAAAAATATTTCAGAAACTCTAAGCTCCAATCCATCACTTGCGGTTTCGACAACAGGCTCTACAGCATCGTCAAGGGGCAGCGAATCATTAAGCTCTATTTCAAGGGTAAGATACTCTTTTCTTGGAGCTTTACCTTTAACATCAGGTTCGACTTCAACAATTTCAATGTTTTCGGTATCATCCTCAGCAGCCAGTGCGGTATGCTCAATCTCGTTTTTTGTCTCAAAATCATCAAGAACCATAACGCTGTGTTCTGAATTTTCTTCAAAATGAGCATCAACTATTTCTATCTCAGGAATTTCAGGGATTTCAGAAACTTTTAATATCTTAGGAATATAGTCATTGAGCTTTCCACCGCAAGCCATGCAAAAATTTGCGGAATCGCCATAAACAAGGTAGCAGGAAAAACAGAATTTTTTTAAAGTTCTGGCACAACCGCGACATTGAACATCGCTGTCACCAACCTGACTTTGGCAGAAAAAACATTTCATTATTGCTTTCCATCTATTTTTTTAATCAAATCAGAAAAATCAAGTTTATTATCTTCAGGTTTTGGAAGCTCTTTTCCTTCCTCCAAAAGCAAAGAACACCTGTCCCTGCATTTCTCAGCATCAGAGCCAATATAATAATAACTTTTGCAGTAAGGACAGACATATTTAGGACCTTCTCTTTTTACAGGTTTTTTATTATCAGCCATCAAAATCCTCCCAGAACTCAAAAAAAGATCAAATTATGAAGAAACCAAATCCCGGCAAACAATCTTCATATTACAACTTGTGCAGAATACGGCGTAATATTATAGCTTTTTCAGCACTTTGTCAATTTTTGACACGCAGTGATTATCTCTTTAGTAAATTTATTGTTTTTAAGAACTTTTATGATATTATTTCTCCAGTTATTAGATAAAATTATGCAGGTAAAAACATGACTTCAAGAGATAAAGTAATGATTATTGATGATTCAAGAGTAACACTTGAATTTGTAAAAAACGCTTTAATTCCGGAAGGATACGAAGTTACGGCACTTCCATCCGCTATAAAAGCACTGGAAAAACTAAGCCTTGACACTTCATACAAAGCAATTGTTGTTGATTGGATGATGCCTGTTATGGATGGTATAGAGTTTCTCAAAAAAATCAAAACAGACGAAAAACTCAAACAAATTCCAGTAATTATGCAGACAGCCCGAACAGATAAAGACAGTATTCTTGCAGGAATAAATGCAGGAGCATACTACTATCTGACAAAACCGTTCAACGAAAAAGTCCTCTCCGCAATCCTCAAAGCAGCAATAACAGACTACAAAACCTATCTAAAATTTTCAAGAAGCGGTGCTGATCCAACTCGAAACATTACCTCTTTTATAACAGAGGGAAAGTTTGTATTTAAAACAATGGAAGAAGGCAACGATATTGCAAACTGGCTTGGCTCTTTTGCTGTAAATGAAAATACTGCATCAGGCATTGATGAGCTTTTTATAAACGCTGTTGAGCATGGCAATTTGGGAATAACCTATTCCGAAAAATCAATACTTTTAGAAGAAGAACGACTTAAAGAAGAAATTGAAAAGAGACTTTTGATGACAGCTTACAAAAACAAATGTGTCGAGGTTAATTTCAAAAAAATACAGGGACTTATGAAAGTCCACATAAAGGATGAGGGTGCCGGATTTGACTTTTCAAAATATCTCGATTTTGATCCGGAAAGAGCGTTTGATCTTCACGGGCGCGGCATAGCAATTGCAAACAAAGATATTTTTGAAAAACTCCAATACATAGGTAGAGGAAACGAGGTTATGGTTTTCTTTTCAACGAACGCATTAAATCATCAATAATATCGACAACTTTATCTTTTGCGACAAATGGCAGGGCATGACCTGCATCAAAAACATAAGTTTTGATTTCCGGGAAAATCCGCTTCCATGAATTTATTGCTTCAAAACTGACAACCGAATCATCTTTACCATGAAGAACTAAAACAGGAATCTTTATGTTGACAACCGCAGCCTCAAAACTTGAAAGAAAATTGAGACTCCTAATTAAATCCTCCAGCGTAACCCTGATTTTTCCGCCAATCTCTTTACGGAATTTATTAAGCCAACCATCTTTTATTTCATTTATCGAAAAAAGCTGGCGTTGAAAATTCTGCATTGCACGGAACTCTCCATTAACAATCGAATTTTGAAGAAGATTTACAGCCTCAGGCAATTTGCCTTCCGGAAAAACCTCTGAAACAATATATGATGGAGCTGAAGAAATCAGGATAAGACCCTTAATTTTCTCAGGGAAAAGAGCAAGAATCTTTAAAGCAACCATGCCGCCCATTGACCAGCCGACCAAAATTGAATCCTCAACAATTTCAGGCAAAATCGGCTCGCTATTTTCATCAAAATGAATATCAAAAAAGAGAGAATCCCAGCCCAAAACATCATAACCCTCAAAAACATGGTGATCAGCAGCAAAGCCGTGGAGAAATATAATCTTCATTTCAAAAATTCCTTTTTCAGTTCTTTGTAGACTTTTATCCTTTCCATCAAAAGAATTTGACCCGAATGAATTCCCTTATTTTGAAACTCTTCTTTCAATTTAACCTCAAAAACTGGCTGAATAAACTCAATAAATCTAATCAGTTCAGACAAAGTCCCCCTGGCATCACCATTTACAAGCTCATAAAAACCAGAAACACCGCCAGCCGGAAATTTCTTAAGAATC
>CAZISX010000019.1:19330-39915 GCA_964542005.1 uncultured Spirochaetales bacterium
ATCTCAAGAAGTTTCGGTGCTTTCATGTGATAAAGCGCGGCCATTTGCCCCGATTTTTGATAACTATTCGGAATCTTAAGCCTTTTGCACATTGCTTCAACAAGCCCTACCCCGTTTTTATCATGACCATAATGTTTCGGCAGCTCACTAACCGGAGTCAGAGACTTTCCGATATCGTGACAAAGAGCAGCAAACGCAAGCATTCCATCTCGATTCTTCAATCTTTTCAAGACATTAAAAATATGCTCCAAAGTATTCTTCTCGCCAGAATGATATTTTTCAGGCCCAGGCGTTATAAAATAAAGTGCAAAAAATTCAGGAAAATGGATGTCCAAAACCTCAGACTCAAGCAAAACTTCAAAAAAACGCCACGGAGCAGGTGCAGAAAGTGCTTTCTCAAACTCCTTCCAGACCCGTTCCGGAGAAAGAGTCGCAAGCTCGTGTTTAAGCGTTTTCATCAAGGCAACAGTCTCGGGTGCAACAATAAAATCAGGAAGCCTTGCAGCAAACTGGGCAGCACGGTAAACCCGCAGCGGATCTTCCGCAAAAGCATCAGTCACATGACGGATAATTCTCTTCTCCACATCACAAATTCCGCCAAAAGGATCAATATATTCAAATGTTTCTAAATCTTTGGCAATAGCATTCATAGTAAAATCGCGCCTTGCCAGATCCATAAGAAGCGTTGTGTCAGGACTTGCATCTATCTCAAAACCAGTATGTCCTGGCGCAATTTTCAGCTCCCGCCGTGCAAAAGCATACTCACAACCATTATAAAGATAAACCGGAAATGATTTGCCAACCTTCAACGCTCCCGGAAATTGAGAAAGAAACAAAGGAACAGTTGCGCCAACAACAACGAAATCCATATCGACAGGCTTCAAGCCCATAATCTCATCTCTGACCGAACCGCCAACCTGATAAATTTTCATAATCCCGCCCAATTAAAAAAGTTAGCTCATTATAAAACGAAAGAAATTATTGTCAATTCAGCTACGAATTCTTGACCTTAACAAACCAAAAAAGTAATCTTAACCCATGCAATATTTTGATGCCCACATCCATCTCTTAGATTTATGCAACCTAAACCAAGAGAATTTTAATCATGGGAACACATCGTTTCTAGCCTCATGCCACAGCAAGGAAGATATTGATTTTGCTGACAAATTAATTAGTCAAGGCTGGCAGATAGTAAAATCTTTTGGCATCCACCCGTGGAATCTTGATTACGGCCAAATCCCCTACCTCGAAAATCTGATACAACAACGCCAAATTAACGCAATTGGCGAATTTGGCCTTGATTATTATAAACCACAGAAAGAACCGACCGAAAAACAGAAGTATTTCTTTGAGTTACAGCTTGAGCTTGCAGCTTACAATAACCTTCCCGCAATCTTCCACCTCCGAAAGAGCCTCCAGGATTTTTTTGGATACACCAAGGAGCTTAGAAAACTTCCGGCAATAATTCTCCACTCATATTCAGGGACAGCGGAAGAAGCAAACTACCTTTTAAAAAGCAACATAAACGCATTTTTCAGCTTTGGCACGCCAATAATCAATGAAAATAAAAAAGGACAAAATGCACTGGAAAAAATCCCGACAGAACACATCCTTCTCGAAACAGACGCACCATATCAGCCCGTCAAAAACGAAGCATTTACAACAATTGGCAAAATAGCTGACATATACATAAAAGCAGCAGAAATCAAAAAAACAGAGCCGGAAAAACTGGCACAAATAATTATAAAAACTAAAGAAAAACTATTTTAGGAGGCAATTATGTCTGAGTGTATTTTTTGCAAAATTATAGAAGGAAAAATCCCAAGCTACACAGTTTATGAAGATGAAATGGTAATCGCATTCCTTGACATCAACCCCGCAGCAATAGGCCACACACTTGTAATCCCCAGAAAACATTCAGAAAACATCTATGACATTGATAGAGAATCACTAAACGAAATAATGAAAACAGCGCAGAAAATCGCCAATCATTACAAGACTACGCTAAACTGCACAAATGTACAACTTATCCATTCTGCAGGCAGACATGCACAGCAGGAAGTTATGCACTTCCATCTCCACATAGTTCCAAGATTTGAAAATGATTTAATTAATCTGAAGTTTGCAGTTTCTGAAAAAGCAAAAAACTTTGAAGAGATCCTTGCGAAAATAAAAATGTAGAAATTAAATCACAGACGCTTTTTTGATTACTATTTTTTCCTCTGGAACATCATCAAAAACCCTGACTGTTTTTGTTTTTGCAGCACTTATTTCATCAATAACAGACTGACCTTCAAGAACTATTCCAAAAGCTGCATATTCTCCATCAAGCTCTGAAACATCATCGCCATTGCAAACAAAAAACTGGCTGGTTGCACTGTTTTTATCTTCTGTTCTGGCCATTGAAAGAACATATTTCCCATGTTTGATGTTTGGAGAAATTTCAAGTTTTATACTTGGGAACGGAGGTTTTTTTTCAAACATTCCTGCTATAAAACCGCCACCCTGAATACAAAATTCAGGCACAACTCTGTGGAAAAGAAGGTTGCTATAAAATCCAGCATTTACATACTGTAGAAAATTCGCTGTTGTTACAGGCACTTCAGTTCCATACAGACCAACAATAAAATCACCTTTTGTCGTTTCAATCTTTACCTTTGCTGTAATTTCCATCTTTGTCCTCCTTCGACAAACCAAAAAAAAACCCCTTCCGAAGAAGGGGTGTTAAAACAAAATCTCTAAAAAACTAGAGGTTTTCTTTGAAAGTTGTAGTCGGTTTAAAACCAATAGTTTTTGAAGCTTTAATATCAATTTCTTCTTTTGTTCTTGGGTTGATTCCTTTTCTTGCAGCAAGTTTTCTAAGCTTAAATGTGCCGAATCCATTAAGAACAAGCTTTTCTTCAGAAACAATAGTATCTTTCATAATCTGTAAAAAAGTATCATAAACACTTTTTGCCTGATCATTTGTAAGACTTGCATTGCCTTCAAGAGCAGTTTTCAAAACTTTGATAAAATCAGTTTTTGTAGCAGCTACCAATAAATTTTTCTTTGCCATTTGATAATCCTCCAAAAAAATATAACGGTTATGGGTTACATATACCGCTATTTTATTACTGAGACACGCTAAGTCAAGAAAAATATTTGATTAAAGTTAAGAATTTGCCTTAGTTCAAAATATATTTTTAAATACATCTATATTTTAAATGTCTTTGGATTTGCTTGACAAATTTTAAAAGAAAAATAATCTGCAAACATGATAAATGAGATTCGAAGAACTATACGAAAAGATTTTTTTAATTCAGCAAGTTATAAAATTGATGTTTTTTTTAGCATAACCGCTGCTTTTACAAGTTTTTTCATTGCATTTTTTATGGCAAAAATTATTTCAAAAGAACAATTTGGAAATTATGGTTATCTTTTTTTCTCAATTGTTGGAGGAATAAATTACAGCATTTCAGGAAGAATTATTTCAACAGCCAGCAGCATTGTAATCTCCGGCAGAACAAGCGGACTCCTCCTTCCTGCTCTTTTTGCATTTAAATCTATTCCAAAACTGATTATTCTAAACTCTTTTTATCCTTTTTTTCGAGGAATTATAGGGATGTATCTCCAATTTATATTATTGAAACTCTTTATTCCAGAACTCCCCTTACCATTTTTGCCGCTTCTGGGACTTGCTTTAGCAATTCCTTCTTTTATCGGGTTTTCAATGATTTCAGTTTCTCTAACATTGCTTTTCAAAAAAAATATTTTTAGCTATCTTCTTTCTGTAGCCTCTTTTCTTCTCGCCGGAATCAGCTTTCCGGTTGAAGTGCTTCACAGCTCACTGATTTATCTGGCAAAACTGCTTCCATTAACACACCTTAATACTTTTTCCAGAGCCTCTTTTTCAAATCAGATTGACTTGGAAAGCCTTAAATACCTTATTTTTCTAAGTATTTTATATCCTATTATTGGGGTTTTACTTCTTTCTGTTTCTGAAAAATTTGTAAAAAAAAGAGGTGAGCTTTTTAATTGGTGAGAAAAAGATATGTAACACAATCTTTTACAATTACCTCAAATTGCCTGCCGCTATTTTCAATTATAAAGCTATTGTTTTTACTGCACATTTTACAATCACCACACATGGAATGTTTATAAAAACAACCGAGAGAATAGAAAAGCGGCGGAATGAATGTTTTACCTACAGAATATATCGGATATTGAGATTTTATCATATTCTCGCCAGAATCTTCAATCCACCAATAAATAAATTGGAGCTTTTGGCCTAACATCTCAGACAGCAGCTCTACCGTAAAACGGTTGGCTACAAAAAGATAAAAATCAATAAAAAACGAGACATTATCAAATTTATCAGTCAATTTTTTTGCAAATTCAAGGTGGCTGATATTGTTAATTCCAATACAGAATTTAATATCAGAATGAGTTTGAACCATCTTTTCCAGCAGAGAAAAATAAGGTTCGCGATCTTTCACAACAGGTTTTAGCGGAACAAAAACTACATTATCTATATTAGCTAGATTAGAAAAATTTTTAAAATCATCTTCCCCTGCAAACGGGATTTTTCCGTGCTTTTTGGCGTCGGCATTAAACGGATTTAGCTCTGACCTCTCTTTCGTTTTGGAAGAACCTTCACTCAACACATTGTTTTTACTATCAATATTACTCATCAAAGCCGCAACTTTTTGTTTCAGCTGAATTACCCTGAATTCTTCCAGACTCAAGTAAAATTTGTTTTTTATTTCCTTCAAAACGCGCGGTTGAACAAACAATCTATCATCAGAAAAACCTGTTTTATTAAGGAAATTAATCTCGCCACACACAGAGAGAGAATCTCCTGATTGATAAAAAAGATTTTTCAAAATTGCCTTAAAATCTGATTGATTTTTTGCTTCATCCACCAAAATTTCCGACTTAAACTCAAAAACTGAACCCCAGAGATTTACTTCAATAACAATTTCATTTCTAAACAGAGAAATCTCAATATTTACAGGAACTTTATACTCCTTAAAGCTTTTAGGAGAAACCTCTTTTAGGTCAAGAATTCTGGAGCTTATATGATAAACCGGGTTTGTCGCAGTCGCTCTTTGCGGAGAATTAATTGTAACCTTCTCCCCTTTTTTTGCAAACCGGAGCTCCCGACCATTCATTGCAAATATTTTTTCAATACCAAATCGTACAGGCTTAAATTCATCCCCATTCTCAAAAAACATTAAACCATCTCTTATGCCAGCGTCTTCAAGAAGCTTGATAACAAACGAATTTTTCTCGCTTTTTTCAACATATCCAAGAATAGTTCCAAGGTGTCCTGGATATGTTTTTGAAATTAGACTCTCTCCAGTAGTCATATTAAAAAAACCGGTTGTCCGTCTTCTTGAAAATGAGATTTCTGAATTTTTCTTCATTGCATCAGCAACACTTTCTGATTGGAGAATGTTTGCATAAAGCTGTGAAACATTATAGACATATTCCGGCGACTTCATCCGCCCCTCAATCTTAAAACTTTTCACACCAATATCCCGTAATTTAAGGATATTTTCATACAATGCAATGTCGTTACAGCTAAAGTAGCAGCCCTTGTTTTTACCCAAGTCATCAGTGTAAAAACTTCTGCAAATTTGAGCGCATTCGCCTCGATTCCCGCTACGATCAAGCAATATTCCTGAAGCCAGACAAAGCCCGGAAAAAGAGTAGCAAAGTGCACCGTGAACAAAAACTTCAAGCTCTATATCAGAAAATTTCTGTCTAATATTTTTTATTTCATCAAAGGTCAATTCTCTCGAAAGGACAACTCTTTTAAAGCCAAGCTCCAAAGCAATTTTGACACCGGCAGAATTGTGAACAGCCATCTGGGTTGAGGCATGAAGTTCGGTTTTTGGCAACAACTTTCTTGTGATGTTTAAAGCACCCAAATCCTGTAGAATTATTGCATCTGCAATTCCATCAAGTGTTAAAACAGTTTCTGCAAAAGCATCAACTTCCGGTTCTTTAAGAATTGTATTCATTGTAACAAAAATCTTTTTTTGCGATTCAAGCGCAATTGTTTTTAAACTACGAAGCTCATCTATTGAAAAGTTCGCGGCTGATTTTCTTGCTGAAAACGCTTTTAATCCGAGATATACAGCATCCGCACCACCTGAAAACGCGTAAAAAGCTGAAAGAAAATTTCCAGCAGGAGCCAAAAGCTCAAAATTATTTTTATTCATATCTTAACCTAGTCTGGAACCGATTGGTTCAATTTAAAACAATGTCCAAGAAAACTTGCACTCTTCTCATAAATCAACTGAATGTTCTCTCTCTTTACAATTTCTGAAGACTCACCTTCTAAAAGGTAATAATCAGCTGTTTTTCCTCTTTTTCTAAGCTCCGTAACAAAATCAGTTATATCAACAGGCGGAGACTCATAATTATTCATGCCGTGGAAGAAAAACAGTGAACCGCTCAACCGTTCTATCATATTTATTGGAGAAATTGCTGCAAGAAAACTTTTATCATTTAAGTCGCCATACTCTTTCTCAACTACGCCTCGCACTCCAATTCCCGCAGTTTGAAGATAGCCTCTTAAATCTATGAAAGATGAAACAGGTATTCCGCATCGAAAATATTCGGAAAAATAAGCCATCGCAGAAATTGTCAGGAACCCTCCATACCCAAGACCAAACAGTGCAAATTTATCCTTAAATCCATAGCCTTTTGCGATAAGATCATCTGCAATTGCGCCTATATCTTTGACTACATCACTCTTTCCGTGTCCATTATCAAGCTGGGCATAAGCAAATCCGCGGCATCCGCTGCCTCTCAAATTAGGAATTACAACCATAAAACCCAAATCATTCAAATAGTTGACAAAACTGTTGTAGTGAGGTCTAAAACACTTCTCGGGATAATCGGGAAGCAGAAAAAGAATATGATAAGGAGCTTTTGAATTTTTAGGAATATACGAATAAAACTCAATTTTTGTCCCATCAAAAGAAGGTATTTCTCTATAAATTGGCAAGACCTCAGCCTTATCAACTTTTTCGCCTGTTTGGTGTATTTTTTTCGTACTTTTTTCTCGAACATCTAACAAGAATAAAGTTGGAGGAAGCGAGTAGTTTGTAGATATAAAAAGGAGTTTGCCAGCATTAAAATCTTCAACAGTTATAAAACTTTTTTCAAGGTTAAGGATAGATACGGTGTTGTCTGAAATCAGATAACACGAAGATTGCGCTGGATTATCCTGACAAAAAACAGCCTTGCTACTATCTTTTCTGTCGACAAAAATATTTTGGAAGTCGTTATCTGAAACAAAAACCTCTTTTTTCCCGCCAGATTTATACCATATTTCTATAGAAAAATTCTTTGTTTTCTTCTCAACATATTGAACACTCATCAAAATTCCATTTCCAAAATAACCGTGTGCTGAATATATCATTCCAGGCTTTTTCGTTTTCTTTCTTTTTGCAAATTTTTTCTTTATTTTTGAAGTTGATTTCCCCTTCTCCTTGATCTTTTTTTTGTATAAATAACTTTTTTTCAACCTCTTTTTTTTGTATTTTTTATACTTAATTCCCTTAACTTTTGAGTCATCATACTCGTTATAGTATGAAAAATTTTTATCCATTCTGTAGTTTTCAAATATAAAAGCCGATTTTTCATTAATGTCCAAAACACTATTTTCGCCCTCTTTCCAAACCAGCAGTTTTTTTTCGCCTGAATCAATTATATACCTGAAAATAAAGAAGTTTTTTCCATCAATCTCGTCGGAACTATAATAAAAGCTGTTATTATCAATCCATTGAGGAGACTTATAAATCACATTTTTTTCAGACAGTTGCTGCTTTAAAGTTTTATTCTTAAGATTAAGATTATAAATTGTGCCAATTTTCTTTTTCACATCATGCGCACAGATTATTATGGAAGAAGAATCTTCAGAAACAGCAAAATCATCAATCTGTTGTTTTAAATCACTAATTTTTTCATATTTTCCATCTATAAAAGCTGCGACTTCATCTTTAGAGCCATATTTTTGAACAAAAAAGATCTCTCCATTCTCTGTAATTTTATGTTTTTTATTAAGGGCAAGTGTAATATATTCTTTTGCTAAAATATCGTTTTCGGCCAATTCAGGTGTTTTCATCTCTTTTTTAGAGCAAGACAAAACAACAAATATAGAAAAAATGAGGATCTGAACAAATATTTTTTTCACAATTCTTCTTCAAATAGTTTGAGCTAATTTAACACAAAGAAAAACAGAAATCAAATATCAGACCTAATTCAAGGCTTTTATTGTCAAAAGAATAAACAATCTCTTGATTTTGCCAGACTGTTTTATAGAATAAAGCAACTTTGGAGGTGTTTATGCATAGAATTCCTATAGACGAGACAATTGTTCAGGCTGTTTTATCTGAAGTTCTTGGGGAAAAACTTTTTCACAAATATGAAAACGGGAATCTAAGCAAATCAGAACTCAAGCCCTTCTGCGATAAAATTGTTCAGCTTTCCGAAGCTTTTAACACAAAAAATGAAGAACTTGGGAAATACCTTTCAAATCCGGAGTATCTTAAAAGCTATTCACTTTATTACATGTTTCCAAATATTGCGAAGCTCTCCTCTCTCTTTAGCTATTTGATAAAAAGAAACAATCTTATCGAATCCGGCAAATCGTATAAAGTGCTTGAGGTTGGGAGCGGGCCTGGCTCAGGTCTTCTCGGATTTTTGAATGGGGTTATTTATCATAACCTATTGAAATCATGCAGCTTTGACTTAACACCTCTTGATTTTTCGAGAGAATCTGTACGAATGGCTGAAAAAATTCTTTCCAAAATTGAAGGAGGCAATATTTCTGTAATGCCGGAACCATTCGATATTACTGAAAAAATCCCTGAAGAGAATTTTGACATAATTATTATGGCAAATGTGATTAATGAGCTTTTCAGAGATGATGAGGAAAAAACCTCAAAAAGAGCACAACTGCTTAATGATATTAAAAAAAATATGAGAGAGGCTGGAGTTGTCGTTATAATAGAGCCTTCTTTGAAGAAAACCTCGAGAGAGCTGATTGAACTGCGGAATCTTCTTATTAAAGAAAAGATTTTATATCCAGTTCTTCCGTGCACTCACACAAATTTCTGTCCACTATCAACACCAGAGCATGAAGATGGCTGGTGTCATGAATCTTATTTCTGGGACGCGCCTGCGATTATTGACCAAGTTGATGAAATTACTGGATTTAATAAACATCATGTCAAATTCAGTTATCTTGTTTTGAAAAAAGTTAGAGAAAAAAATAATAGTGATAAATACTACTCATTAACTTCCCAGCATGATGCAAAAGGGTTTTCCGAGCTTATGGCGTGCGGCGAAAACGGATGCGAAAGGTTTATCTACTCACATAAAAAAAGTAAGGGTGAGCACAGCCGCGTGTTTAAGAAAATTGAAAAGGGGGATATTTTTATTTTGAAAAAAGGTTCCTCTGAAGGCAACCCAAGCCGTATATATCCCGATGATTATATTGAGATTTTAGATTAAAACTCAATTCATTCTATTCCCCATATTTAATAAAAAGCAGATCTCTTTGATAAAAAAAAACCGCCCCGAAGGGCGGCCATGAAAAATTGCTCAATCTTAAAAAGATTAAACTTTTTTCTTACGCATATTTTTTCTGCGTCTTCTCTCTGCTTCCTCTTTTTTAAGTCTCTTACGAACACTTGGTGGTTCATAATGATGTCTTTTTTTAAGTTCTTTAAAAAGACCTTCGAGTGCCATTTTCTTTTTGAGAATACGGAGCGCTCTTTCAAGATCATCAGAAACATAAACTTCAAGAGGAGCTATACTTTTCTGCTTAAACATGCTGTTTTTCACCGCCTTTCAAGCTGTTTGTTATTAAATAACAAGCATGCAGCGCAAAAATAATATCTGGATAAATTTTTATGTCAAGAAGTTTGATGGTTTTTGCCAACTTTTCTTGACTCACAAAAACCCATCTGATACCATAAAACCCGAGAAAAACACTGTGAAAAAGGGTTTTAAATGGTTACTGAAACAATGCTTCTGATTGCAATACGGCAGAAAAATTGGGATCACTCTTCCAAAATAGCAAAAGAGCTGGCCGAATCTGCCGGGAATTCGTTTTACAGCACAATTGCTGTTCTCTCGAAAAAAGCTGCTTCAGACAAAAAATCTGAGTTTTTATTAAAATTATGGGCAGAAATAAAATGGAAAAAACACTGAGTTTTATTGATAATTTTGGGTTTTCCTCGTTTTCTCTAATGGATAGCGATGGACTTCCAATTCTTGAATCAGCAAAAGGCATTGACCCTGCTGTCTATAATGTTTCAGAGTTGTTCTTTAAATTTTTTGAATCAGGGGTGAATTCATCTTACATTTCGTGGAGTTCTGCAAACAACCGCTTCGTTGCCCTGCTTGTTGAGAAAAAATATCTTTTCATCGGGCAATTATCCGAAAAAGAGCCTATGACAAAAATTCTTTACAATATTGAATCGCTAAAATCTGCCTGTTCCGGATATTTGAGGGCTCAATGAAAATTGTACTGATTGAAGGGCCGCTGCTGGACAAAATTGAGTTTCGCGAATCTCTTTACAATATAAACAGAACAAAAGAAGAGCTGATTTCCGAACTTATAAAAGAGGCTCAAAATAACGGCGTAAAGCTGGTGTTGTTTCAATCATACAATGAGGGAGATATTGCAAAATATATATCAGAACTTGAGTCAGTTGATGGAATAATAATAAATCCCGGGGCTTACACCCACACCAGCATTGCGATTCGAGACGCTCTTTCTATGATAAAAATTCCATTTATTGAGTTCCATTTTTCCAATATTTTTGCTAGAGAAGAGTTTCGCCACCGTTCATACATTGGCGATCTTGCGGCTGGAGTTATCTCGGGACTCGGAGAAATCAGCTATATTATAGCATTTAACGCTTTGATTTCATTGTTGAATAAGAAATAGGGAGTTTTTCATGCACAAACTTGGCGTAAATATTGATCATATTGCAACACTCCGCCAGGCTCGCGGGGTTAATTATCCTGAGCCGCTTTTTGCCGCACTTATTGCAGAATCGGCTGGCGCATCAAACATTACTATCCATATTCGTGAAGACAGAAGACACGCACAGGAAAGAGATCTCGAGCTGATTACAAAAAGTGTTTCAATAAAAGTAAATTTAGAGATGGCTGCTACCGAGGATTTGAAAAGAATCGCGCTTCAATACAAACCGGAAAGCATCACGCTTGTTCCTGAAAAAAGAGCCGAGCTTACAACTGAAGGCGGACTTGATCTTATCTCTGCTGATTTCAATTATCTCAAAGATTATATTGCTGAAATCAAAAAAAATGGAATTGAGGTGAGCCTTTTTATTGACACAGATTCTTCCCAAATTAATAAAGCTATTGAGCTCGGTGCAAATGCGGTTGAATTCAATACAGGAAGATATTCCGAATCAAAATCGGAGGAGGAGGAGAATCTTAATCTCGAAAGAATCAGAATAGCGGTTGATTATGCTCGGACTAAAAACCTCAAAACCCATGTCGGCCACGGCATTCATTATCATAATATCCAGAAATTAGCGGCACTTAGGACAATTGAAGAATTTAACATAGGTCACTCAATAGTTGCAAGAGCTGTGTTTACGGGATTTGAAAAAGCAGTCAAAGATATGCTTCATCTTTTAGGGTTATAATGATTTTTGGAATTGGAACAGACATAACTTCTGTTGAGCGGTTTCGCAGGGCAAGAGAAGGTGTATTTGAGAGAATTCTTTCTGAAAAAGATAAGGAATATCTCGAAAAATTTAAGGAAAAATCGGAACATGTCGCGGGGTTTTGGGCTGCAAAAGAGGCTCTTGTAAAAGCTTTGAATAGAAAAGATCTTGAATTTAGGGACATATCAATTCTTCACGATGAAAATGGCAAACCTTTTTTTAGTTTTGAACCTGAAAAAGGGAACATTCACCTCTCAATATCTCACGAAAAAGAGTATGCTGTCGCTTTTGTTGTCTGGAGTGATTAACTGGAAAATATTATTTGCAGATTCCGATTCTTTCGCCTGCAATTATTGAAACAGGTATATTTTTACTGCTCATTTCTATAATATCTGAATCAAACTTAATCGAATTTTTTTGGAAAACAAGGACAATGGTAGAGCCGCCAAGCCCGAAATATCCTTTTTCATCGCCGGATAAATTTTCTCCGAGACTGCTATTTGTCTCAATAATTCTGCCGACATAGAAGGCTCCGACCTCAGCCATTACAAAGTCGCCAATTATTTGGTTTTTCAGATAATTAATATGCCTGTAATTAAAATCAAAAGGGCGGAATCCGTTATGGATTGAAATAGGGCTGACAGAAAAAAGCCTGTTGCCAAGAATTTCTTTTTTTTCAAGATTTGAGTCAATAGGATAGTGAAATCGATGGTAATTGTAGGGTGCAAGATAGATTATGGCTACAGTTCCGCCAATAAACTTTTTTGCTTTTTCCTTATTACCCAAAAACTGTTCAAGTGAAAAATCGGTTCCTTTGACTTTAAAAAAAGAATCTTCTGCAAGAGGAGCAATATTTATCACGCCATCAGATGGAGAGGCAAAAATTGATTTATCTTTCGGGAAAGGGCGCGATTCTTTCTTTAGTTTACGGACAAAAAAATCGGCAAAACTTTCAAATTCCTCAGGTTTTTTCTCAAAGTCAAGCGGGTTAAGTCCAAAAAATTCTATAAAAGGAGCAATCTCTTTTTTTGACTCTGCTCGATATTTTTTGCGGGTAATTATGGTGTTTATAAATGGGAGCGAGAGGAGGTATTTCATCAAAAAACGCCCGGCTTTGTGTGTATGGAGAAACACCATAATCTTGCTTCTATATTCAGGAATTTGAACTAATTTCCTCTCAATTCTGTTGTAAATCTGCGTCATCAGGCAGCCTGCTTTTTAAGCTTTGCGAGGTATAAAAGCACATTGAGAGCATAGTGGAGTGCTGAGCCGAAAAATATCATAAAAACAAAGTCAAATAGCGAAAATGAATAGAAAAAAAGCATTGCGCAGATACAGCCTATAACAGAGTCAGCCTGGTCTAAAATTGTAAAAAACAGACCTGCAAATCCGCTGATATTTTTGCCTGGCTGGATGTTAATTCTTCTTTTTATAAAGCTGTTGGGAAGTTCAAAAAGAGCATACCCGAGCCCCAAAACAGAACCAACTAACACACCGTTAATACTATTAAAATCAACAATTTGCAAATAGTTTTCTGGAAGGAAAAACAAAGAGAAATATTTCTGCAAAACCATAAAAAAAGCTGTGAAAACAACCATTCCGATAAAGCCTTTCCATGTTTTATTATCGCCAAAAAGTCTTTGTCCGTCATGCAAAATCGTGCCGTTGTCCATCGGTTTTTTAAGCACATTCAGAAATCTGATTTTTACAAAAACCATGTTGAAAATTCCTGCCAGAATTACAGGAATGAAGAGATAAATAAGTTCCAAATAATGATTCATCAAAGTCCTCGCTGGTTACTCTACAAAAAAGTTATGGGATTATATCTGAAAAAAACTCTTTTACCAAAAAGAAAAGAATTGTTATCGCTTTTGTAAATTAGGCTGTCTTTTTTAAGAATCAAATTAAGGACTTACTCAACCCTCACCTAGTGATTTCTTTTCTTTTGAACTCTGAGGTAAAGTGGAATTCTATTTCAGGATTTTCTTTCTGATAGTGATGAATCATCCAGTCCGACTCGGCAAAAAAGACTGTGTTGCCATCTTTATCTGTTGCAATGTAGTTGCTTTTGTATCTGCAGAATTCATCAAGTTTCACCGCATTTTTTGATGTTATCCAGCATGCTTTATTAAAGTTTAGCTGCGAAAATGAGCAGTCTGCACCATACTCGTGGAGAAGCCGGTACTGCAAAACCTCAAACTGAAGCTGGCCAACAGTTCCGATAATCTTTCTTCTTCCCTGATCCTGAATAAATAGCTGAGCAACGCCTTCATCAGAAAGCTGGATAAGTCCTTTTTCAAGCTGCTTTACCTTCTCAAAAGATTTGTTGTTGAGAAGCTTGAATATTTCTGGTGAAAAGCTAGGAATTCCCTGAAAATTCATAGACTCGCCCTGCGTTAGAGTGTCTCCAATTTTGAAGTTTCCGACATCGTAAAGGCCGATAACATCGCCTGGGAAAGCTTCATCAATAATATCTTTTTTCTGTCCGACAAAGCTGGCTGGAGCAGAAAATCTCATTTCTTTTCCAAGTCTTACATGAAGATAGGGTTTGTTCCTCTCAAAAATTCCGCTGCAGACGCGAACAAAAACCATTCTGTTTCTATGTTTAGGGTCAAGATTCGCATGAATTTTAAAGACAAATCCTGTGAAAATATCTTCTTCAGCACAGACAAGTCTTTTATCTGTCTGGCGTGGCTTCGGAGTAGGTGCAATATCACAGAAAGTATCGAGAAGTTCCTGAATACCAAAATTGTTTACAGCACTGCCAAAAAAAACAGGAGCAATATCGCCGGAAAGATAGTTGGCAAGCTCAAAATCTTCATAAACTCCCTCAATTAAAGTTACATCTTCTCGGAGTTTATCAGCAAATTCGCCAACTTGCTCATCAAGCTCTTTTGAATTTATATCTGAAACTGCAACAATATCTTTCTCTATTTTATCGCGGCTTGCCTTGAAAATATTAAGACTTTTTTGATAAAGATTATAAACACCCTTAAATGTTTTGCCTCGGCTTATAGGCCATGTCAGAGGTCTGACTCTAATGTTCAGCTTTGTTTCAAGTTCATCAAGCAGATCAAACGGATCCTGCCCTTCACGATCTAATTTGTTAATAAAAACAATAACAGGGGTGTTTCTCATTCTGCAAACTTCCATCAGCTTTTCAGTCTGGGATTCAACACCTTTTACAGAGTCAACAACAAGAATTACGCTGTCAACCGCAGTAAGTGTCCGGTAGGTATCTTCGGCAAAATCTTTGTGGCCGGGAGTATCAAGAATATTTATCTTAAGATCGCGATACTCAAAACTCATAACAGAGGTTGCAACTGAAATTCCTCTCTGTCTTTCTATTTCCATGAAATCGGAAGCAGTGGTTTTTGTGATTTTATTAGACTTTACCGCGCCAGCAGTCTGAATCTGACCGCCGAACAGGAGAAGTTTTTCAGTTAATGTAGTTTTCCCCGCATCGGGATGGCTTATGATTGCAAAGGTTTTCCTTTTGCTGATTTCTTCGATTAGTGACATGATTTTCCTCAAAAAAACAATAAGTTACTGGACAAATATAAAAGAGCTTAATTCAAAACTTGCTAATTATCTGCAAAAAAAGATTTTTGGCTATTTTTTGTTCATTTATTTTGCCGTATTCAAACAAAAATTCTGAATCAATGAATCTGTTGATTAAGTTACATTTTCATGAAAAAGTGGAGTATGGTGGAAAATTTGCCAAAAATACCGCTTTGGGAATTAATGAGGATTTAATCCACAGAGTTATTAATAGGGCAGATTTTCGATTTTATCAAAAATATATGGTCCTGCGGTAGGCCCGAAAACCTGTTTGTCATTTGCGTCAAACCCTTTATCCCAGCTCTCCATCTTTGTTGAAGAAAGCGTAAATTCCGAGGTTGCATAAACAGCTCCATTATAGGTGGATTTGCAGTCTTTTTCATGGGTTCCACCTTCAAAATGGTCTCCAACTTTTTCCATATAAACATCGCAGCCTTCAACAACAACCAGAATCTCTTCTGGAGCTAAACCCTTAAAATCTTCCATGTTGTTTTCCCATGGATTGGTGAATGGAGCTGGATTTTTGAATTCATAGTTTCTGTTCTGATATTGTCCTTCATCATTAACAAAAAAATGATAAACCCGCTGCCTGTATGGCGCGGTCATTGTATCTACTCTTGCCTGCTCAAGGTACATCCAGACACCATCAGTTCTTTCCTCCCAGATTCTGTGGATAAAAAGTCTGATATCAAAATAAAGACTTCCCGGCTCTTCCGACTGTTTCTGGCTGCTGAACCTTCCGGTAAGCCAATCAGCTCCAAGAGCAAAATCATCCGCAGGCACTACATCGCCATCTCCGGGAACAGTATCGACATCTTCAATAACGCCGTCTTCATCTGGCTCTAAATCAGGAGTTGAATCATTTTCTGTGTCGCTGACTTCATCTGTATCTGTTTTTATATCTTCGTCAGCAACAACAAGGTCGCTGTCCGCAGCTGTTGTGTCACCATCGTTAGATTTTTTATCTGATTTTGAGTCATCGCCGCATGAAACAGCAAAAATCATCAAAACCAGAACAAGTACAATATTAACCATTTTTTTCATAAAATTCTCCTATTTAATAAGTGTAGGAACAAGCCTGTTTGTTGTATCTCCCATACCTAGCTGAGAATTATTATTTTGCCCCCATGCGGTAATATTAAGACCATTTGCCTTGTATGAAATATTATAGCTTGTACCTGCCACAACATAGATAAGGTTTGCAGCAGTAAGATATGGAAGCTCTACCTTTCCAACACCACTGTTATTTCCGATCTGGCCGTATGAATTGCTGCCCCAGCAGTAGGTATTGGTTCCTTTTATTCCGCAAAAATGATTTGATCCGGCATCAATTACACTCCATCCTGTATTATCAGCAATTTCAACAAACAAAGGAGAGGATGTTTTAGTGTTTAATGTTGAATTTCCTAATTCTCCATTCCCATCATTTCCCCAACAATAAAGAGCTCCATCTGAAATTTTTGTTCCACAAGCAAAAGTATCGCCAACTGTAATATCATTCCAAGTATCTACTCCTACCCGTGTTGGCACAAGTCTTTCAACTTCATCTCCAACGCCAAGTTTTCCACCTGAATTTGAACCCCAGCAATAAAGGTCTCCGTTATTGATTCCGCATGTTGAATTTGCTGAAAAACTTGAAGACGCAGAAGCTTTTGTCCAAGTTCCATCTGTTCCTATCTGGATAGGATCGTTTTTCTGAGCCTTGTCATTTGTACCAAGCTGCGCTGATCCGTTTGTTCCCCAGCAGAAAAGAGCACCATTATTTATACCGCAAGTATAGTTGTAGCCGGCAACAATATAGCTCCATTTTGTGTCATCAAGATTTGCGATTGTTCCGCTGTAAGTTATCTGGAACGGGGTTATCTGGGGTGATGTTGTAACTTTTGCAGTAAGAGCTTTTGTTGAGTTGTCTCCCCAGCACCAGAGAGTTCCGTCAGTTTTTATTCCGCATGAGTGGTTATAACCTGCAGCAACCATAGACCAGTTTTTATCTGTTCCAACCTGAGTCTTAACATTTCGAGTAGTTGTATCACCAACTCCAAGTTTTCCTGAAGTATTGCTTCCCATAGCCCAGAGAGAATTATCATAAGCAATAAAAAGTGTGTGAGCATCTCCGGCCGCAATTTTCTTTGCAACAGTGTTTGCAGCAATTGTCGAATTTACGGTAATATCTTTTATATCCATCTGACAGCCGTCTGTCACAATTGCGGTAAATGTGTACGGGCCACCGACTTGATTTACTGTAAAATCAAATTCGTTGTAGGTTGTAGTTCCCTGAATTGTTGCCTGACCATTATTCATTACACTGATTTTTGTGTTGTCAAAACCGTCAGGATCTGTAACATTTAGAGTAAGTTTGTATTTAACTCCCATAAAAGGATTGCCATAAACAGGATCAAAATCAATAGTATAGCCTGAAATTACAGGTGCAGCATTGGTTAAACAAGGATTGTCAGGCGTTCCTGATGCAAGCTTTGACCAGCTTCCAGCAGCTTTTGTATAAATATCTCCTGATGCTGAATCAATATAATAGTCGCCATCCTGTCCGAGTGTATCTTCAGGTGCACCAGTGCCGTTAAACCACTCGGTAACATCTGCTGCATTGCCATCTTCGCCATTGCATATTATTGTTGTTTTAGTTGTTCCAGCCGTAAGTTCGCCGTCTGTCAACTCTCCATCTCCATTCACATCAATACCAAAATAGATTTTTTTACCGCCGTTTGCACATTCTCCGGCAGTCGCGTCAATTATGGAAGAAGCCGTGCTTGTGCCATCTGTGCCAGGCGTCCCATCTGTGCCAGGCTCGCCATCTGCACCATCAGCACCATCTGCGCCGTCGCATATAATTTTTGACTGAGAGGGATTCACCTCTTCATCCTGAATAATACCATCACCACTAATATCTATTCCTGTTTCGATTTTTGTACCTTTGCCGCTTGAAGGACAATCAGCTGGTGCCGCCGCTGTTGTTCTGACTATTGCATTCTTGCCATCAGCTCCTGGTGCGCCATCTTCTCCATCTGTGCCTGGAATGCCGTCTACACCATCTTCTCCAGCTGCGCCATCAGCTCCATTGCAGACATATTTTGTATCAGCAACTTCAGCAGCATCCAGCGTATCATTGCCGTTTAAATCAAGACCTGTCTCAACTTTTTTTCCACCTTCAGGACAGTTTGCTCCAGCAGCTTCGTCTGTAATTTTAATTAAAGCACTATTACCATCTGCACCAGAGGCTCCATTTTCTCCATCCTTACCATCTGCTCCATTTGTGCCATTTGCCCCGTTTAAACCATCAGCACCATTTGTTCCATCCACGCCATTTGTTCCGTCAACACCGTCAACACCTGCAACTCCGGTATCGCCCTTATCACCTTTATCGCCAGGGTTTCCTTTATCTCCTGAGCAGGAAAGCAAAAGCATTGACATAATTGAAATTATTGCAATTGTTAAAAAACTTTTTTTCATAATTTATCTCCTTCAAAAAAATTAAAAAACCTTTGTAGGAACAAGATACTCATCAACTTCATCATTCATCAACTGTTTGGAAACATTAGTACCCCAGCACCAGAGATGATTTGTGTTGTCTAATGCACAGGTGTGAAAAAAAGTAGCTGTTATGTTTTGCCAGTTACTAGCACTTCCGATCTTTAAAGGAAGAAGAATACTCTCGCCTTTTTCTCCATTTCCGATCTGTCCGTAATTGTTTAAGCCCCAACAGAAAAGTTCTGATTTATCATTAATTGCACAGGTATGAAAACCTTTTGTTGAAATATTTTTCCATTTTTCGGTTGCACCTATTTTTTTAGGTTTGTTGCAATACTGAACTGTGACAGGGTTTCCGTTTTGATCCTGCAATTCTTTTTTGCCGCAGTAATCTATTGTTGCGATATCGGCAAGTTTATCCGTAACGCCCAACGCGCCCTGAGTTGCATCACCCCAGCAGTAGATTTCATCAGAGAAAGTTAATGCACAGACATGGCTGCTCGCAGCTTTAATTTGCTTAACATTTTCAATTTCCACTTTTTTTGGAACAAGAACATCTGAGTTGTCTCCAGTTCCTGTCTGTCCAAAAAGATTGCTGCCCCAGCACCATACTGTTTTGTCAGCCTGAAGGCCACAGCTAAATCTGCTGCCAAGTGCCATTTCAGTCCAAGTTGTCTCTGCTCCAATCTGCGCAGGATTTGTGATTGAGCTGCCTTTTCCGGTTGATCCAAGCTGTCCAAAGAAATTATCACCCCAGCACCATAATGATCCGTTGTTTTTAATTCCGCAAACATGATACTCTCCAGCAAAAACACTTTTCCATTCACTGTTTTCACCAGTAACAGGATTCGGCTTAGCATTTATAAAACCTGTAGAAAGAAGATCTGACCAATTCGCGCCCCAGCATGACAAATCGCCTTCTTCTCCAATTGCACAATTATAAAAAGCACTTGAAGAAACACTCTGCCATTTTCCATCAAGTTTTTGGAACTCTTTTTCTGTTAAATCAAAATTTGCCGAACCAGTCCCTAAAACTGCATATTCATTTTTGCCTTTGCAATAAAGCTCACCACTTTTTACAGCGCATAAGTGAATATCACCGACAGAAACAGATTCCCAACCTACATTTTCATCAATTTTAAGCGGAGTTTCTATGGCTGAGCCAAAATTTCCGAGCTGTCCGTAATAGTTGTCTCCCCAGCACCAGAGAGTTCCATCTGTTTTTATAGCACAACTATTTGCAATTGCTGTTGAAATCTCTGCCCAGTCATTATCTGTTCCAACCTGTGCAGGCGTAGTCACATTTACTTTATCCGGAAATGGATTTCCTATTCCAAGCTGAGCTGAATAATTGCTGCCCCAGCAGTAAAGTTCTCCCGATTTTATAGCGCAAGTATGCTCTTTTCTTGAAGAAACTGTTGACCATGTAAGATCTGTTCCAACCTGAGTCGGCTCAGTTTTTGTATCTTTGCTTCCAATACCAAGCTGCCCTTTTCCATTTGAACCCCAACACCAGAGAGAACCTTCATCTTTTACCGCGCAGGAATGAAACGCACCTGCACTGGCTGATTTCCAAAGAGAATTTTCACCAATTAGCTTAGGCTCGCTTATAAAAGATGATGCAGCTCCACCAATCTGGTTGTTGTTATTTCTTCCCCAGCAATAAAGTTTTTTATCTTCATCTATAGCGCATGAGTGATATGAACCAACAGAAACAAAAATCCATTTTTTATCATTTGGAACCTTTACAGGGAATAAATGTCTTGAAGTCTCGCCCTGTCCAAGCTGTCCATAGTCATTGTTTCCCCAGCATTCCAAAGAACCATCCTCTAAAAG
>CAZISX010000019.1:40014-43497 GCA_964542005.1 uncultured Spirochaetales bacterium
CCATTCTGGCCGGAAGAATTATCGCCCCAGCAATACATTTTTTCATCAGCATTTACACCGCAACCATTAATAAATCCGGCAGACGCACTATTCCATTCTTCATCCTTAACAACTTCCTCTATTTCAGAGCTGTTAAGATAATCAGGATTTCCGAGCTGACCCTCAATATTTCTACCCCAGCAGCCAAGCTTTCCAGATTCCCAAAGAATACATGAATGCTCAACACCGGAAAACATATCTTTTACTGCTTCCAGCAAAACCTCATCTGAATCAACAATAATTTTGTCTTCATCAATCACAATCTCTTCGTCACTGTCTGTAACTTCGTCTTCATCTGCAGGAATCTGGTCTAAATCAGACAAAACATCATCACTATCAGCAATGTCAGAATCGGAAATTATATCTCCATCTGATTTTGTTCCATCTTTAGATTTAGAATCATCCGAGCAGGCGGTAAAAACCGCCATGCCGGAAAGAAGAAGCATTATTGCTAAAAATCTTATTAATTTCATGATTTACCTCAAATTAAAAGCTAAAATAATCTGCCAAAAAATCAGATTCTGACGCAAATAAAATCTCCCAGTCTACATCAGTTCCTACTTTTGTTGGAACCCATGTTCCGGTAAATTCATTAACACCTTTACCAAGACCACCCTGACCATCATAATTGTCACCCCAGCAGAAAAGCTCACCATTAACGCTGGCTGCACAGGAGTGCATATTTCCAACAGAAACAGATGCAAACTTTTCTGTGCTGGAGACTTTCATAGGAATTGTACATCTCCATTTTGCATATTCATTAGATGGATCGCGAAGCTCGCATTTTGGATTATCAGGCATTGTGTCTCCGCCGCCAATTCTTCCTCCGTTAGCCTGACCCCAGCAATAAACATCTCCACCAACTTTAAGAGCACAAGTATTAACATAATCGGTATCAACAGAAACCCAGTCACTATCTGTTCCTATTTTTGTAGGAAGCCATGAGTCTGTTTTAGTTCCATTACCAAGCTGACCCTCATCATTGTTGCCCCAGCAGTAAAGCTCGCCTTCTGTTGTAATAGCACATGAATGAAGTCCTCTTGCAGAATTTACAAATTTAAAAGTTTTGGTGTCAAGTATCGGTGTTGGTGATTTTTTACTGCTTACTAAATTTCCAGCTCCAAGCTGACCTTCGCTGTTTGAGCCCCAGCAATAAAGTTTGTTGTCAGTTTTAATACCGCAAGTTAACTCTTTGCCGGAAGATATAAAAATGTAACTATCATCAACTTTTGCAGGAACAGCATTGAAGTTGACCTGATGAGCATCTCCCAAGCCAAGCTGACCATAAAGATCACTTCCCCAGCACCACAATTCGCCATTATTTTTGAGAACACAAGCATGATCAACACCTGTAGAAACCATTGCCGCATCTGTTATGATTTGCTTTGGTGTCGGGCAGTAATAATTGTATTTCGGCATAGCACCCTGCTGTGCATTCCACGGGCTAGCCTTACATCCCGCAACTGCGCTTAAATCCTCCCCAAGCCCCATATTTCCGTACATTCCGTTTCTGCCCCAGCAGAAAACATTACTGTTTGCATCAATTGCGCATACATTTTGCTCTCCGCTTGAAACAGTCGTATAGCTGCCGGTTACAGGAGTTTCAGGGGTGTAAATATTGCAGACAGTATCAACACCAAGAGTACCATAAACCTCTGTACACTCGCCAAAACTGGAATATCCGTTTTTGCCGAAGCAATAAAGAGAGTTGTCATTTTGCAAAGCACATGTTGAATAAGTGCCTGCACTTAAATAAGTTTTAGGGAAATCCGGATTAGGGATAGAATCACTATCTGTTGGTGTTTCATCAGGAATTATATCTGCATCTGGTAACACATCATCAGTTACAGCATCATTATCCGTCGGTGTTTCATCGGTTTTGCCGTCATCTGGAATAATTTCATCTTTATCGGTTGGAACTTCATCAGTCTTGTCTTCATCTGGAAGAATTTCATCTTTATCAGTTGGAATTTCATCAGTTTTATCATCATCTGGAACAATCTCATCCTTGTCTGTCGGAATTTCATCAGTCTTACCATCATCTGTAATTTCATCTTTATCCGCAGGAATTTCATCAGAAACAGAATCATCATCAGTAGAATCAATGTCAGTTGCGATTAGATCTCCATCTCCAGTTGAGTGTTTTCCGGATTTGCTGTCATCTGAGCAGCCTGCTGCTAAAATAAAAATCAGAGAAAGTGCAAAATAAAGAGCTGAATTAAAAATAGTTTTCATGTTTGCCTCCAAAAAAAATTTATGTACGGTTGATTTTGTATTGCGAGTATATCACATCACATCTAATAAGCAACAAAACGAATCTTTTTTTATCATCCAATCTATTCGCCATTGCAAGAACTCCTTAACTTTTTGTTTTCTTTCATAATTTGAACAAGTTTTATTGCATTACTAATTGATGTCAGCAGCCTGGTTTCGTCAATAGGCTTAACCATATAGTCAAAAACCCCGGCATTAAGAAAAGAAGAGGCGCACTCGCTACCGCTCCCATCAACAGCAACAACAACAAGACTCTTCAAAAGAGCACTCAAAATACTGGACACAATCTCCTTTTCCTCCTCAACATTTGACAAATGTGCATCAAAAAAAACAACAGAATAATCAAGTTCAGGAACATTGTATAATTCTGTCAAACTACTCGCTCTAAATATTTTTTTAAAACCATTTGTCAACAAAGTCATATAAATACTGTGAAGCATCTCCTTGTCTTTGGCAAAAACTATTACAGGCATCTCAAAAAAAGCCAAATCTTTCATAACCATCCTCCTCCATGTTCTCGACATAAACTAGCAAAAAGAAGGCCAGATCAACTTTACCGCGATTTATATAATGATTTCATATTGTTGAGAGCACCAGCACAATTACAAACAAACAAAAATAGGTGCCACAAAAAGGGATGTGAGAAAAATTAAGAAAAGAATATATCTATTATAAGAAAAGACATTTTATCAAATGTTTTCAAGATATTGAGAAAATATAAAATGAAAAATGAAAAATTATCAAGAAAAGTAAAACCAAAATGTGGCATGAGTCCAAAAGATAAAAAAAGAGGCCGGAGAGACTGTAACACATAAGAGATTCCGTTACCGCTGCTTCCTTTCGAACCTGACGGGATTCACGGGTCTTATTGCACAGTTTCCGGCCATAAGAATAAAAAAATGGCGGAGAGGCAGGGATTCGAACCCTGGGTGAGTTGCCCCGACTTCGTCACCCTCCCCATCTCAGGTGTTTGAAAAACCCAATAAAATCAAGGGGCGATGTATTTAAGTTTCAAAAAGTGCTTTGTAGTGCCTAGTGAAATTTTAGCAAAATATTATCTTGACTTTTGAACTTTTTTAGGGTAGCCTCGCTATTATTGTTTTTTGAGGCCACACCTTGTTCGTACGCATTAAATCAACACCCAACAGTCCACGCAAAACTATTCAGCTT
>CAZISX010000020.1:0-8731 GCA_964542005.1 uncultured Spirochaetales bacterium
TTCTGCGCCAATGATACTGCGGTCTATGGCCGTGGAAAAGTAGGTCGTCGCCTCTTTTTTTTTTATCTAAAAACAAACGAATTTTCAAAACATAACATTATTTCTTGAAACTTTTTCTCTAAAAGATAGTCTAATAGATGTGTTCAATACCTTTTGAGGAGATTCTTATGAAAAAAACGATCAGTTTGAAAAAAAGTTTTCTTTTTGTTTTTCTATTTCTATCTTTTGTTGTGATCTCTTGTAATGAAAACAGTAAAAGTGCTAAAGAAGATAATTTCCCTGCAGAAGATTCTGACAAAATTTCTGATTCTGATGACTTCCAGGATAAAGATTCTGAGATAGTTGATGATGATTTTGTTAAAGTTGATGATGAATCTATAAGTGATGGTGACTCAGAACCTGATGATGAATCTATAACTGATGGCGATTCGGAAACTGATGATAACTCTATTGATGAAGATATTGATGCTTCAAATGATTTAGAGGCTGATATTGATTTTTCCGCAACTTCGAATGGATGGGAAAATGGAAAAACTACTCTGGTTACAGACATAAATATTGATTCTTTTGCTTGGACTTCAATCGAGGGAGAGGCGTGTTCAAGCCACGATGATAAATTCTTCTGTATTTATTCTAAAGAGATATATTCCTCGCAACTTGCTGTAATTTCTGATGGAAAAGCTACTGTTATTGCTGATGGAAAAGAGATAAAAGAAATCGCCTACTTCAAAGGTTCTCTATATTTCACAGTTAAAGATAATAATGATAAAAAATTACTCTTCCAAAGTGATGGAACTGCTAGCGGAACTTATCAGATTCTCGAAGATGCCTCAATAACAGAGATGATTGTATTCAATGATTATCTTTATATTTTTGACTCATTCAATGGACAGAATGGATTGTGGCGCGTTTCATCTCCAGAATCAGAGCTGGAACTTGTTCAGTTATTTGACGAAAAAATGAAGGCAGAATTCCATATTGCAGGTCAGAAACTTTACTGTTTTGTAAATAACTATTTAACAGAGTCAGAGAACCGGAAAATGGAGCTCTGGGTTTTAGAAAAAAATACGACTTCAAAGGTATTGGATAAAACCGGCTATTATGCAGTCTATTTTTATCCTTTTAATGACTCTGCATACTTTACGCTTGGCTACATTCTCTATAAAACAGATGGAACTGCAGAAGGAACAATTCTCCTAAAAGACTCTACGGTTGAGCAGGATATTAATGTTGTCTCTTCAATGATTACCGAAAATGGTTCTCTCTTTTTCTTTGTCGGCACTAATCTCTGGAAAACAGATGGAACTCTTGATGGAACTCTAAAAGTTTTAGATTGGAGCGGAGATGAAACAGTGCTTGGTATTGCAGGAAATTTTCTTTATTTTAAGATACCTACAGAATCAGGTCTGATTTATTTTATGCGGACAGATGGAACCGTTGATGGCACTCTTTTAATTAAAGAGTTTGATGAAAACACAAATCCAGCAGGTGCAACAGAATATAAAAACAGTCTTTATATTCAAGCTGGCACCAAACTCTGGAAAACAGATGGAACAAATATTGAAGAGATTTCTGAACTTTCAGGAGAATTTAAATTCTATAAATTCAATGAAAAACTTTACTGGGTAACATATACAACAATTTCTTTTACAGATGGCGAAAAAACTGAAAAAATATTTGATTATTCTCATGCAGATGATACCTCATTCTCCTCAAAATCTCTCTATTTTTCTGGCAATACTTTTTATGCAGTAGATGCGGAAAATAAACTCTACAAAACAAACGAAGCTGGCGATGAGATGACAAAAATCGCGGATATTCTTTCACCGACACCTCTTTTTATCACTGCGGTTAGTGGAGATTCTCTACTTTTAAAATCAAGAACACGCCTTGCCCCGAATCAGATATATCTTCAAGAGTTTTACAGATATAAGGAAAGTACTAGTAAATTTGAGCATATAACTGTAAAAAAGGCATCTTCTAATCCACAGCTTCTCTTTTTTGATAATGAGAGTTTTTATTTTACTGCATACTCAAAAGAGGACGGGCTTGAATTATGGAAAACAGATGGAACCTCAGAAAATACAACTATTGTTTCTGATTTAGAAACATCACAGGGATCTGCAAGCTCTAGCATTAAATCTGTAATTTCTCTTGCCACAGCAACTTATTTTGCTGAAGTAAAAAATGAGAGCACAATTATCTGGAAAAAAGAAGACGGGAAATTATCAGAAACTATTTCAACAATTACAGGAAAAATTCTTGATGAAAACGGATTCCAGCAATTGGATGACAACTCTTTTGTTTTTGTCGTAACCAATACTGAGGGAGGCAAAAATGAACTCTGGAAATCAGACGGAACAAGCAATGGAACATTTATCCTGACCCAATATTCCGGCCCTATTTATTTTCAGCTCAATGATTCAGGGATTATATATTTTATAGGGTGGCAGGAAATTGGCAAACCAGCTCTTTACAGAACAGATGGAACAGTCAAAGGCACTTTTCTCCTACAAAATTTATCTTTAAACATCTCTTCTACTGAAAGTTTTTTTATAAAAATGGTAAAAAACGGAGAGAAACTTTTCGGAACTCTTGAAAATGAAGAAGGTAGATTTCTTTTTACAACAGATGGAACTGTTGATGGAACTAAAAAAGTTGGTGAAAATCTTATAATTGGCAAAATTACCGATATAACTTCTTATAAAAACTCCATTTTTATAGTAACAGATAGTGGTAATCTCTGGAAAACAGATGGAACAGATTCAGGAACCGTTCTGGCAACAGAAACAGGAATCAGCGGAGTTTCAAAAATAATACTGACAGCTAATAAAAACTATCTTTATTTGACGGGATATGAAAATAGAGGCTTAGCAAATAGCCCGCAATTCACTGCTGTATTGCTTATCAGAACAAATGGAACAGAAGCTGGAGCAGAAATTATTGAAGACCTTAGGGTATCAAAAGGAAAACTGTGGAATTTTTCTGTTACAGACACCTCAATATTCTATCAACTTTCAGAGGCTGAAAACAACATTAATTACAAAATAATAGGAGAAAATGGACTCGGGAAAACAGAGCTCATAAATTCAGGGATTGTTTCAAATATGCCTTTTCTATTTAATACAAAAACTCTCGAAAATCAGATATTCTTTATTGCTTACGACTCAGGTTCAAAACAAAATCAGCTATTTGTTTCAGGCGGAACAAAAGAAACAACACACATTTTAGATGCCTCATCAAAAGTAGAGCCATCAGAATTGTTTGGAATTATTGAGAATAAACTTATATTTAAAGGCAGCTCTTCACAATTTGGAGAAGAACTCTTTGTTTACGAAAAATCTGTGGAATAATTCAAAAAATAATTTTTTACAACTTCTTTTAAATGAATCCAACAAAAATCATTGCTGATTTAAGTTACTTAATGCAATTATTTTTGTATAAAAAAAACAGCCAAACAGGCTGCAATTACAATTTTTTTTAATCATTTGTAATTTTTTTGTTGAAAATAATTATGAAAGTAAGTAAGATTACTTCACGAACGAGTTAATCCATTACTTTTTGGAGGTTTTCAATGAAAAAAATCGTGCTTATTTCTACAGTATTAGCAATGTTTATTTTAGCTGCATGTTCATCTTCTTCAACACCATCAACTGGTGGTATTGCCGGGACAGATGACACTCCTACAACTGACACCAACAATCCTACACCTGACATCAACCAAAAACCAGACAATACTCCGGTTGTGGATGAAACTACTCCGGTTGCGGATGAAGACACCACAACTCCTGTTCCTGGCAAATCCTGTTCACTTGATTCAGAATGTGGTAAAGGCAACATTTGTGTTGACAGCAAATGTGCTGCTGGATGTAAATCAGACGCTGACTGTTCTTCTTTTGGCGGAACAACATGCAACACAACTGTTGGCAGATGTTTAAATGAAAAAGCCGATGGTGCTGCTTGTGCTGAAGGTTGCGGAACTTGCTGCTATGCAGGTATCGGACTTAAAAAAATGAAATGTGCTCCAACTGAAAGTGCTCAGTACTGCGGTGTATGTCCTCAGGGTAAGGTTTATGAACCAAACTCAAAATCCTGCATGATTGCTGCATGTACAACAGCGGCCGATACTTGTGCAACACTTAACAGTACAGCAACAAATGCAAGCTGCTTTAAATGTGGAGCAACCAACATTTGTGCTGAAGAAGCAAACTGCACTGGTTACTATATGCTTGACTCAGCAAACTGTGTTCCTGCAGGTGAAGCTTGCACAAAAGATTCACAGTGCTGCAGCGGCCAGCCATGTATTCAGGGTTACTGCTACTAATTTAATCTTTAATAGATTTTATGGCGCTGCTTCGGCAGCGCTTTTTTTTTGCGATAAAAATCCAGAAAAATCAGTATTTTGTTAGAAAATAACGAAAAATGAAATCTATCTACATTCTCTCGACAGTTTTGATTCCTAAAAGATTAAGTCCGGATTTAAGCACTTCTGCAGTTTTCAAAGAGAGGGAAAGTCTTGATTTTAATATAGAATCCTCCTCTTTAAGTACAGAAAGCGAGTTGTAGAAATTATTGAATTTCTGGGCAAGCTCGAAAAGATAATCAGCAAGAATGTTCGGTCTGAAATTTTCGGACGCTTTTATCAAAGCCTGGGGGAAGGCAAGCAGCTGCATCGCAAGTCCGCGCTCTATATCGGTTCCCAGAATTATTTTTTCGTCTGATATAGTTTTTCCAGCTTCGTCAGCTTTTCTTTTGATAGCTTTAATTCTTGCATAGGTGTACTGAAGATAAGGTGCTGTATTTCCTTCAAAATTAAGCACTTTATCCCACTCAAAGATGATTGTTGAAATCCTGTTCTGACTTAAATCAGAATACTTTACAGCTCCTATTCCAACAACTTCAGCAATCGCTTTTTTCTCGGTTTCAGGTAAAGATGGATTCTTTTCCTCAATAATTTCAAGTGCTCTTCTCACAGACTCATCAATAAGATGTTCAAGTTTGATAGCGTTCCCTTTTCTTGTTGCAAAAATTCCATCAGCAAAACGCATAACTCCAAAGTAAACATGCTCAAGCGGCAGATTGAATCCCAGCTTTTTTGCAGTTGCAAAAAGCTGCTTGAAATGTCCCTGCTGTCTGTCATCAGTCACATAAATTACACGATTGAGTTCGTGGTTTTGCATTCTGTAAAAAACAGAGGAAAGGTCAGAGGTTGCGTAGTTAAAGCCACCGTCTTTTTTTCTAACAATAAAAGGTGGAAGATTTTCGCTCTCATCAAAAAATACGCAAAGAGCTCCTTCGCTTTCAACAGCAAGTTCTTTTTCTTGAAGTATTTCAAGTGTTTTGCTGTTCATGTCGTGATAAAAAGATTCGCCGTGCCATGTGTCAAAAGATATATCCATTCTATCATAAAGTTTATTGTATTCTTTGATTGAAATATCAACAAATTCTTTCCAGAGCTTTCTGTTGTCAGGATCGCCTGACTGAAGTTTTGTAAGTTCAAGCCTTGCCAAATCTCCAAGTTCAGGATCTTCCTCTTCTTTCTGTGCAAAAAGCACATAAAGTCTTTCCAATTCCTCTATTGGATTTGCTTCATAAGCCGCAGAATCCAGCCATTTTCTAAACCCTACAATAAGTTTTCCAAAAGGAGTTCCCCAGTCGCCGATATGGTTGTCGCCAATTACAGAAAATCCCATAAATCTGAAAATTCTTTTAAGACTGTCGCCGATTACAGTGCTTCTGAGATGGCCGATATGCATCTGTTTTGCAATATTCGGTGCGCTGTAGTCAATAATTATATCTCCGCTTCTGTCTATAAATGAAAAATCCCAGCCAGCAGCATCGGAATTTTTGATTATCTCACAAACAGCCTCGTTTTTAAGGAAAATATTGATAAAACCTGGGCCTGCAATCTCAACTTTTTCAATAATCGGATCGCACACGCTGTTTTTTATCTCTTCAGCAATAATTTTAGGTTGTTTCCCAAAAACTTTAGAGTTTATCATAGCAAAATTTGTCTGAAAATCGCCAAACTGTGGATCGTTTGTCCGCTGAATAAAGAGTTTTGACCAGTCGCTAAAATCGGGATAAATTCTTGTAATTGTTTGTTTTAAAACGGATTCAAGTAACTTTTCAATAAGCTGCATAAATACTCCTTCTCAAAAAAAAATCATGGTAACATGAAGAAGAAAAAAGGTCAATTATTAAGACCTAAATCGTTCTATTCTTATTTGGGAATCGAACGATTTAGATAAGAAGCAATCATCAGGAATTCCGGTTCCTGTCTGTGTTGCGATAATGATGATAAAGTTTTGCCTCTCATACTAAATAATAAAACTTCCCAAAATAAAAAAAAACCGCTATTATAACTCGGTGAAAAATTTTATTGAAACAGGTTATGACGACAGATATTCCAAAAAATTATAGAGATCAAATTGATAAGCTTGTTGAGATAGGGATTTCACTCTCTTCTGAAAGGAATATTGAGCATCTTCTCGAAAGAATTGTTTTTATTGCCTGTGAACTTTCTCATGCAGATGGTGGAACGCTCTATCTTCTTCAAAATGATCAGCTTCTTTTTAAAATAATTCAAAACAAATCGCTTGAGATTTTTCAGGGAGGTAAAAATCAGCCTCCTGTAAATATTCCGCCGCTAACACTGGATAAGTCAAATGTTTCTGCCTATGCTGCAATAATTGGCGAAACTGTTAATATTCCTGATGTCTACAACTCTGATAAATTCGATTTTTCAGGGCCTAAAAAGTTTGATATAGCAAAAGGCTACTTGTCAAAATCAATGCTTGTTGTTCCAATGAAAAACCATAAAGGTGTTGTCACTGGTGTCTTACAACTTATTAATTCTATTAATATTTATGGAGAAGTTATCCCTTTTCCGGAAGATATTATCGAGCTTATAGAGGCTGTAACTTCGCAGGCAGCGGTAGCTTTTGAAAATGCGAGACTTCTTTCTGAAACCAAGGCACTTTTTGACTCTATCATCAAGGTTATGGCGGTTGCAATTGATGCTAAGTCGCACTACACAGGCAATCATGTTCAGCGGGTTGCTCTTCTTAATATCGAAATTGCGGAAGCTATAAATAATGATTTAACAGTTTTTACTGATGTTAAATTTAATGAAAGTGAAATGGAAGAGATTCGTCTTGCGGGCTGGCTTCATGATATAGGTAAGGTGACAACACCTGTAAATATCATGGATAAAGCCACAAAATTACAGTCTATTTACGACAGAATAGAGCTTGTTAGAGAGCGGTTTGACAATATAAAGATGTTGTCTGAAAATAAAAAGCTTGAGATAAAAAATTGTCCTTGCAACTGTAAAGAAAACGGTAACTTAGACTCAGATAAGGTTTATTCCACGGTAGAGCTTGATCAAGATTTTGAAATTGTAAGAAGAGCAAATATGCCAAACGAATTTCTTGATGATAGTTTACTTGCTGAACTTAAGAAAATTGCAGATAAAAAATATTTTATTGATGGAGAAGAACGGCGGTTTTTAACAGAGGAGGAGTTTGCAAATCTTTCAATCCGCAAAGGTTCTTTGACTGAAGATGAGATGTCTACAATGCGCGATCATGTCAAGTGGACAAGAAAAATGCTTGACACATTGCCTTTTCCGGAGCATTTAAAAAATGTTTCGCTTTATGCCTCACAGCACCATGAAAAATTGAATGGAAAAGGTTATCCTGATGGTCTGACTGCTGAAAGAATTCCATTGCAATCAAGAATTCTTGCTATTGCCGATTTTTATGAGGCTTTAAGTGCAAATGACAGACCCTATAAGAAAAAAATGCCTTATGAAAAAGTTGTTGAGATTATGAGAACTTCTGCAAAATATAATGAAATTGATGGAAAAGTTCTCGAATTTATTGTAAAAAATAGTGTTTTTGAACGGTTTGAAGAAAAATACATGTCGGGTTTTTTCAACTAATAACTTGCCGGAGTAGCTCAATGTTTGAAAGAATTTTTAAAAAAGCTGAGGAAATATCAAAGGTTATTAATGTTAGTGATTCAAAGTTTGAGGAATTAAGGCACAATCTTGGATTGACCTTTAAAGCTCCACAGCTTACAAAGGATTTAGCAGCTTCAATGATAGATCATACAAATCTTTCATTTCATGCCACAGATTCTGATATTGAAAAAGTGTGCATGGCTGCTTACAAATATAATTTTACAGCAGTTTGTGTTAATCCATTTTGGGTTAAATATGCGGATGAAATCCGAAAAGATTTTAATGCCAGCTATAAGATTGCCTCAGTTATTGATTTTCCACTTGGTGCTTCAACGCTTGAAAGCAGAGTAAAAGAGGCAGAGCAGGCTTTGAAAGATGGTGCTGACGAAATAGATCTGGTTATTAGTCTTGGACTTATAAGGTCAAACAGAATTTCCGATGCTTATAATCTAATAAAATCAGTAGTTGATACAGGTGGTTATCAGAAAATTATTCTCGAAATGTCTGAGCTTGACGCTGAGGAGAAAATTACAGCTGCTCTTCTTGCCTTTTTTGCCGGAGCTCACATGCTCAAAACTTCAACCGGAATAAATGGCAAAGCAACAGAGCCGGATGTAAAGCTTTTGCGCGCTATTGCCGGGAATACGCTAGGCGTTAAAGCTGCTGGCGGAATTAGCGATAAAGTATCTTTTTTTATCATGGTTTCTGCTGGCGCAGTCAGAATTGGTTGCTCCAGATCAGTGAAAATAAGGGAAAGCTTGGACG
>CAZISX010000020.1:8741-19940 GCA_964542005.1 uncultured Spirochaetales bacterium
CCGTCCTGATTTGTTTTTCTGCATGTAGCGGAAAAAGTGATAAGGAAATACTTAAAACATTTTTTGAATACCGTAAAAATGGCAATACCGAAGAATCTTGGGCAATGATAGACTCTTTAACCAGAAATAATATTACCTATGATGAATTCAAAAACTACTGCTTTGTTTATCGTGTTACAGAATATAAAATTGGCAATCCAGAAGATGCTTTTATGAAGGTTGACTACTCTTTTGTTGATAAAAAATTCAAAAAAGGAGGTAAAGAGCTTCACACTTTTTATATTTCAGACAACTATGAGTATCTCAAAATAATTGATGGAAAAATTGTTTTTCCACATCCGCTTTTTTTAAAACTAAGAGAGTCAATTGAAAATCAGAAAATAGATGAAGCTAAAGGAATTATTAAGAAAATGCTTCAAATATCGCCTAATCAGAAAGATGTTTACGAAACAGCAAAAACAATGGAACTGCTTTGATGAAAATTGAAAAACTCAGTTTTTTCTTCTTTATTTCTCTTCTTTATTTTCTGCCAGCTTCTCTTTTTGCATTTTTAGATGTTGATAGTTCAATTCCTCAAAATATGCAGGTTGAGCTAAATGAGCTTTATAAAGCAAGCACTGTAATTCACAATTTTAAAATAGAAAAAGATAGCGCGAATAATGTTCTAATTATTTCTGAAGATGGCATGATAAGGCGCGTTCCTTTTGACAAAGTTACTTCAAGAGATGTTATGAATATTATAGAGACGATGGAAGAAGAGCTTGTTATTATTAGAGAAAATAAGAAGAAAAGGGTAGAGCCGGCACCTATTAAAACTCCAGCTTATATTGTTCAAAAGCCTTCTTTTACAGAATTTTTTCCTTCACTTATTCAAGACAAAAAATTTAGTGTCGGCTTTTTAGCGACAACAGAGGAAAATAATGGAATCGGAGGCGATTTTTCTGTAAGATTTTCTTTTTTGAGAACAGGTCTTTCTTATATTTATGGTAAGAAAATCTCTTTTAATTCAACAAGCATCGAGTGGTCTGCTTATGGTGTTCACGCTGAGGCTGCACTTTTCCGTTTCTGGAATTTTGTACTTTCTGCCGGAGAGGAGATTTATATTTATAAGGCTAACAGTAACTTTTTTGAAAAGGATTATACAACAGTTTCGCTTATTTATTCAGGGTTTGTTTTTTCACCTGAAATCAGATTCAGATATGCACCGGCAGACATTATTCTTGTGACAAAAGGGGAAAATTACAAAACAGAGAAGTACAACATACTTTTCCTTATGTCATTTCTTTTTTAACCTAAATTTGTTTGATTCTTAAAAAAACTTCTTTGTTTATAGAGACTTGAAAAAACCATCTTAATCAAGAATCGAACGATTCATGTAAAAAAATCCGTGAACAGCCATCTTAATCTAAACTGTTCACGGATATATTTGGAAGATTAAAGCTTGATTACATTAACTGCGCAAGCTTTGTATTCTGCGGTTTTTGTTTCAGGATCGAAGGCTCTGTTTGTTATCCAGTTTGCGTTTCCTTCTCTGTAATGGAAAGTCATCCAGACCATTCCTTTCGGAACTTCGTCTGTTACGCGGGCTGGAACTCTAACTTCGCCACGGCGAGATTTAACAAGTACCATTTCACCGTTTTTGATGCCTAATCTTTCAGCATCAGCAATCGAAATATCAGCAGTTTCGCGTTTAAAAATCGCATCCATGCCGCTTCTTCCGGTCTGGGTTCTTGTGTGGTACTGGCTAAGTCTTCTGCCGGTTGAAAGGACAAATGGATACTCAGCATCTTCAACTTCTGCTGGTGGAGTCCATTCAACAGCTTTGAAAACACCTTTGCCGTGTGTAAACTTTCCGTCTTTGTGAAGGAATGTTGTTCCCGGATGGTCAAGTGTCGGGCATGGCCACTGAAGTCCGTCTTTCTCGATTCTTGAGTATTTGATGCCTGCAAATGCTGGCGCAACTACTGAAAATTCGTTGTCCCAGATTTCCTGAGAGCTGTTTGATGTCCAGTCGTGTCCCATTGCTTTTGCAACTTGTTTGAAAATCCACCAGTTTGGTTTTGCTTCGCCCGGTGCATCTTTGATTTTGCGAACTCTACTGACTCGGCGTTCGCTGCTTGCAAAAGTACCGTCATCTTCGCACCATGCTGCTGACGGGAAGATAACATCTGCAAATCTTGTTGTCTCGTTCGGGAAAATATCCTGAACAACAAGGAAATCGGCTGATTCAAGCTCGTGCTCAACAGCTTTTATATCTGGTTCTGTGTTGGCAAGGTTTTCACCGAAAATCCAGAAAGCTCTGATTTTTTTGGTTACAAGTCCTTCCATCATATCAGGAATCATCATGCCGTTTTTGTCAGGAAGTCCTGTTACGCCCCATGCTTTCTCAAATTTTTCCTTCATTGGTGCGTCTATAACTTTCTGGTAGCCAGGATAAACATTCGGAAGCGCGCCCTGATCGCAAGCTCCCTGAACATTGTTCTGACCACGAAGCGGATTTACGCCGCCAAATTCAACACCAAGGTTTCCGAGAAGCATCTGAAGGTTTGCAACACTCATAACATTGTTTTTGCCGCAGGTATGTTCAGTAATTCCAAGTGTATAGCAAATCATGCCAGGCTTGATTTCCGCCATTTTGCGTGCAATACTTCTGATTAAGTCAGGCTCAACCATGCAGATTTTTGCTGAGTATTCAGGTGTGTATTTAAGAACTGTTTCTTTGAGTGCGTCAAAATCTGTGCAGTTTTTTGCTACGAATTCTTTGTCATACAAATCTTCTGTAATAAGAACATTCATAAGAGCGTTGAGGAAGGCTACATCTGTTCCAACCTTTAACTGTGCGAACATATTAGCATATTTAACAAGTCTATGTTTTCTAGGATCTGCAACTATAAGGAATGCGCCGTTTTTAACTGCCTGTTTTACAAAGTAAGATGCAACAGGATGCGCTTCTGTCATGTTTGTACCGATACAAAAAATCATTTTTGCTTTTGAAAATTCTCCGAAAGAATTTGTCATCGCGCCTGATCCAAAGGAAGCAGCCAGACCGGCCACTGTTGGAGCGTGTCAAGTTCGGGCGCAGTGGTCAATATTATTCGTCTTGAACACTGAGCGGAAAAGTTTCTGCATATTGTAGGAGTCTTCATTAATACTTCTTGCGCAGCTTACGCCGCCAACCGAGTCAGAGCCGTATTTATCAATAGATTCCTTGAATTTTGAAGCAACAAGGTTGATCGCCTCTTCCCAGCTTGCTTTACGGAATTCGCCGTTTTCTTTGATTAAAGGATGTGTTAATCTATCCTCAGAATAGATAAAATCGTAAGCATAACGGCCTTTTACACAGAGATGACCTTTGTTTGGATTGCCTTCTTCTGTTCCTGTAATTTTAACAATCTGGTCACCTTTAACATGAAGTGTCTGCTGGCAGCCGACACCGCAGTAAGGACAGGTTGTTCTTACTTTTTTTGTTTCCCAGGTTCTGCCTTTGCCAACAGCTTTTACATCAATAATCGCGCCAACCGGACAGAGCTGAGAGCATTCGCCGCACTGTACGCAGGTTGATTCGCCCATTGGAAGATTGCTGTCACAGACTATTTCTGTTTCGCAGCCGCGGTGTGAAAATGAAAGAACTTCATTAACAACAACATCGTTGCAGCCAGCAATACATCTGCCGCAAGAAATACATTTTTCTCTGTCAAGTCTGATAAAAGGAGCACTTGTGTCGCCTTTTTTCTTGCCCTGATCTGCATATTCAAAAGCAGGTTTTTCAATTCCGAGATAGTAAGCAGCTTCCTGAAGCTCGCACTCGCCGTTTTTTTCGCAGGCAAGGCAGTCATGCTTTCCGGCAGAAAGAAGCAGATTCACTACTGTTTTCTGAGCTGCAAGAATTTCCTCAGATTTTGTTTTTACAGACATTCCTTCAGTAACTTTTAAAGTGCAGGCTGTGTGCAGACCTCTCATTCCCTCAACTTCAACAACACAAACCCTGCATTTGCCGGCTTGTCCTGTTTTCTCGTGAAAACAGAGCGATGGAATAAAGATATTGTTTGCTCTTGCAGCCTCAATAACAGTGAGGCCGGGCTTAGCAGCAATATCAATCCCGTTGATTTTAATGTTCATAAATCCTCCTAAAAATAACTGATACAACTGAACTATATGAATTTTTCTGGAATCTAAAATTTTTCATCTTAACTTAACACCATGAATTTAAAAGATTTTTTGTAGAATTGCTGAAAACCACAGAATATTTTTGTCATAATTCTCTCCTTTCCAATCGGGAGGCTGTAACTTTTCAGTAGCAGCCCATTGGCCTTAAACCATAGTGTATTACATTAGGTAAAAAGGCTCGGGGATTATTTTAAACAGCTGAAAAACGACAACATTATATATGAATATGGAAAAGAGGCAAAAAAATTCATTCAGAAAATAGTTATTTAGAGAACTGATCAGAGAATTTTCCCGTGATTAAAGATAACCAACTTAAATCACATTAATAAAAGGCTCAAATCCGCTGTTTTTTGCAATTATTTTCCCGACAATTGAAGCCTCCAGATATCCGCTTTGCCGCAAATCGGATATCATATTCTGAGCAGAGCGTTCGTTGCAGCAGATAAGCAACCCGCCCGAAGTTTGCGGATCAAACGCAAGCATCTTCAGGTTGTAATCAAGATTTTCCGCAAAAGAGATATTTTTCTCAATATAATTAAGGTTTTTGAAAGCAGCCCCAGGAATGCAGCCCATATCAACAAGGTCGTAAGCGCCGCTAAGAATCGGAAGTTTTTGTAAATTAATCTCGATAGTTACACCACTTCCTTTTGCAATTTCAAACGCATGACCGAGAAGGCTGAAACCAGTTACATCTGTCGCACAGGTGACACCATATTTCTGCATAATTTCAGCACCAAATCTGTTTAAAAGCTTCATTGTATCAAGTGCTTTTTGATAATTTTCCTTTGAAACCTCGCCAATTCTCTGACCTGCGACAATCGCCCCAGTGCCGAGCGGCTTTGTTAAAATAAGCACTTCGCCCGGTTTTGCCGAACAGTTTTTAATAATTTTATCAGGATGAACAACGCCAGTCACAGCAAGCCCGTACTTTGGCGGATAATCGTTTATTGTGTGACCGCCGCATAAAACCGCGCCAGCTTCCTTAACTTTTTCAGCACCGCCAAGAAGAATCTCCTTCAAAACAGAAATATCAATTGTTGCCGGAAACATCACAAGATTCAGGGCAGTTAACGCTTTTCCGCCCATCGCAAAAACATCGCTTAACGCATTTGCCGCCGCAATTTCCCCAAACTCAAAAGGATCAGAACAAATTGGCGGAAAAAAGTCGGTTGTGTGGATAATCGCAGTCTCATCATTAATTTTCCAGACAGCAGCATCATCGCTTGTCTCAGCACCAACCAGCAGATTCGGCGATTTTTCAAAAGGAATTTCACCCAATATTTGTTCAAGCAGCTGTGCCGGAAGCTTTGCCGAACAGCCGCCATATTCAACAGTAGTCAGTAAATCAAAAGAGTTTTTCATACTTCCTCACTTTTTATAATCTCTGTGCAGAGAATAGGTTATCTCAAAATTATTAAGTATTTCCGAAAGCTTAGCCTCATCGTCATCATTAATCTCGACAGCAAGCCCGCACTGGGATGAAATGGAGCGGGGGACAGGAATAATGTTGCATTTTATCCCGGCTGCAAGCGATTTTTTCTCAGCCGAAATTACAGCGTGGGTTGACTCAAAAACAAATAAAATCATTGCATTACCGTTTTTATTGCATTTAATAAATAATCAAAATCTTCTTTTGAGTGGTAGGGAGAAACACTTATCCGCACAGCTCCGTCGGGGAAAGTTCCAAGAAATTTATGAGCAAGCGGCGCACAGTGAAGCCCGATTCTTGTTTCAATTCCAAAATCATCAAAAAGCCTTGAGCCAAGGGTAGAACAATCCATTTTCTGCGAAAAAACAGAGAACAAATCACCCTGATTTTCAGGATTTTGAGCAGCGAGAATATTGAGCTCTTCAATCCTCTTAACTTCCTCTATTAATTGAAGAAAATCATCTTTTTTGTGGGCTGATACGGGTTTGTTCAAAAGCGCAGCTCTAAGCCCAAAAATACCGGCAATATTTGGAGTTCCAGCCTCAAATTTATCAGGAAGAAAGAGAGGCATTTCAAAATCCTCAGATCTGCTGCCAGTTCCGCCTTGAATAAGTGTTTCAATTAACTCAGGTTTTTTAACATAGAGAGCTCCGGTTCCAGTCGGCGCAAGCAAACCTTTGTGACCTGTAAATGCCGCAAAATCAATCCCCCATTTTTCAAGCTCAATATCAACATGACCAGAAGATTGGGAAGCATCAAGAAGAATAGGGATTTCTCCAATAATTTCGTGCAGTTTTTGAACAGGCTGAATAACGCCGTTGACATTACTCTGATGATTTACAATTACAAGAGCTGTTTTTTCAGAAATAAATTGAGCCGCTCTTTTCAAATCAAGAAAACCGTCTTCAAAACAAGGCAACTCCACGATTTTTATATTGTTTTTCAGCGAAAGAGCACTAAGCGGCCGCATAACAGCGTTGTGCTCAAGAGAGCTCACCGCCACCTCACAGTTTTTAAGATTAAGCCCTTTAAGAACAATATTTATAGCATGAGTCGCATTGTGTGTGAAAACTATATGAGATGATTTTTTCACACCAAACATATCTGAGAGAAGAGAGCTTGTTTCCTCAACATTTCTCGAAACTTGTAGCGTTCTGCCAAATGAGCTCCGGCCATAAGTTCCGCCTAGTTCATTCAAATATCTGGAAATCTCAAGCGCAACCTCAGCCGGCTTTGGAAAAGAGGTTGCTGCATTGTCGAAGTAGGTGTTAAATGTCACGATAACTCCTTTAATTTATTTGCTTTTCTCAGTTGCCAAGTTGGGTCAAATATTTATTCCTCTCCATCATCCAGCTCTTTTCCCATGCGATATTTGATGTCATAATTAATAATAAAATCAAGCTCATCGTGTGTAAATCCATAATGTTCTGCAAGAACTTTGTCTATTTCGTCGATAATGGGTTTGGAGAGTCTAGGAAAAAAGTTATCATACTCTACCTTGCCTGTAGATTTATATTTGGCAACAATTCTAATAGAATTTTTAAGCATATTATCCATCATTAAAACAGAAAGCTCTTTGAGTCTTTTTGTTTTGTCTTTTGCAGTTTTTAGTGATGAAAAAGGAAAAGACTCTATACAATGTTTGCCTGCTTTAAAATTATCAAAATATACTTGCCAATAAATGTAAAACAATGAACTTGAAATAGCGGCCAAATAAATATTTTTATCGTTTTCAAAACAATATTCCTTATAATCCTCTGATTTTTTCTCGCCATCTCTTTCACTTGAGAAATATGGAGTAAAATCAAAACATTTTATATAGTAGCTGGCAATTCTATGAACAAAAATCTTATTTTCTGATGAAGCAACCATTTCCATTATTAAAGGTTTGTTTTTGAATAAAGAACAGAGTAATCTATATTGTATAGTATTTCCAATTTTATGAATACCAAAATTTAAGAAGCTTTTACTATTAATATTTGCGTAACAAATTACTTCAAAAACATTATTTCGGGCCTCTTTAAAAAATCTTGTGAATTTAGTGGTATGATAAGTTTTTATTTTGCCTATGTTTAAAATAAAAATTGACAGGTTTTGTTTAACACCAACAAAAAGCTGGCCAGGGTTTGAACCACTTTCATAATTTGAAACCCATAGCCTCCCTTTTTCAATTATCATTTTTTGAATGGGCAACATCCTAGAGCTACTTGTTAAACTCATAGGAACAATCATACTGATATAAGATTTGTTTGGTGATAATAAAAACACTCTTTCTAAAACATATGCCCACAGATTATTGCAATCTAATGTTAAAAAATTTTTCAGTTCATAATCTTTCTTAACTTTTGAATATTCCACATACGGCGGATTCCCAATAATTACATCAAAACCACCTTTGTCATGGATTATCTCATAAAACTCTGCTAGCCAGTGAAATGGTTTATGTGTGTCAACCCAATTGTCTTGTTCAATATTCATATAATCTTTGCGGTGAAGAAATTTGTGCAGTGTTTGATTTAGCTCGTTTAGCCTTTTGAATAAATCATCTTTTGCTTCTTTGAATTCTTTATATTCAGCACAGCCTTTAAGCTGGATTTCTTTGTATCTCTTAAAAGCCATTGAAACTACTTCCATTTTTTCATCAATAATAGGTCTTAATATATTCGGTCCTTCAATGGTTTTTAAAAGAGCATCATCAAGTTCATTATTGTTTGCAAATCCAATTAATGTGTTTCCGCTCCTTATATTAAAATCTATATCAGGAAGTGGCTCCAGACCAAAGTTGGGTTTTTGATAATTCGGCTCGACAGTTGCAACAAGCTTTAGAAAAAGACGGAGTTTAGCAATTTCCACTGCCTCTTTCATTATATCAACGCCATAAAGATTGTTTAATATTATGCTTTTATAGATAAAATACTGCAAATTGGGGTGCTCAGGACTTTGTACTTTTTGAAGAATTTCTCTGAAATATTTGTGTTTGTTGTAAAATGCCGGTTTTTCATCTTTGTTTGCTCTGTCTTCATCTTCAACAAATGCTCTCATTCTTGATATACATGCTTCATAAAGTGGCTCTAAAATATTTAAAGCAGCAAAAAGAAAGGCACCAGATCCGCAAGTCGGATCAAGTATGGTTGTGCTTGAAATAGCATTGTAAAAAGCTTTTAGAAATTTAGGATCATTAGTATTTTCAATAACATCCTGCGAAAACTGACGAATGTTTAGATTGTATGTTATAAAGTCATTGATTCCTGCTATCTCGCCTAAATCTATTTTGTTTTTTATTTCTTTGTATCTTTTCCTCCTTTCTATTACTTCTCTATAAATTTCTGTTGGCAGTGCAATTGTCTCTGGTGCAACTTTGTTCCAGGATATTCTTAAATCAGAAAGATATATGCCGCTTCCATCAACAATTTTTTGCTCCAGTTCTGGATTAAATCCTTTTTTTATTTCTTCCGGCAGGTCTGAAAAAATATCTTCATTTTCAGGGATTCCATATTTCACTGATGGATAGATATAGTTGTTGCCAGATTCTTTAATTGTTTTAAAAAACTCTGCGTTTTTTTCAAAACTTTCTGGACATCTTCTTTTTGTTTCATCAAAAAGAAAAGGAATAATGCAGTTTTTGCCAATATATTCGGTAATATCCTCTTTTGTATAATATGCTCCCATTTGTGCCCGATCGTTTATATATTTTTCAAAAATAAAGCCAATTACATCTGGGTTTACCTCTTTGCCGCTTGCATTAGCCCGTGTGTCGAGATGCCATTCATACTGATCAAAAAAATCAAAAATCTGCTCAAATGCATTATCGCTTATGTCAATGTTCTTATAGGTTTTTTCTATTTCGTGCTCATCAAAAAGTCCTCCATTTAAATAGGGAATTTTGCCAATTTCTATTTCAATATCTTTTGAGTGCTCCGGTGCACCAAGTCCGCTGTGAAAAAGAACAAGCAGAAAATTGCGATAAAACGAATAAAACTGATTTTCCCCATTTTTTGACTTGCAAAGCTTAAGCTTTTCTTTAAGGTAATTTCGGTTGTTGTCCAAAAAACCTTTTTTCTGAATAAAATAGCAGAACATAAGCCTGTTAAGCATGAGTGAAGCATACCAGTCAAGATTGAATTTGTCTTCAATTCCTTTGATAAAATCTATAAAAGCGGTGTGTTCTCTTTTAAATCCTTCATAGAATTTTTTTGTGACTTTTTCGCTGTTTTGGCTGAAATTTTCTGAAACTCTTGCGGTTACATCAACAATTGTTATTTTTTCCTCTTCATCGAGTGAAAAAAATAATCCAGATGCTTTCTGATAAAGAAGCTCTGGTGATTGATCAATTTTGTATCTGGTTTCTACTGTTTTTGATGGTTTTCCTGTATGCCTTATTGTAAGTTGCCATATTTGTTCTTTATTTGCTGAATCTGTGTAAATAATCAAATGTTCCTGGAAGAGTTTTGTAATTTTTGATTCAATCTTTTTCCTCATTGAATAATCAGGAATCAAACCATCATCTTGGGGAGGGCATATTATAATTTTAAAACCGCTTTTATGAGCAACGGCCTTAAGATTAAACACTTCTTTATCCTCTGAAACCGGTGGAACGGCTGTTTTATCATTATCCCAGCCCAGTTCGTTAAAAAGCTCCCTAAATTTAAAGCCTTTTACCAATTGTTCAAATTGTTTTTTGGATATTGACATCAACAACCCCTTAATTTATTTATTATTTCTTTTGCATCTATATCAATTTTTGAGAAAGCAAACCATTTTTTACCAGCATCTTTTAGAGAGGCACCAAAGTGATAAACAGTTTTTTCATCAATTATTAGAAAACGGTCGTGTGCTGTTTTTAGCTCGGAAAGTTCAAGATTCCCATATTGGGAATTGAATTTTTCAACATCCTGAATTAATGCTTCTGTTATATTTTTTGTGTAGAGACTTGTTTTTACACCTTTTTTCTGCTTTGAGATAATTTTCAGAACAGTGTCATCAAGATAATTATCAATAATTCTGATAGATTTTTCTGCACTACGAATAATATCGGATATTAACTGATAGGAATCAAATATTTGTCCGTCATAAAAAATTCCCTGCTTGGGATGCAAAGTGTTGGTTTCCAGCGCATCAAAAAGTTGTTCAAATTTTTTATTTGTCTCCAACTGTTTAATTTCCAGCTTATCAATCCTCTGAAATAATTGAGCATTTTGAAAAAGATATCTTCTCATTTCAACAAAAGCATTTATAATCATTATGCTTGTATTTATTGCAGTTTTGCTTTTTAAAACAGCAGAAAGCATGGCAACGCCCTGCTCCGTGAAAGCGTAAGGAGTGCTGCTTGAATGTTTAAGACTTTTGAACTGGTCGCAAATTGCGACCAGTTCTTCTTTTTCATTTAATGTCAGTTGAAACCTGAAATTATCAGGAAATCGTTCAATATTTCTTTTAACCTGCTCATTAAGTCTCTTTGTTTCAACTCCATACAATTCTGCAATATCTTTATCAATCATTACTTGAATTCCACGAAAGGTAAAAATTCTATTTTTTATATCTATTGGAGCAAAAACAGGTTGAGGTTCAATTGGCTTGATTTGTTTATTTTTCATTTTTCAACC